>NZ_CP123385.1:0-300000 GCF_040409955.1 Salipiger sp. H15
ATGAAACTCACCAACCTCGCCCTCTGCGCCGCGCTCGGCGCGACCCTCGTCTCGGCGCCCGCCTTCGCGCAGGAGATCACCTTCAAGGCCAGCCACAACGCCAATGCCGACGAGCCCTACGGCGTCGGCATGCGCAAGATGGCCGAGATCCTCGCCGAGAAGTCCGGCGGCAAGGCCACCATCGAGGTCTATGACAACGCCACGCTCGGCGACGAGATGGAAAGCATCCAGGGCACCCAGATCGGCACCGTCGACATCGCCGTGACCGCCAACTCGACGCTGGCCAACTTCGTGCCGGACCTCTCGGTCTTCTCGCTGCCCTTCCTCTTCGACAACGCCGAGCAGATGGACCGCGCGCTGAGCGATCCGGCCGTCCTCGCCGAGATCGACGCCGCGCTCGACGCGCAGGGCTTCCACCTGCTGTCGGTCTTCTCGGCCGGCACCCGCCACATCATGACAAAGAAGCCGATCGAGAAGCTCGAGGACATGGCGGGGCTGAAGATCCGCACCATGCAGAACCCCGCCCACGTCGACACGTTCAACGCCTTCGGCGCCAATGCCACCCCGATCGCCTACACCGAGCTCTACGGCGCGATCGAGACCGGCGTGGTGGACGGGGCAGAGGCCGCCAACACCAACTTCTACTCGCAGAAGTTCTACGAGGTCGCGCCGGACTGGGCCGTGGTCGGCTGGCTGGAACTGGTTGCCCCGGTGATCATGGGCAAGGCCGCCTACGAGGCGCTGCCCGAGGACGTGCAGGCGGCGCTTGACGAGGCGGGCCTCGAGGCCGGCAAGGCCGAGCGCGCCAACTACCTCGCCTCGGACAACGCCCGCTTCGCCGATCTCGAGGCGGCCGGCGTGAACATCACCCACCCCGACGTCGAGGCCTTCCGCACCGCCGCCGCGCCGGTGCAGCAGAAATACCTCGAGACCGACGCGCAGAAGAAGCTCTTCGAGATGCTGAAATCGGTCGAGTAAACCCCGTTACCCGACCCAACTGCCCGGCCGCGCCCACTCCGCGGCCGGGCCTCTGACCTGACTGCCGCAAGAAGGCCCGTTCATGTTCGCACTTCTCGAACGCCTCTGCCTTGCCCTGCGCCGCGTCGTCTCGGGCGTGGTGATCCTGCTCTTCACCGCGATGATGATCTCGGTGCTGGTGCAGGTCGGCGGGCGCTACGTCTTCAACTACTCGATCGCGCAGGCCACCGAGATCGCCACCTTCAGCCAGATCTGGCTGGTGCTGATGGGCGCGGGCGTCGCCGTCGCCAAGGGCCAGCACGTCGCCATCGACATGCTGCCGGCGCAGCTTCCGCTGGCCTATGCCCGCGTCGCGCTGATCGCCATCGCGCTGGTCATCGTGGCCTTCCTCGCGGTGCTCGCCTGGGGCAGCCTGCCGCTGCTGAAGATGGGCACGTTCCAGAGCTCGCCGGCGCTGCGCATGCCGATGAAATACGTCTACCTCTGCCTGCCGGTGGGCGCTGGCTACATGGCGCTGGAGCTGCTGCTCTCGGTGCTCCAGCGCTGGGACAACCCGTTCCCGCCGCCCGAACCCGACGCCGAGGAGGCGCTCTGAATGCTGGTCATCGCCTCTGCCTTCCTCTTCCTGCTGGCGCTCGGCGTGCCGGTGGTCTTCGTGCTGGGCGCCTCGGCGGTGCTGGCGCTGGTCACCACCACCGACGTGCCCGTCGCCATCGTCAGCCAGCGCGTCTTCGCGGGGCTCAACTCCTTCACCCTGATGGCCATTCCGTTCTTCGTCTTCGCCGGGGTCATCATGGACGCGGGCGGCATCTCGCGCCGCATCGTCGATTTCGCCTCGGCGCTGATCGGCTGGGTGGTCGGCAGCCTCTACCAGGTGAGCTGCGTGGCCGCTGCCGGGCTTGCGGCGATCTCGGGCTCGGGCTCGGCCGACACCGCCGCGATCTCGGCGATCATGCAGCCGCAGCTGCGCCGGCGCGGCTATGACGTCGACTTCGGCGCGGCGCTGATCGCCTGCGCCGGGTCCATCGCGCAGGTCATCCCGCCGAGCTTGACGATGGTGATCCTCGCCGTGGTCTCCAACGTCTCGATTGGCGCGCTCTTCGTGTCGGGCGTGCTGCCGGGGCTCATGTGCATCGTGATCCTGATGGTCATCGCCTATTTCCAGGCGAAGAAGGGCGGCGAGGTCTACCGCGACGCCGAGCCCTTCACCATGGCGCGGCTCGGCCGCACCGGCTGGGCGGCGCTGCCCGCCGCGGGCATGCCGGTGCTGATCCTCGGCGGCATCCTCGGCGGCATCTTCACCCCGACCGAGGCGGCGGCGGTCTCGGGCTTCTACGGGCTGCTGGTCGGCGCCTTCGTCTACCGCGACCTGAAGCTCTCGGCGCTGCCGGGGCTGATCCTGCGCACCGCCTCGCTCTCGGCCGCGGTCATGCTGATCATCGGCACCGCCAGCGTCTTTTCCTGGCTCATCGCCAATGCCAACGTGCCGAAGCTGCTGGGCGAATGGATCGCCGGGGTCTCGTCGAGCCAGGTGATGTTCCTGATCATCGCCAACCTGCTCTTCCTCTTCGTCGGCATGTTCCTCGAGACCATCGCGGCGATCCTGATCATCGTGCCGGTGCTGGCGCCGATCGCGGCGCAGATGGGGGTGGACCCGATCCACTTCTCGCTGCTCGTCATCCTCAACTGCGCCATCGGCACCGTGACGCCGCCCTACGGCGTGTCGCTGTTCGTGTCGTCGAGTGTCGCGGGCCGCACCGTGCTGCAGGTGTCGCGCCGCCTCGGCTGGCCGCTCGCCGGGCTCTTCGCCATGCTGATCGCGGTGACCTTCATTCCCGACCTGTCGCTGTTCCTGCCGCGGCTCTTCGGGCTCATCAACTGACCTCACCTTAGGACCAAGACCAATGACCAAGCTCAAAGTCACCATCGCGGGCATCGAGTTCGACGCGCGCTTCGAGGAGGCCGCCGCGCCCAAGACCGTCGCCGCCTTCCGCGCGCAGATGCCCTACAAGAGCCAGGTAGTGCACGTGCGCTGGTCCGGCGAGGGCGTGTGGATCCCGCTCGGAGAGACCGATTTCGGCGTCGATTACGAGAACCACACCAGCTTCCCCGCGCCGGGCCAGTTCATCCTTTATCCGGGCGGCATCTCCGAGACCGAGATCCTGCTGGCCTATGGCGGGGTGCATTTCGCCTCGAAGATGGGGCAGCTTGCCGGCAACCACTTCATCACGCTGACCTCGAACCTCGACAAGCTGGCCGAGATCGGCCCCAAGGTGCTGTGGGAAGGCGCGCAGGAGATCCTCTTCGAGGAAGTCTGAGACCGAAACGACCAAGGACACGGCCATGACGACGACCCCGATCAGCTACGGCGCGCGCCTGCGCCAGCTTGCCGCCGCGCGCGGCGATGCCGAGGCGGTGCGCTTCCTGCCCGCCGAGGGCGAGGAGCAGAGCCTGAGCTGGGCGGGGCTCGACGCCATGGCCGACCGTTACGCCCACGCGCTTCTGGCGCGCGGCGTGGCGCAGGGCGACGTGGTCGCCTTCGCGCTCGGCAACATCCCCGCGCATCTGGCGCTCGCGCTCGCGGTCTGGCGCATCGGCGCGACGACCCTTGTGCTCGACCCGGGCATCAAGCCCGAGACCGCCGCCGCGATGAAGGCGCGCAGCGGCGCGGCGCTGCTCGTGGGGCAGGGCGCAGGGCTGGGGGACATCTCCCTGACGGAGTTCGAGGCGCTGGCGGCAAGCCTGCCCGCGACCCCGGTCGAGGACCGCGTCCCGGCCCCCGGCAAGATCGTGCTCTCGGGCGGCTCCACCGGCCTGCCCAAGATGATGTGCGACGACCGCCCCTTCATCCGCGTGCCCGGCGCAAGCTGGGGCCGCGTGGCGCCGCGGCTCGGCTTCCAGTGCGACCAGACCCAGCTCGTCTGCGGGGCCATGTCGCACAACGCGCCCTTCACCTGGGCGCAGAACGGGCTCTTCGAGGGCAACCGGCTGGTGCTGATGGAACGCTTCGACGCGCTGCGCGCGCTGCGGGCCATCGACCGGCACGGGGTGGGCTTCGCCATGCTGGTGCCGACGATGATGGTGCGGATGATCGACCGGCTGGCCGAAAGCGGCGCGACACTCGAAAGCCTGCACGCGCTCTACCACACCGGCGCGCCCTGCGCCGCCTGGCTCAAGCAGAGCTGGATCGACGTGCTTGGCGCCGCGCGGGTGACCGAGATGTACGGCTCGGGCGAGAACACCGGCCAGACCACGATCACCGGCGCCGAATGGCTGGACCACCAGGGCTCGGTCGGGCGCGGCTTCGAGACCGAGATCCGCATCTATGGCCCGGGCGGCAGGCTCCAGCCCACTGGCGCGCCGGGCGAGATCTTCATGCGGCCCGACGACCTCTCGGGGCGCAGCCATTACACCGGCCCGGACGCGCCGGCGCCCGAGCGCGACGCCGACGGGTTCCAGAGCATCGGCGATGTCGGCTGGCTGGATGCCGAGGGCTATCTCTACCTTGGCGGACGGCGCGACGACGTGATCAACACCGGCGGCGTGAAGATCCACCCCGAGACCGTCGAGGCGGTGCTGCTGCGCGCGCCGGGCGTCGGCGACGCGGTGGTCTTCGGCGCCGAGGACCGCGAATGGGGCCAGAAGGTCATCGCCTGCCTCGTGCCGAAAGAGGGGGCCGCGCTCGACGAGGCGGCGCTGCGCGCCTTCTGCCTCGAAAGGCTAGGGCCGCAGGAGGTGCCGAAGTCCTTCCGCATCTGCGAGACCCTGCCGCGTGACGGCTTCGGCAAGATCCGCCGCAAGGCGCTGCGCGCCGAATTCGCCGAGGCGGGCTAGGCGGGCTGGCGCGGGCGCCGGAACCCTGCGTCATCCTCGTGGTTTCCTTGTCTGCCGGAGAAGGGTAAAGCGGGCCGGTATTCCGCCGGGCCGCAGCCCCGGCCCCCATGACGGACGCAGACATGAAACTCATCATCGATACCGACCCCGGGGTCGACGACGCGCTGGCCATCCTCTACGCCGCCGCGCATCCGCAGATCGACCTTCTCGGGCTCACCACCGTCTTCGGCAATGTCACCGTCGCGCAGGCGACGCGCAACGCGCTCTACCTCGTCGAGCGCGCCGGGCTCGACATCCCGGTGGCCGAGGGCGCGGCCAAGCCGCTGCACCTGCCGCCCTTCACCCCGAGCCACCACGTGCACGGGCCCGAGGGCTTCGGCGACCTGCCCGAGATGACCCCCAAGGGCGCAAAGATCGCCGAGAGCGCCGCGGAGTTCCTCGTGCGCATGGCGCGCGAGCACAAGGGCGAGCTGGTGCTCTGCCCGATCGGCCCGATCACCAACGTCGCCGACGCCATCGCGCTCGACCCCGATTTCGCGGGCAACCTGCGCGAGATCGTCTTCATGGGCGGGGCGCTCGACGCGCGCGGCAACATCACGCCCTATGCCGAGGCCAACACCTACCATGACCCGCACGCGCTCGACATCGTGCTGCGGAGCGGCGCGAAGATCCGCATGATCGGCCTCGACGTGACGATGGAGGTGCTGCTCACCGCCGAGGACTTCGAGGAGCTCGAGCGGCGCGACCCCGCGCACGGCGCCTTCCTGCGCGAGATGAGCCACTTCTACCTCGAGTTCTACCGCACCGTCGGCGCCGAGGGCTGCGGCCTGCACGACCCGCTGGCGGTCATGGCCTGCGTCATGCCCGAGCTCGTCGGCGTCGAGTACACGCCGGTCGACGTGGTGCTGGAGGGCCCCGAGATCGGCCGCACCCGCCGCGCCACCGGACGGCCCGAGATCGAGGTCGCGCTGACCTGCAGCGGCGCGGACATCAAGCGCCTGTTCCTCGAGAGCTTCGGCGGCTGACACGCGCCGGGGCGCCGGTTGCGCGCCCCGGCCACGGTCCTGGCCAATGGATGCGCCCTCAGCGCGGGGCGGGAACGCCGCTCACCAGCCGGGCGGCGTCGAGGATCGAGAAGACCGGCCGTCCGGTGACACGTCGGATCGCCTCGGCATAGGGCGGCAGGTTGCCGCATTCGAGCACCAGCGCGGCGATCTCGGGGCTGCGCGCCACCAGCGCCTCGGCGGCGGCGCAGACCTCGCGCTGCATCTCCCCGGGATCGAAAGCGGCGCGCTGCTCGGTCTTTGCGGCAAGGAAGGTCTCAACGAAGAGCGCGCTCTGCTGCATGCCGCCGATCCGCACGTCCCCGGAGGCGACACCGGCGGCGCGTATCGCGTCCGGCCCCAGCGCCGAGGCCGAGGCGGTCAGCACGCCGATCGGCCGCTCTCCCATCATCGGGCGCAGCATCGGCAGCAGGCAGAGCCCGGACAGCAGCACAGGCACCGGCAGGCCGCTCGCGATGTCGCGCTGCACCGAGATCAGGAAGCCGCAGGTCGAGGTGATGAGGCAGGCGCCCTCCGCCACGAGTTCGGCCGCGGCAGCGCGGAAGGCGGCCACCAGCTCGGGCGCGGGCCGGCCGTCGCGCACGATGTCGGGGCTGCCGGCGCCGGGCACCACGCGGACCCGCGCGGGCAGGTGGTAGCTCTCGGGATTGCCGGCGTCACCGGGGATGCGCGGGAAGCGCGTGTCGAGGCTGAGGATGCCGATGAAAGGCGTCATGGCTCACCGCTGTCTGCGGCGGGGAAGCGCCGGGACGCTCCCCCGCGGGATCACTGCTTGGCCTGCACGAGATCCGGCAGCCATGTGGCAAGGCCGGGGAAGAGCACCAGCACGCCAACCATCAGCACCATGATCAGGAACATCGGCAGCGCGGTGCGGGCGATGTAGCTCATGTCGTGCCGGGTCATTCCCTGCAGCACGAAGAGGTTGAAGCCCACCGGCGGGGTGATCTGCGCCATCTCGACGACGACCACGATGAAGATGCCGAACCAGATGAGGTCGATGCCCGCCGCGCGGATCATCGGCTCGATGATCGCCATGGTCAGCACCACCGCCGAGATCCCGTCGAGGAACATGCCGATGATGATGTAGAACACCGTCAGCGCCGCGATCAGCGCCACCGGCGAGAGATCCCACGCGGCGATCACCCCGGCCAGCGCGCGCGGCACGCCGGTGAAGCCCATGGCCAGCGTCAGGAAGCTTGCCCCCATGAGGATCAGCGCGATCATCGCAGAGGTGCGGGTGGCGCCCATCAGGCTGTCGCGGAAGGCGGGCCAGTCGAGCGAGCCCTGCAGCCCCGCCAGCACAAGGGCGCCGATGACGCCGAAGGCCGCCGCCTCGGTCGCCGTGGCGATGCCGAGATACATCGAGCCGATCACCACGAGGATGAGCGCGATCACCGGGATCAGCAGGGTCGAGGCGCGCAGCTTCTCGGCAAGGCTCATCGCCGGCTCGGGCTCGGGGGTCTGGTCGCGGCGCACCACCGACCAGATCGCGATATAGGCCATGAACATCGCCGCGAGCACGATGCCGGGGATCACGCCCGCCATGAAGAGGCTCGTGATGCTCTGCTGCACCGTCACGCCGTAGACGATGAGCGTCAGCGAGGGCGGGATCATCAGGCCGAGCGTCGCCGCCCCGGCGAGCGTGCCGATGATCATGAACTCGGGATAGCCGCGCTTCCGCAGCTCGGGGATTGACATCTTGCCGACCGTGGTCAGCGTCGCCGCCGACGAGCCCGAGACCGCCGCGAAGACCGTGCAGCCCACCACGTTGGAATGCAGAAGGCCGCCGGGGAAGCGCGAGAGCCAGGGCGCGAGCCCCTTGAACATGTCCTCGGAAAGCCGTGTCCGGTAGAGGATTTCCCCCATCCAGATGAAGAGCGGCAGCGAGGTCAGCGTCCAGCTCGAGGACGAGGTCCAGACGGTGATGCTCATCGAGCTGCCGGGGTTGCGCGGGGTGAAGCCGATCATCCCCATGTAGGCGACGCCCATCAGCGCGAGCCCGACCCAGAGCCCGGAGCCGAGCAGGAAGAAGAGCACGAAGAGGAAGACGCCGATCTTCAGCCCCACCGCATCGCGGTCGAAACCGGTCATCAGGTGGACGGCGGCGTAGAGCACCAGCGCGCTGCCGAGGCACATCGCCAGCCGCAGCTTGCGCGATGCGAGCGCGTCGCGCAGCATCGGCTTGCGCGGCGTGTCGACGCCCATCTCCTCGGTGAAGAGCAGGCCGAGCAGGCTGTCGACCACGGCGATCGCCAGCAGCACCGCGCCCACCGCCATCGACAGCTGCGGGATCCAGAGCGGCGTTCCGTCCTGGCCTTGGCTGATGTCGTTGATCTTGTGGCTGAGGAAGGGGGTCTTCACCGCGTACCAGGCGAAGAACAGCGCCACCGCGGCGCCCGCCGTGTAGCACCAGATCTCGATGCCCCGCCGCCAGGCGCCGCCGCGCTCGACCAGCATGCCGACGCGGATGTGCTCGTTGCGGCGGAACGTGTCGGCGAGCGCGAGAAACGACGCGGTTGCCATGGCATAGCCGGCATAGTTCGCGCCTCCGGGGAACAGGATGCCGAGCCAGCGCGTGACCATCTGGGCGACCACGAGGCAGAGGATCGACACCAGCGCCAGCGCCGCGCCGTATCCGGAGAGTGCGTAGAGCCCGTCGGCAAGGCGGCGAAGGGGGGTGGCTGCTGTCATCGCGGCGCGGCCTTCCATGTCAGTATCTGTCATCGCGTTCACGGCAAGCGGCGGTCGCGGCCTTCCGTCACGGAAGACAGGTCGGCGCCCCGGTCCTGCCGGGGCGCCGCGCGTCCGCGATGCCGGCCCTTAGTTGGCGTTGTAGGCGTCGACGATGGCCTTGCCGTTCTCGCCCGCGGTCTCGAGCCACTCGGCGGTCATGGTCTTGCCGATCTCGTGCAGCTTGGCGGTGATCGCCTCGTTCGGCGGGTTCACGTCCATGCCGTTGTCGGCGAGGGTCTTGAGGAACCCGCCGGCCAGCTCGGCAGCCTTCTCGGCGCCGCGGGTCTGGGCCGCTGCGGCCTCGTCGAGCACGCAGGTGCGGGCGGCGTCGGAGAGCCCGTCAAGCGCGTCCTTGTTGACGAAGACGGTGTTGCGCGGCAGCCAGGCCTTCACGTCGTAGAAGTTGGTCATGTCTTCCCAGACGCTCTCGTCGACGCCGGTGGCGCCCGAGGAGATCATCGCCGAGACGACGCCGGTCGCCAGCGCCTGCTTCAGGTCCGCGGCCTCGACCTGCGTCGGCACCATGCCGGCCAGCTCGGCGACGCGCGCGGTGATCGAGTTGTAGGCGCGGAACTTGGTGCCGGCCATCGCCTCGGGGGTCTCGACGGGCTTGGAGAAATAGAGGCCCTGCGGCGGCCACGGCACCGAGTAGAGCGGCACGATGTTCTGCTCGGCCAGCACCTTGGCCAGCACCGGCTCGGCTGCGGCGCGCAGCTTCTCGGAGGCCTCGAAGGAGGTGGCCAGGAAGGGGATCGAATCGTAGGCGAAGACCGCGTTCTCGTTGGCATGGGCCGAGAGCAGCCGCTCGCCGATCTGTGCCTCGCCGAGCTGCACGGCGCGCTTGATCTCGTCGCCCTTGAACAGCGAGCCGCCGGCGTGGATGACGATCTCGAGCTCGCCGCCGGTGCATTCCTTGACCGCGTCGGCGAAGGCCTGGGCATTCTCGGTGTGGTAGTTGGACGCGGGATAGGCCATCGGCATGTCCCAGGTCTCGGCCGAGGCGGCGCCGGCCAGCGCGGTGGTCAGCGTCAGGAACGCGGCTGCGGTGAGTTTCATGGTGTACCTCTCTGTGGTTGCTCGGGTTTTGTTTTTCTGTCCCGTCCGCCATGTGTGTGACCCTACGGCGGGTTTTGCAATCACGTTTGCAGAAGTTGCGCGGCAAGGGAACGGCTTATTGCGTGGCGGTGACGCCGGGCAGGCATCGGGAAGAGGCAGGCGGCAACGAAAATCCCCGGACAGGCGGGCTGTCCGGGGCGCTGTCGCGGGGGCGGAAGATCTGGCCTCAGGCGGCGAAGGAGGTCTTGCGGCCCGCGCCGTTGCGGCTCTTCATCAGCGGCTGGATGTACTGGCCGAACTGCTCCATGCCGATGATGAAATCGTCGAATGTCAGCATGATGCCCTTGAGCCCCGGCACCCCGGCGATCTCGTCGAGCATGGCGGCGACCTGCTCGTAGCTGCCGATCAGCTTGAGCATCCCCGTCGGCTGCGGGTTCTGGATGCCGCGCACCAGCGCCGCGGCGGTCGAGCCTTCCTTGGCGACCTTGTCCTGCCCGGCCTGCGCGGCCTGCCATTCCAGCGCCTCGATGTCGGTGCCCTGCTTGTAGAGCTCCCACTTCTGGAAGGCGAGCTCCTCGGTGCGGTCGGCGATGACCATGAGCAGCAGGAAGGCGCCGGTGTCGCGGCCGTGCTTCTGCGCGGCGGCATTCACCCGGGCCACGGTCTCGCGCGAGGCGGTGGTGTTGTTCAGATCGCCCCCCGAGCCGACGAAGTTGTAATCGCCGTACTTGGCGACGAACTCCATGCCCTTCTCGGACTGGCCCGCGCCGACGATCGGGATGCGCCCATTGGTGGGTCGCGGCTCGAGCACGCAGTCGTCCATCTGGAAGAAGTCGCCCTTGAAGTTCGAGCGGCCCTCGGCCCAGAGTTCCTTCATGATGGTGGCGTATTCGGCGGCGTAGTCGTAGCGGCGGGCGAAGTGCTCGGGCGTGAGCTCGATGCCCATCTGCTGGTATTCCTTGGGCTGCCAGCCGGTCACCATGTTCACGCCGACGCGGCCCGGCGCGATCGAGTCGAGCGTCACCGCCATGCGCGCGGTCAGCGCCGGCGGCAGGGTCAGCATGGCGCAGGAGGCAAAAAGCTTGATCCGGCTGGTCACCGCCGCGAGCCCCGACATCATGGTGAAGCTCTCGAGGTTCTGCACCCAGTATTCCGACGGGCCGTTGTAGCCGCGCAGCTTGATCATCGAGAGCGCGAAATCGAGCCCGAAATGCTCGGCCCGCTGCACCACCGCCTTGTTCAGATCGAAGCTCGGGTAGGTGTCGGGCGCGGTGGTCGAGATCAGCCAGCCGCGGCGGCCGATGGGAAGGAAGACGCCGATCTGGGTCATGGGAGGTCCTTTCTCTCTCTGTTGGGGCGGTCCGATCTGGGTCGGGTCCGGGGATGCGGGCCGGGGTCAGGCGGGCGTGTCGCCGCGCCGCCCGGCAAGCTTGGGGTCAGTGTCGGCAAGGGCGCGCGCGCCGCCAATCGACTTGTTCTCGGCAGGCGGCGTAGTTTTTCTCAGGGGTGCGGAGGCGCGTGCGGGCCCGGGCACGAGCCGCGCCAGCGACGGCAGCGCGAAGAGCGGGACCAGCGCCATCAGCAGGTAGGCGGCGTGGAAATGCTCCGGCTCGAGCGCGGCGGCCTCGCCCTGCAGGAGGTGCAGCAGCATCGCGGCGACCGAGATGCCGAGCCCCATGGTCAGCTGCTGGAACACCCCCGCCGTGGCCACCGCGCGCGACAGCTGCCGCGGCTGAAGGTGGTCGTAGGTCAGCGTGTTCACGGCGTTGAAGAACAGCGTGCGGATCGCCCCCGAGACCACCACCAGCGCGACGATCACCCAGACCGGCCAGCCCGGCGTGACCGGGGCGAAGGCCGCGAGGGTCAGGCTGCCAGTGAGGGTCAGCGCGATCAGCACCGGGCGGTAGCCATGGCGGGTGATCAGCCGTTTCAGCAGCGGCTTCGAGACCAGCGAGCCAAGCGCGCCGATCGCCGAGAGCAGCCCAGCGTGCAGCGGCCGGAACCCCATGGCGAGTTGCAGGAAGAGCGGCAGCAGGAAGACCGTCGAGTTGAGCCCGACCCGGCCGATGCCCCCGGCGATCACCCCCACGCGGAAGCTCTGCCCCGAGAAGAGCGACAGCACCAGCGCCGGGTGCGCCACCCGCTGCGCGTGCCGGCGGTAGAGCGCGAAGACCAGCACCGAGAGCGGCAGCAGCGCCAGCCCCACCGCGCCCCAGAGGCTGATCGCCTCGAGCCCGAGCTGGAAGAGCACCAGCGCCAGCCCCGCCAGCGCAAAGCCCGCGAGGTCGAAGCGCTCGACCTCGGCCTTCGGCAGGGCGGGCAGCGGCGGCACCAGCCAGAGCGTGCCCGCCACCGCGCCGAGGCAGATCGGCAGGTTGACGAAGAAGAGCAGCCGCCAGTGGTAGAACTCGATGAGGGCCGCGCCCACCAGCGGGCCGATCAGCGGACCGATCAGCACCGGCACGGTCAGCCACGTCATCCCGTCGAGCGTGCGGTCCGGCCCGAAGGCGCGCAGCACGATCATCCGTCCCACCGGCGTCATCAGCGCGCCGCCGAAGCCCTGCAGCACGCGGCAGGGCACCATCGCCTCGGGGGTCGGCATGAAGGCGGCCAGCACCGAGCCCAGCGTGAAGAGCCCCACTGCGCCGCAGAACACCCGCCGCGCCCCGAAGCGGTCGGCGAACCAGCCCGAGACCGGCATGAACACCGCCAGCGACAGCAGGTAGGCGGTGACCAGCAGGTGCAGCGACAAGGGCGAGCGTTGCAGGTCCCCGGCGATGCGCGGAATGGCGATGGTCAGCAGCGTGGTGTCCACCCCCTGCATCAGGAAGGCCAGCGCCACGGTGAAGGCGATGGCGATGCGGTGCGCCTCCGAGCGGGTCGGCACGGCATGCGGGTCGTCGAGGGGGGCGTGGGTCAGCGTGTCTTTCATGCCTCCTGCATCCGCCGCCGCCCGCGCCCCGGTCAAAGGAGATTTCCTCCGAGCCCGGCGCAGGAAATCTCAGGGGGGCGCGGGCTGAAAAAGCCTCAGCCCCTTGGCCAGTTTTCCGCAGTAGCCCGGCGCCGCGCCCGCGCCCTAGGCTGCCGCGACCGCCACAGAAGAACCGGAGAGCATCATGGCCCACGCCTGGGAAGACTTCCTGACCGAGAACGACCGCAAGCTTCTCGCCGCGCGCAAAAACCTGCGCGAGCCGCACGGGCCGGGCCGGGTGAACGCGCTGCTGGTCATCGACATGCAGGTGACCGCGGTGGGCGAGGACCGTCCGATCCACGAGCAGGTCGACCGCTTCCCCGGCGCCTGCGGCCCGCATGCCTGGAAGGCGATCCCGCCGCAGCAGCGCCTGCTCGCCGCCGCCCGCGCAGCGGCGATGCCGGTGATCTACTCCAAGCATGTCTTCCACGGCTACACCGGGCTTGCCCGTGCCTCGGGCGGGGTCTTTGCCGCCACCGATCCGCGCTCGGAGATCCCCGCAGAGGTGGCCATGGCCGAGGGCGAGATCCTCGTCGAGAAGCAGACCCCCTCCTGTTTCGCCTATACGAACCTTCACCTCATCGCGAAGGAGAAGGGCATCGACGGCTTCCTCGTCGTCGGCAACTCCACCTCGGGCTGCGTGCGCGCCACCTGCGTCGACGGTGAGGCGCTCGGCTACAGGATGCAGGTGGTCGAGGAGGGCGTCTTCGACCGGATCGAGATGAGCCACGCCGCCGCGCTCTTCGACATGCAGTTCAAGATCTGCGACGTCATCGACGAGGCCCGCGCGATGGAGATCATCGGTGCGCCGGGCGCGCTGAAGAAATCCGCCTGAGGCCCGCGATGACCAAGTTCCTCGCCGCCGCCCTGCAGCTCGGCCCCGCCTCGGAGACCATGGCCGAAACCACGGACCGGATCCTCGAGTTGATGGCGCAGGCGGCCGGGCAGGGCGCGCGGCTCGCCGTGCTGCCCGAGCTGGCGCTGCAGCCCTATTTCGCCGCCCACGTCCACGCGGACCTCTCGCGCTGGACCGACCCCGGCGAGACCGAGACCGCGCTCGGGCGCATCGCCGCCGCGTGCGAAAGGCTCGGCCTCGGGCTCTCGGTTTCGCATGCCGAGCCGCGGGAGGCGGGGCTCTACAACTCGATGACCTTCATCGGGCCCGACGGGCGCACCTGCGGCATGTTCCGCAAGGTGCACATCCCCGGCACGCTCGAGCCCGATCCTGCGCGCGAGGTGAACATCCTCGAGAAGCGCTACTTCGCGCCCGGCAATCTCGGCTTTCCGGTCTACGAGATGGCGGGGGTCACCGGCGGCGGGCTGAACACAGGCGGGCTCATCTGCTACGACCGCCGCTTCCCCGAGAGCTGGCGCAGCCTGATGCTGAACGGGGCCGAGCTTTTCTGCGTGTGCTACAACACGCCGGTAATGAACGGCGCCACGCTGGAACAGGCCCGCCACGCCTCGGAGCTGGCGATCTGCGGCGGCGCCTATTCCAACGCGACATGGACCATCGCCGCAGGCAAGGGCGGGGTCGAGAACGGCATCAGCTTCATCGGCGGCAGCTTCATCTGCGGGCCGGACGGGGTGATCGTCGCGCGCGCCGGGACCATGGGCGACGAGGTGGTGCTTGCCGAGCTCGACATGGCGCGGCAGCAGGCACTGAGGGCGCGGTGGAACTTCGGCCAGACCCGGGCGGAACACGCCTATGCGGGCTCACTGCCGCGCGCGGCCGCCGAGTAGGCGCGGCGCGGGGCATACATCATTCATTGAAAGTGCGGACAAAGGGTGCGGCAGACATGCCGTGCCCTTCTTCATGTCCGGGTATGATTGCGTTTAGGCGCGACATCATCCGCTGCCGGAACCATAGAAGCGCTTTCATCTCCGCCGAAAGTACGGACAAATGCTGAGTCTTCTGGCCGGTTTTTCAGCGCCGCCCCGCAGCCGCATCCATTTCGCTCCGCGCCGCCCGCTTCGCCCTTGATCGGAATCGCGGGCGCGCGCTCCGATCGTGACAGGGAGGTGACAGAGAGGTGAACCACATGAGAAAACGCGTCCCGCTGAACGCCATCCGCGCCTTCGAGGCCACGGCCCGCAACCAGTCGGTCGCCAAGGCGGCGGACGAGCTCTGCGTCACGCCGACGGCGGTGAGCCACCAGATCCGCCAGCTCGAGGAATTTCTCCAGGTCCGCCTCTTCATCCGCAAGAACTCGCGGATCGAGCTGACCCCCGAGGCGCGCAACAATGTCCATCAGATCGGCCGCGCGCTCGACCTCATCAACGAGGCGATGGCCGCGCTCGAGGGCTCGGACTACGACGAGCGGCGGCGGCTGAACGTCGCGGCCTCCACCTCGGTCGCCTCGTTCTTCCTGATGCCGCGGCTCTACGATTTCACCCTGCGCGCGCCAGACATCGACCTCAACATCCGCACCTTCCTGTCGCGCCGCGAGGCGGAGGAGCAGGAGATGGATATCCGCATCCTCAACTGGCAGAGCCAGATGGAGTGCCAGGTCGAGCCGTTAGTCGAGGAGGAGGTGGTGCCGGTCTGTGCGCCCTCGGTGGCGGCGCGCTTCGGCCATGACCCGCGCGAGATCCTGAAACACGCGCCGCTGCTGCACGTCGACCGTGCCAACGACGGGCTCGACAGCACCTATCCCGACTGGGCGCGCTACCTCAGCGAGTACGGCATCGGCCGGGGTGACCTCAGCCACGGCGCGCGGTTCAACCAGGCCGGCACCTCAATCGAGGCGGCCTGCGCGGGGGTCGGGGTGATCCTCGGCCGGTCGCTGCTGATCGAGGACGCGCTGCAGAAGGGGCGGCTGGTGCGGGTGAGCGAGCCCTATCCGATCCGCTCGCCCTATTTCCTGCAATCGCCGTGGAAATCGGCCAACAAGGAAAGCATCCAGCGCTTCAAGGACTGGATCCTCGAGAAGGTGCGCCCGAACGGGCTGGTGCACGCGATCTGACAGCGCAGGCCCGGGCGGCTCGCCGCCCGGACCGCGCACGGCGGTCTAGCCCAGCGGATGCTCGTCCGAGGGGTTCCACGACAGTTTCACCGTCTGCCCGAGCTCCAGCTCATCGCTGAAGAAGGCGGCGGTGGGCATCAGCGAGGTCAACTCTTCCTTGTCCTCGCCGGTGACGCTCACCCGCACGGCGGTGCCCTGGTACTCGATCATCGACACGGTGCCCGAAAGGCTGCGCAGCCCGGGGGCGGAGCCGATCACGCACTGGTCGGCGCGCACCGAGGCCTCGCCGCCTCCCGCCCGCTGCACCACGTTGTGCCCGCCGAGGAAACGCGCCACGAAGGCGTTGCTCGGGGTCTCGTAGACCTCGCGGGCGGGGCCCGCCTGCATGATCACCGCGTTGTTCATCACCACCACCAGATCGGCCAGCGCCAGCGCCTCGTCCTGGCTGTGGGTGACGTGGATGAAGGAAATCCCCAGCTCCTTCTGGATGCGCTTCAGCTCGGCCCGCATGCGGATGCGCAGGAACGGGTCGAGCGCCGAGAGCGGCTCGTCGAGCAGCAGCACCTTGGGCCGGGTGATGAGCGAGCGCGCCAGCGCCACGCGCTGCTGCTGCCCGCCGGACATCTGGCTCGGCAGGCGTTCGGCGAGGTGGTCCATCTGCACGAGCTCGAGGTATTCCTTCGCCCGCACCCGCCGCTCGCCGCGCCCCATGCCCTGCACCTTGAGGGAAAAGGCGACGTTGTCGAGCGCGCTCAGGTGCGGAAAGAGCGCGTAGTCCTGGAACATCATCGAGGTGCCGCGCGCGACGGGCGCGGCATGGGTGATCTCCTGGTCGTGGATGAGGATCGCGCCCTCGCTGACCTCCTCGTGCCCCGCGAGCATCCGCAGGGTGGTGGACTTGCCGCAGCCCGAGGGCCCGAGCAGGCAGCAGTAGGAGGCGCGCGGGATACGCAGCGAGATCGTGTCGACCGCCGGGGCGCCGGGGCCGTAGCGCTTGGTCACCGCGACCAGCTCGGCGTCGAAGCGGTGGCTCTGGGTGACCTGGCGGGGCCGTGCGGGCGCGGCGGGGGGCGGCGTGTCGGACTTGAGGGCGAGGGTCATGCATTGGTCCTCATGCTGCGGCGCCTGGCGAGATGGGTCATGACGACAAGCGACAGGATGATCAGGGAAAAGGAGATGAGCGTGGTCAGCGTGCCGATCGCGAAGAGCACCGGCGTCGAGGCGGCGTTGAGCAGGCCCATCACCTCCATCGGCATGGTGTTGCCCGTGCCGACGTTGAGCGAGGTGCGCGCGGTTTCCTCGTAGGACGAGGTGAGCCCCGCCATGGCGATGCCGATGACGCCCGGCAGGATGATCGGCAGGATCACCCAGCGGAAGCGCTGGCTGGCCGAGGCGCCGAGGTCGATGGCGGCCTCCTCGTAGGAGCTGCGGAAGCGGCCGAGCACGATGAACATGATCAGGAGGCCGAAGGGCAGCGTCCATGTGAGCTGCGCGCCGATGCCGGAGGTGAACCAGCTGACCTGCCAGCCGAGCAGGTTGAACATGAGCGCGATGCCGAAGCCGACGAAGATGCCGGGCAGCACCATCGAGGCGATCGCGGCGTAGAACACCAGCCCCGAGCCGGGGAACCTGCGGCGGTAGGCAAGCCCCGCGGTGACCGAGATCACCAGCGTCAGCACCGCGGTGCAGGCGGCGAGCCGGATCGAGCGCTGGAAGGCGTTCGGCACGTCGCCGAGCCCCTGTCCCTCGCCCGAGAAGAGCGTCCGGAACCAGTGGGTGGACCAGCCGACCATCGGGAAGGACATGCCGCCCTCGGGTCCCTGGAAGCTGAGGATGTAGAGGCAGACCATCGGCGCGTAGACGTAGACGAGGAAGAGCGCCGTCAGCCCGCCGAGAAGGTAGAACGAGAGGGGGCGCTTGCGGGAGGTCCTGGTGTAGGAAGACATGGGGCTCAGCTCCTCAGTTCCTTGCGGATGTCGGCAAAGCGCAGCAGCGAGATGACGATGCTGAGGACGACGACCAGCAGCAGGATCGATTTCGCCGCGGCGGGCGGGTACATGAAGGCGTTGAGGTCGGTGATGATCGACATGCCCACGGTGTTGACCTGGCTGCCGCCCATGAACTTCACCATGACCACGTCGCCCATGATCGCCGTGGTCACGATGATCGTGCCGATGGCAAGTCCGGGGCGCACCAGCGGGAAGATGAGGTCGCGCACGATCTGCCATTCCGAGGCGCCCGCGTCCTGCGCCGCCTGGATCACCGAGGGCGGGATCTTGGCCATCGAATTGAGCGCCGTGGCGATCATCGGCATGGTCAGCATCTGCACATAGGCGACGAGCACGGCAAACTCGGAATACATCAGCCAGCCGAGCGGCTCGTCGGTGATCCCCATGCCCATCAGCGCCTGGTTGACCACGCCCTCGCGGCCCAGAAGCGGCACCCAGCTGACCATGCGGATCGGGCCCGAGGTCCAGAACGGGATGGCGATGGCGGTGACCAGCAGCGTGCGCAGCCATGTGCTGCGCAGGTGGAACGCGAGGAAATAGGCGATGGCAAAGCCGAGCGGCGCGGTGATGACCCAGACGATGACGAGGAACTTGAAGGTCTTGAGATAGAGCGCGAGCGTCAGATCCGAGGTCAGCACGTCCACCCATGTCTCGAGGTAGAGCTCGGGGAAGACCTGCGCGAAATTGTAGTCGAGGAAGCTGACCACGAAGATCAGCCCCAGCGGCACGATGACCAGCAGCAGGAAGACAAGCGCCATCGGCGTGACCTGCAGCACCGAGGCGAGCTTGGGCGGGATCGCGGCGCGCGAAGGAGAGGTTTGGCTGGAAAGCATGGGCTCTTCGTTTCGTCCGGGAAGGGCGTGGGAGGAGGGGTGCCCCGGCCGGAAGCTGCGGCCGGGGCGGGGATCGCGGATCAGGCGGCGATGAAGTCCTGCCAGCGGCGCACGAGGTAGCGGTCCTCGTCCATCACCGTGTTCCAGATGCCGATATTGCCCATGCGCTCCCAGATCGAGCCGCCGTCGCGGCTGACGCCGGCCTTCTCCATGACCTTGCCATAGGGGTTGAGGATGTCCTCGCTGGCGGGCTTGCCGTCGTACCAGTAGCCCCACTCGTTCTCGCTCATGAAGGGCATCACGTTCTCGGGCACCGAGTTGTAGAAGCCCTGGCGCGAGATGAAGGCGCCGGCCCAGCCCGAGTTCATCCAGTTCATGTACTCGATGGCGCAGTCACGCTGCAGCCCCTCGAGGTGGTTCATCGCCGACATCATGATGTACCAGCCGCGGTAGCCTTCCTTCATGCCGTTGTACTTGCAGTCGATGCCGCGGGTGCGGACCTCGGTCACGGCGGGCGACCACATGGACTGCAGCAGCACCTCGCCCGAGGCCATCAGCTGCACCGACTGGTCGAAGTTGGTCCAGAAGCTGCGGAAGTGCCCCTCGCGCTTCAGCGCGGTCAGCACCTCGATGGTCTTGTCGATCTCCTCGCGGGTCATGTTGCCCTTGTCGCCGTAGGTGATCTCGCCCGTCGCCTCGAGCGCCATGGCGGCATCGGCGACGCCGATCGACACGCCGTCCTGCAGCGCCACCCGGCCCGAGAACTCGGGGTTCAGCAGCTCGGCCCAGCTTTCGATCGGACGGCCGATGAGGTCGGGGCGGATGCCCAGCGTGTCGGCGTTGAAATAGAGCGGCACGCCCACGAGGTGGTCGGTCGGGGTGGGCGAATAGTCCTGCGCGGTCTCGTCGGTCCAGTACTGCGCCTTGATCGGCGCCATGCCCTGTTTCGAGGCCTCGGTGCCGTCGGGATAGGTGCCGTTGACGAAGAGCGACAGCGTCTTGTCCCAGTACTTGTAGTCCGACACGTTGACCGGCATCAGCACGCCGCGGCCGGTGAAATACTTGAGGTTGGTGTTCGGCATGTCGGTGACGTCGATCGTCTTGGGCTGGGTCAGCAGACGGTTGACGTGGGTGGTGGGGTCGGGCGCGGTCTGCATGTCGACCTTGAAGCCCAGCTCCTCGTTCGCCTTGGCCTCGATCTCGGGGATGGTCGAATAGGACTGCCCGAGGTGGGTGATGGTGATGTCCTTGATGTTCTGCGCCCAGAGCATGGGCGCCGGGAAGGCGCTGGCCGCGGCCGCGGCGGCGCCGGACTTCAGAAGCCCGCGGCGCGAGATGCCGCGCGCATCGCGGCGCGGGGCCTTGGCGGCGGGGAGGTCGGATTTGGTCATGGGTCTCTCCTGCGGACGATGGGTGCGGCCCGCTTTTTCCGTGCGGGCTCCTTGGCCGGGATCGTCCCTCGCGGGCCTGCTCCGGTGGCCTCAGGATCGAGGCGAGCGGGCCGAAATACCTAGTGAGAAAATTTGGCGGCGGGACTGAAGAAACCTCGCCTGCCAGCGCGCGCGGTTTCTGCTTTGGTGCTCGGTGCCGGGGCGCGCGCCCCGGCGCGGGACAGGAAAGGAGCCGCCATGACCGTGACCAGCAAGCCCGAACCCCTTGATCCGATGACCGCGACCGCGATCGCGGGCGATCTCGCCGCCGGACGCCGAAGCGCCGCCGAGGTGGCCGAGCGGACGCTGCGGCGGGTGGCGCATTGGGAGCCGAAGGTCGAGGCATTTTCGCACTTCGATCCCGACCTGCTGCGTGCGCAGGCAGAAGCGCTCGACGCGCGGGCCGGGAAGGGGCCTTTGGCCGGTGTCACGGTGGCGGTGAAGGATGTGATCGCGACGAAGGACATGCCGACCGAGCACAACACCGCCCGCTACGCCGGCAGCCGCCCCGGCGTGGATGCCGCCTGTATCGACACGCTGCGCGCGGCAGGGGCGCTGATCATGGGCAAGACGGTGACCACCGAGTTCGCCTCGACCAACCGTGGCGGCAAGACCCGCAACCCGCTCGATCCGACGCGCACGCCGGGCGGGTCCTCGTCGGGCTCGGCGGCGGCGGTGGCCTGCGGCATGGCGGCGGTGGGGCTCGGCACGCAGACAGGCGGCTCTACCATCCGCCCGGCCTCGTTCAATGGCGTCTGGGGGATGAAGCCCACATGGGGCGTGATCAGCCGCGAGGGGCTGAAACAGTATTCCGTGACCTGCGACACGCTCGGGCTCTACGCGCGCAGCGCCGAGGATCTGGGGCTGCTCTGCGACGTCTTCGAGCTTGACCCCGCGCCCGAGCCGCAGACCCTTGCAGGCACCCGCATCGGCCTTTGCCGCACGCCAATGTGGGACCGCACCGAGCCGCCGATGCGCCGCGCGCTGGACGAGGCCGCCGACGCGCTGCGGCTGGCCGGGGCCGAGGTGATCGAGCTCGAACTGCCGCCGCTCTTTGCCGGGATCGCCGAGGCGCATTCGGTGATCCTTGCCCGCGAGGGCCGCGCCTCCTTCCTCAATGAGGTGTGCAACACGCCCGGCATCCACGAGGAATACCTCGGCATCGTCGGCAACGCGCGCGGCATCACCCCGGAGGACGCGCGCCACGCCTATGCGCTCGCCGACCGCTGCCGCGCCGCCTTCGACGAGATCATGGGCGGGTTCGACGCGATCATGACGCCCTCGGCCTGCGGCGAGGCACCGGTGGGGCTCGATCGCACGGGCGACGCGGCGATGAACTCGATGTGGACGCTGCTGCAGGTGCCGGTGGTCTCGGCGCCGGGGCTGACCGGGCCCAACGGCATGCCGCTCGGCATCTCCTTCGTCGCGCGGCGCTACGCCGACCGCACCGCGCTCGCGGTGGCGCGGCTGGCGGGAGAGGTGCTGGCCTGACCGCTTCCCGGCGATGGTGGCGGCAGGGGGCCAGCCCCTGCCGCCGACCTTTCAGGGCGCACAAGCCCCTGTTGCGATAATGCGACAAATATCCGACTAAATTTATCTGATTAATTGCCAGCGTCCGCGCAAGGTGGTTCACCGGCCCGGGCCAGCCCATGCCAGCGAACCTCACCCCATCGTGAAACCCCTTACGCGCAGAGAGGATCGCTCATGGCATCCGCACGTGCACGGCTGGCCTCTGGCACGGCCGTCCTTATCCTGTCCGCAGTCCCGCTGACCCCGGCGCTGGCACAGGACACCCTGATCGACGACACAGACGGCTACGAGCTCGGCACCATCGTCCTCACCGCCGAGGAGCAGATCAAGCAGGCGCTCGGCGCCTCGACCATCACCTCGGGCGACATCGCCCGGCAGCCGGTGGTCAACGACATCGCCGAGATCATCCGCAAGATGCCCGGCGTCAACCTCAGCGGCACCTCGCCCTCGGGCCAGCGCGGCAACCAGCGGCAGGTCGACATCCGCGGCATGGGCCCCGAGAACGTGCTGATCCTCGTCGACGGCAAGCCGGTGCTGTCGCGCATGTCGGTCAAGCAGGGCCGGTCGGGCGAGCGCGACACGCGCGGCGACACCAACTGGGTGCCCGCCGAGCTGGTCGAGCGCATCGAGGTGATCCGCGGCCCGGCGGCGGCGCGCTACGGCTCGGGCGCGGCGGGCGGGGTGGTCAACATCATCACCAAGGCCCCCGACGAGAACCTGCTGCAGCTCGGCACCTTCTTCGACGTGCCCGAAAGCAGCCTCGAGGGCGCGACGCAGCGCTACAACCTGCTCTGGGCCCGGAAGCTGAACGAGGACTGGTCGCTGCGCTTCTCGGGCAGCTACAACAAGACGGATGCCGACGATCCCGAGATCAACGCCGAGGCCGTGACCTGCGAGGACGAGGCCGACTGCACCTATCCCGCCGGCAGCGAGGGCGTGGTCAACAAGGACGCCTCGCTACTGCTGCGCTGGACACCGAGCGACCGCAACAGCGTCGATCTCGAACTCGGCTGGTCGCGTCAGGGCAACCTCTACGCCGGGGATTCCCTGCTGTCGAACGCGCTCGGCTCGGGCGGCACCGACCTCATCAACGAGCTGGCCTCGGACGCGGAAGAGACCAACGTCATGGAACGCGGCACGCTCGCGCTCACCCACAACGGCAGCTACGGCTGGGGCGAGACGATGAGCTACCTGCAATACGAGCACACCGACAACCGCCGCCTCGGCGAGGCCGGCGCGGGCGGCAGCGAGGGGCGGATCAACGGCGAGGACTGGGACAGCGCGCTGCTGCAGGCGATCTCCGGCAAGTCCGAGGCCTATGTCGGCCACACGCTGCTGGGCCGTCCCTCGGCGCTGACGCTGGGCGCCGAGCTGCGCCACGAGAAGCTGGACCTCGGCGACTACAGCTCCTTCGCGACGGTCGAGTCCGACGAGTTCGACCCCGCCGGCGGCGCCGAGGTCACCGAGCAGACCACGATCGGCCTCTATCTCGAGGACAATATCGAGTGGACCGACCGGCTGACGCTCACGCCCTCGGTCCGGCTCGATCACGCCGACACCTTCGGCTACAACTGGTCCGGCGGGCTCAACGCCTCCTACGCGATCAATTCCTCCTGGACGCTGAAGGGCGGCGTCGCCCGGGCCTTCAAGTCGCCGACGCTCTACCAGCTGTCGGAGAACTACGTCTACGTCACCTCGGGGAACGGCTGCCCCTATCCCTACCAGGGCAACGGCCCGTGCTACGTGCTCTCGAACCCCGACCTCGACCCCGAGACCTCGATCAACAAGGAAATCGGCGTCCAGTACAGCGGCGAGACGGGCATCAACGCGACGCTGACCTACTTCCACAACGACTACCACGACAAGATCCAGGCCGGCACCGAGCAGGTCGGCTCCGCCCTCGTCTACCAGCGCGGCGCCTGGCGCGAGGGCCGGCTCTACCAGTGGGAGAACATCCCGAACTCCCGCGTGCAGGGGCTCGAGGGCAGCTTCGCCGCGCCGCTCGGCGAGCGCCTGTCACTGGCGATCAACGGCACCTACATGATCGAATCCGTGCAGGATCTCGAACTCGAGGGCGCCGGGTCGGTCGAGGTTCCGCTGTCGCTGGTGCCGGACTACACGATCAACGCCTCGCTCACCTGGCAGGTCAGCGACAGGTTCGCGCTGCTGCCCTCGCTGACCCATTACGGCCCGACCGAGGCGACCGAGTACAGCGGCTCGACCGGCTACGCGGTGGAGGACACCGAGGACCGCGATCCCTACACGCTGGTCAACCTCGGCATGACCTACGCCTTCGACAACGGCTTTGACCTCAAGGCCGGGGTGACCAACCTCTTCGACAAAGAAATCCTGCGCTCGGGCGACGGGGCCAACACCTACAACGAGCCCGGCCGCGCCTATTACTTCGGCCTGACCAAGACCTTCTGATCCGAAGACCATCAGGGAGAGAAAACAAAGCGCCGCCTGCAACTTGCGGGCGGCGCTTCATGTTGATCGACGCGGCATTTCGCGCGACCCGAACATGAAAAAGCGGCGCCCGGGTCTCCGGCCGCGGCTCTGGAAGGTCAGCCCGGGATCAGAAGTCCCAGTCCTCGTCCTCGGTCGCGACCGCCTTGCCGATCACGTAGGACGAGCCAGAGCCCGAGAAGAAGTCGTGGTTCTCGCTGTCGGGGCTCAGCGCCGCCAGGATCGCCGGGTTCACCTCTGCGGCCTCTGGCGGGAAAAGCGCCTCGAAACCAAGATTCTGCAGCGCCTTGTTCGCGTTATAGTGGAGGAAGGCCTTCACCTCCTCGCTCAGACCGATGCCGTCGTAGAGCTCCTCGGTGTAGCGCGCCTCGATGTCGTAGAGCTCGAACAGCAGCGAGAAGGCGTAATCCTTCAGCTCGGCCTTGCGCTCGGCGCTCTCGCGCTCCAGCGCGCGCTGGAACTTGTAGCCGATGTAATAGCCGTGCACCGCCTCGTCGCGGATGATCAGGCGGATCAGGTCGGCGGTGTTGGTCAGCTTGGCGCGGCTCGACCAGTACATCGGCAGGTAGAAGCCCGAGTAGAACAGGAAGCTCTCGAGGAAGACCGAGGCGATCTTGCGCTTCAGCGGGTCGGCCCCGGCGGCATAGGTCTCGAGCACGGCGCGGGCCTTGGCCTGCAGGTGCGGGTTCTCGTCCGACCAGCGGAAGGCCTCGTCGACCTCGCGCGTCGAGCAGAGCGTCGAGAAGATCGAGCTGTAGCTGCGCGCGTGCACCGCTTCCATGAAGGCGATGTTGGTCAGCACCGCCTCTTCGTGGGGGGTCTGCGCATCGGGCATCATCGCCGGCGCGCCGACCGAGTTCTGGATCGTGTCGAGCAGCGTCAGGCCGGTGAAGACGCGGATGGTCAGCTGCTTCTCGGCGTCGGTCAGCGTCGCCCAGCTCTGCACGTCGTTCGACAGCGGCACCTTCTCGGGCAGCCAGAAATTGACGGTCAGGCGGTTCCAGACCTCGAGGTCCTTGTCATCCTGCAGCCGGTTCCAGTTGATCGCCCGCGGCACGGCGGGGGAAGTGACGGTGTCCTTCATGGCGGATCATCCCATTCGCGGGCCTTCGGCCCTCAGTCAGACGGAGCGCGCGCCCGCGCCCCTTTTCATCTTTCGAAAAATACTCCGGGGGTGCGGGGGCAGCGCCCCCGCGTCATCCCCTCAGAGCGTGCAGGACACGCAGCCCTGCACCTCGGTGCCCTCGAGCGCGGTCTGGCGCAGGCGCACGTAGTAGATCGTCTTGATCCCCTTCTTCCACGCGTAGATCTGCGCGCGGTTGATGTCCCGCGTCGTCGCCTCGGCGGGGAAGAACAGCGTCAGCGACAGGCCCTGGTCGACGTGCTCGGTGGCCGCGGCATAGGTGTCGATGAGCTTTTCCGGGCCGATCTCGTAGGCGTCGCGGTAATACTCGAGGTTGTCGTTGTTCATGAAGGCGGCCGGGTAGTAGACGCGGCCGATCTTGCCTTCCTTGCGGATCTCGATCTTCGACACGATCGGGTGGATCGAGGAGGTCGAGTTGTTGATGTAGCTGATCGAGCCGGTCGGCGGCACCGCCTGCAGGTTGCGGTTGTAGAGCCCGTGCGCCATCACGTCGGCCTTCAGCGCCTCCCAGTCGGCGCGGGTGGGCAAGGCGATACCGTCGAAGAGCGCGGTGACGGTCTCGCTCTCGGGCAGCCAGTCGCGGGTGACGTACTTGTCGAAGAAGCTGCCGTCGGCGTACTTGGACGCCTCGAAGCCCTTGAAGGTCATGCCCCGTTCCTGCGCCATCGCGCAGGAGGCGCGCAGCGCGTGATAGGCCACGGCGGCGAAGTAGACCGAGGTGAACTCGACGCCTTCGTCGGAGCCGTAGTGGACGTGCTCGCGGGCGAGGTAGCCGTGCAGGTTCATCTGCCCGAGGCCGATCGCGCGGCTCTCGTCGTTGCCGCGGCGGATCGAGGGCACGCTGTCGATCGCCGACATTTCCGACACCGCGGTCAGCGCGCGGATCGCGGTCTCGATCGAGGCGCCGAAATCGGGGCCATCCATGGTCTTGGCGATGTTCATCGAGCCGAGGTTGCACGAGATGTCGGTGCCGAGCCTGGAATAGCTCAGGTCGTCGTTGAACTCCGACGCCTCGGCCACCTGCAGGATCTCCGAGCAGAGGTTCGACATGGTGATCCGGCCCGCCACCGGGTTCGCCGCGTTCACCGTGTCCTCGAACATGATGTAGGGATAGCCGCTCTCGAACTGGATCTCGGCCAGCGTCTGGAAGAAGGCGCGGGCGTTGATCTTGGTCTTGCGGATGCGCTTGTCCTCGACCATCTCCTCGTATTTCTCGCTGACCGAGATCTCGGAGAAGGGCACGCCGTAGACCTTCTGCACGTCATGCGGCGAGAAGAGGTACATCGGCTCGTTGCGCTTGGCGAGTTCGAAGGTCACGTCGGGGATGACCACGCCAAGGCTGAGGGTCTTGATGCGGATCTTCTCGTCGGCGTTCTCGCGCTTGGTGTCGAGGAACTTCAGGATGTCGGGATGGTGCGCGTTGAGATAGACCGCGCCCGCGCCCTGGCGGGCACCGAGCTGGTTGGCGTAGGAGAAGCTGTCCTCGAGCAGCTTCATCACCGGGATCACGCCCGAGGACTGGTTCTCGATGCCCTTGATCGGCGCGCCGGCCTCGCGGATGTTGGTCAGCATCAGGGCGACGCCGCCGCCGCGCTTCGAGAGCTGCAGCGACGAGTTGATCGCCCGCCCGATGCTTTCCATGTTGTCCTCGATGCGCAGCAGGAAGCAGGAGATCAGCTCGCCCCGGCTCTTCTTGCCTGCGTTGAGGAAGGTCGGCGTGGCGGGCTGGAACCGGCCCGAGAGCATCTCTTCCATGAAGGACATGGCCAGCGCCTCGTCGCCGCGCGCCAGCGCGAGCGCGACCATCACCACGCGGTCCTCGTAGCGCTCGAGGAAGCGTTTCCCGTCGCGGGTCTTCAGCGTGTAGGAGGTGTAGTACTTGAACGCGCCGAGGAAGGTCGGGAAGCGGAACTTCTTGGCAAAGGCCGCGTCCCAGATCTTCTGCAGGAAGGCGGGCGCGTACTGCTCGAGCACCTCCGCCTCGTAATAGCCTTCCTCGACGAGGTAGCCGAGCTTTTCCGTCAGCGAGTGGAAGAACACGGTGTTCTGGTTCACGTGCTGCAGGAAGTACTGCCGTGCCGCCATGCGGTCGGCCTCGAAGCGGATGTTGCCGTCCGCGTCGTAGAGGTTCAGCATGGCGTTGAGCGCGTGGTAGTCCAGCGTCTCGTTCAGGCGGTCAAGCATGGGGTCCCCCAGAAAGCGTCGAGCCCGTCGTTGACGCGGGCGAAATCCTTGGTCGTTCCCGCCAGCTCGAAGGAATAGAGCAGGGGGACGTTGCATTTTTGCGCAATGACACGGCCGGCGAGCGCGAAGGTCTCGCCGAAATTGCGGTTGCCGCCGGCAATCACGCCGCGCAGCAGCGCGCGGCGGGCCGGGTCGTTGAGAAAGCGGATCACCTGTTTCGGCACCGCGCCGCGCCCCTCGCCATCGGCGTAGGTCGGGCAGATCAGCACGAAGGGATCGAGCGTCTCGGGCGTCATCTCCTTGGGCGACACCGGGATGCGCGCCCCCGCCCGGCCGAGGCTGGCGACGAAGCGCGCGGTGTTGCCGCTGGCAGAGGAGAAGTAGACGAGCCCCGACATGCCCGGTCCCGCCGTGCTCAGTTCGCGAGGCGCGCGATCAGATCCGGGCGGAAGCCCGACCAGTGATCGTCGCCGAAGGTCACGACGGGCGCCTGGCGGTAGCCGAGTTCGGTGACCAGCGACATCGCCGCGTCGTCCTCGGTGAGGTCGATCACGTTGTAGTCCAGCCCCTTGGCGTCGAGCGCGCGGGTGGTGGCGGTGCACTGCACGCAGGCGGGTTTCGAGTAGACGGTGATCATGCTCTTGCGTCCTCAGCTTGGAAGGCGGCGACGCGTCACCGGGCGGGGCCTGCCCGCCGCGTTTTCGCACGCCCCGAACCCTCCGTTCGTGGTCATTCAGTCGGGCCTTCGGCAGGTCTCCTGGCTTGGCGGGTCGTGGTTCCGGCCGCGCCTTCCCGGGGTGTCCCAGTGGCTCTCGGGGCCTTCACTCGCCGCTTACAGTTGCGGGGGCAGCACCGGGTTTCCACCGGTTTCCCTCTTAGCGCCGCGCCGGGCCGTCGCCCGACTCGATGAACCGAAAAGCAACTATATCTAGAACACCGCAGCCCAATTGCGTCAATATGCTGTTGTGCGAGGGCGGGCTCAAATAAATCGAGCTGCCCGCAACTGCAGCATGTGTGCCACGGTGGAGCCCGCCCGGAGCCCGTGTGGAAAGGGCCTTCCGCCCGGCCATGCAATGAGGACAAGACGGCTCTGCAGGATTGTGCGTTGTCCGGGGCGGGGGCGGCGCGTAGATATCCCCCTGTCGACGCGGCAACGCGTCAAACGATTTCCCGGGGTCTTTCTCCTCCTCCCTCAACCCCGGAAATCTGCGGCGACCCTTCTCCTCCTCCCTTGGGGTCGCCGCACCTCCCCCTCCTGCGACGACTTTTCCGGCGACGAATTTTTCGGCATCCGTCGATCCGGCCGCCTCTGTGCGCGGTTTTCGCGCCCGCCATCTGGCCTTCGCCCGCCGCGCTGCCTATGCAGGCGCAAAAGGCTCCGCCGTTCCAGCAGGATATCCCCATGCCGCATATCGTCCTCGTCGCCACCGGCGGCACCATCGCTTCCTTCGCCGCCACCGAGGGCGGGCCGGTCAGCGCCGGGCTGAGCGGCGACGCGCTGCTGCAGAGCCTGCACGCGCCGCTGCCGGGGATCACCGTCGAGGTCGACAATTTCACCGTCGCAGGCAGCAACGCGCTGACGCTGGAGGCGGTGCACGGCGTCTGCCGCCACATCGACGCGCGGCTGTCCGAGCCGGGGGTGGACGGGGTGGTCGTCACCCATGGTACCGATACCATGGAGGAGAGCGCCTTCCTCGCCCGGCTGCTGGTCCGCTCGGACAAGCCCGTGGTCTTCACCGGCGCGCAGCGCCACGCCGGCCAGCCCGACACCGACGGGCCGCGCAACATGCGCGACGCGATCCTCGCCGCCGCGATCCCGGACCTGACCGGCGTCGGCGCGGTGATCCTCTTCGAGGGCGAGATCCACGGCGCGCGCCATGTCAGCAAGGTCCACGCCTCGCGCGTCGACACCTTCCGCTCGAACGGCCACGGCAAGCTCGGCGAGGTCGACGAGGACGAGGTGCATCTCTACACCCGCCCGGCGCGCCCGCGCCTCGTGCTCGACGCGCCGTTGCTCGACCCCGAGGTGGAGCTCGTGGCGGCGGGGCTCGGCAGCACGCCGCGCTACCTCGAGTGGTGCGCGTCGAGCGGCGTCTCGGGCGTGGTGATCGAGGCTTTCGGCCGGGGCAACGCGCCCAAGGGCTACGCCGAGGCGATCCGCAAGCTGGTCGCGGCGGGCATCCCGGTGATCCTCGCCACCCGCTGCACCGAGGGGCGGACCCGCGCCATCTACGGCTCGGACGGCGGCGCCGTCACCCTGGTCGAGGCAGGCGCCATCCTTGCCGGGGATCTGAGCGCGGCCAAGGCGCGGTTGCTGCTGGCGGCGCTGCTGCCGACGCTGCCCGCTGGGCCGGAGCGGCTGGCGCTGATCGCCGAGGCGGTCACGAAGGTCTGATCGCGCGCCCCGGGGTTTCTTCCGGGGCGGCACGGGCATTTCCGCCGCGCCTGCCTATCTTGACCGGAACGCAGGCAGAGCAGGACAGCCCATGACCCCCATCCCCGATCGCATCGGTCCGATCCTCTATTTCCGCGCCGCCGGGGAAGGGGCCCTGCGGGTCGCCGCGCTGGTTGCCCGGCCCGAGGGCGAGACGCCGGGCGAGATGGAGGTCGCAGGCACGCCGGTCGCCCCGCGCCTGCTGGCGGGCTGCGCCGGGCGGCAGGTCTGGCGCTACGATCTGACCCTGCCGCAAGCCGCGCCGGTCTACAGCTTCGAGGGCACCCTGCACCGGGTGGTCGCCGATCTTTCGGGCGACATGCGTATCGCCTTCGTCTCCTGCAACGGCGAGGAACATGGAGATCTCGGCCGCGACGCCGCCGAGCGCAACGCCATGTGGCAGCGCCTGCTTGGCCAGCACCGCAGCTGGCCCTTTGCCCTGATGCTGATGGGCGGCGACCAGATCTACGCCGACGAGGCGACGGACGGCCACCCGCTCACCGAGGACTGGCCCGTGAGCCTGCCCGAGGCGACGCCCGCGCAGCTCGCCGATCTGGAAACCCACCTGCGCGCCCGCTTCTTCGAGCGCTACCTGCGCACCTTCGCCGCGCCCGGCTTTGCCGAGATCTCGGCCGAGGTGCCCGCGCTCTGCGTCTGGGACGATCACGACATCTGCGACGGCTGGGGCTCGCTGCGCCGCGAGGCCACCGCCTCGGCGATCGGCCAGCTGCTCTTCCGCGTCGCGCGCGAGACCTACCTGCTGTTCCAGCACGGGGCCACCGAGGCGGACGTGCCGGAGCTCTTCCTCGACCCCGCGGGGCGCAGCCTTTCCTGGCGGCACGAGCTGCCGGGGCTCACGCTCTTCGGCCCCGACCTGCGCTCGGAGCGCGGGCGGCGGCAGGTGATGGGCCCGGCGGGCTGGCGGGCCGTCGAGACCACGAGGGGCGGCGCGCATACCTTCCTCGTCTCCTCGGTGCCGCTGCTCGGCCCGCGCCTGTCGCTGGTCGAGAGCCTGATGATGGCGATCCCGAGGATGCAGAAATACGAGGATGACCTGCGCGACCAGTGGCAGAGCCACGCCCACCGCGAGGAATGGCGCCGGATGCTCGCCGAGGTGCTGCGGATGCGCGGGGCAGGGCCGGTGACGGTCCTGTCGGGCGAGATCCACCTTGCCACCCGGGCCGAGATGGGCGGCGGCGCGGAAGCTATCCACCAGCTCGTCGCCTCGGGCATCTCGCACCGCGCCCCGCCCAAGGGTTACGCGCGCTGCCTCGGCGCGCTGGCCGGGCTGGGCGAGGCGCCGCTGCCGGGCCACCCGATCCGGATCCGGCCGCTGCCGGGGCATGGGCCGCGCTACGTGGCCGAGCGCAACTACCTGCGGCTCGAGCGCCGTGCCGGGCAATGGCGCGCGGTCTGGGAACTTGAGGAAAGCGGCGCGACGCCGCCCATGGCGCTGTGACGCATCCGTGACAAATATGCTGCATTTCCAACATATATTCAGAAAGGCGACAGACCGCCGCATGCGCAACGTCAGCGGGTACGAATCACCTGACCCGCCCCTCCCGTCTGGCTAGACTGTCCGCGCAGGAGGGACCACGGCGTCGGGCTGGACCGCCCCCGAGGGGGCCATGCCGGCGCCTGCCTTCGTCCCGCGCAAGGATGACCATCCTATGGGAGAATTGAAATGGACGGAAACGACGTCAATCCCGGCGGCAAGTGCCCGGTGATGCACGGCGGCCTGACCGAGAGCGGCCATTCGGTAACCAGCTGGTGGCCGAAGAGCCTGAACCTCGACATCCTGAGCCAGCACGATCTCAAGACCAACCCGATGGGGCCGGACTTCGATTACCGCGAGGAGCTGAAGACGCTGGATGTCGAAGCGCTGAAGGATGACCTGCGCGCACTGATGAAGGACAGCCAGGACTGGTGGCCGGCCGATTGGGGCAGCTACGTCGGCATGTTCGCCCGCGTCGCATGGCACGCCGCCGGATCCTACCGCCTCGCCGATGGCCGCGGCGGCGGCGGCACCGGCAACCAGCGTTTCGCGCCGCTGAACTCCTGGCCGGACAACGTCAACACCGACAAGGGCCGCCGCCTGCTGTGGCCGATCAAGAAGAAATACGGCAACAAGATCAGCTGGGCCGACCTGATGATCCTCTCCGGGACGATCGCCTACGAGGTCGCCGGGCTCAAGACTTTCGGCTTCGGTTTCGGCCGCGAGGACATCTGGCACCCCGAGAAGGACGTCTACTGGGGCGCCGAGAAGGAATGGCTCGCCCCCTCCGACGGGCGCTACGGCGATCTCGGTGACGCCGCCTCGCTCGAGAACCCGCTCTCGGCCGTGCAGATGGGCCTCATCTACGTGAACCCCGAGGGGGTGAACGGCCAGCCGGACCCGATGAAGACCGCCGCCATGGTGCGCGAGACCTTCAAGCGAATGGCGATGAACGACGAGGAGACCGCGGCGCTGACCGCGGGCGGGCACACCATCGGCAAGAGCCACGGCAACGGCAACCCCGCCGACCTCAGCCCCGATCCCGAGGACGCCGGGCCCGAGTACCAGGGCATCGGCTGGATGAACACCAAGGGCCGCGGCATCGGCCGCGACACGGTGGTCTCGGGCATCGAGGGCGCCTGGACCACCCATCCCACGCAGTGGGACATGGGCTGGTTCGACATGCTCTTCGGCCACGAGTGGGAGCTGAAGAAATCCCCCGCCGGCGCCTGGCAATGGATGCCGGTGGACATCAAGGAAGAGGACATGCCCGCCGACGTCGAGGATCCCTCGATCAAGTGCATGCCGATGATGACCGACGCCGACATGGCGATGAAGGTGGACCCGGTCTACAACGCGATCTGCCAGAAGTTCATGGCCGATCCGGCCTATTTCGCCGACACCTTCGCCCGCGCCTGGTTCAAGCTCACCCACCGCGACCTCGGGCCGAAGTCGCGCTACCTCGGCCCGGACGTGCCCGCCGAGGATCTGATCTGGCAGGATCCCGTCCCCGCGGGGACAACCACCTACGACGTCGCCGCGGTGAAGAAGAAGATCGCGGAGTCGGGCCTGAGCGTGCCCGACCTCGTCTCGACCGCCTGGGACAGCGCCCGCACCTTCCGCGGCTCGGACATGCGCGGCGGTGCCAATGGCGCGCGCATCCGCCTCTCGCCGCAGAAGGACTGGGAGGGCAACGAGCCCGCCCGCCTGCACGAGGTACTCGAGGTGCTGACCCCGATCGCCGAGGAAAGCGGTGCCTCGATCGCCGACGTGATCGTGCTCGCCGGCAATGTCGGGGTCGAGATGGCGGCAAAGGCCGCGGGCCACGATCTCGCGCTGCCCTTCGCGCCGGGCCGCGGTGACGCCACCGACGCGATGACCGACGCCGAGAGCTTCGAGCCGCTCGAGCCGCTGGCCGACGGCTTCCGTAACTGGCTCAAGCAGGACTACGTGGTCTCGGCCGAGGAGCTGATGCTCGACCGGGCGCAGCTGATGGGGCTGACCGCCCCCGAGATGGTGGTGCTCTTCGGCGGCATGCGCGCCATGGGCACCAACCACGGCGGCAGCAAGCATGGCGTCTTCACCGATCGCGAGGGGGCGCTGACCAACGACGTCTTCGTCAACCTCGTGGACATGGCCTACAGCTGGGTGCCGGTGGGCAGCGGTCTTTACGAGATCCGCGACCGCAGGACCGGCGCGGTGAAATGGACCGCGACCCGGATGGACCTCGTCTTCGGTTCGAACTCGGTGCTGCGCGCCTACGCCGAGGTCTATGCGCAGGACGACATGGGCGACAAGTTCGTCGCCGACTTCGCCAAGGCCTGGACCAAGGTGATGAACGCCGACCGCTTCGACCTGAAGTGATCCCGCGAAAAATATGAGGAAAGGCCCGCATGTCCCTGACATACGGGCCTTTTTCTGTCTGACCAAAAGCCGATTCTTCTCTTTCCAAATACGCCGGGGGTGAGCCGCGCAGCGGCGAGGGGGCGGAGCCCCCACCTTCACTTCAGCCCTCCCGGCCCGCGCGTGCCTTCAGCCGGTGCAGCACCTCCTCGCCGCCGGCCTCGCCCTCGAAGAGCTGCCAGCGTTCGAGCAGCGGCTGGCCGGAGTTGCGGCAGTGCAGCGCCATGGCGGCGCGGGCGCCCTCGGCATCCCCGGCGGCCAGCGCGTCGACGATGGCGACATGCTCGTCGCGCGAGAAGCGGGCGATGTCCTCGGGGCTCTGGCGGTTGTTGAGGCGCGTCCATTCCGGGTAGCGCTGCCGTGCGCGCCAGAATTCGTCCACCACCGAGACGAAGACCGAATTGCCGGTGGAGCGCGCGACGACGAGGTGGAACTCGCGGTCATGCGCCTCGATCCGGTCGAAGGGCAGGCTGGCGTCGCACATGCCCTCGATGCAGCGATTGAGCTGGGCGATCTGGCCGGGGGTGACGGTGCTCGCGGCGATGGCGGCGATCTCGGGCTCGATGACGAAACGCGCCTCGACGAGCTCGAAGAAGCCGGGGAGCCCCTGCGTCTCGGCATGGGGCTCGCCCTGCGCCGCCGCTTTCGCCTGCGGCAGCGGATCGGCGACGAAGGCGCCGGCGCCGTAGCGCGTGACCACGTAGCCCATCAGCTCGAGCGCGATCATCGCCTCGCGCACCGTGGTGCGGCTGACCCCGAGCTGGGCGACCAGGTCCTTGTCCGCCGGCATCTTGGAGCCGGGGGCGTAGTCGCCGGCGCGGAGGCGCGCGGCGATCTCCTCGGCCACCAGCCGGTAGCGCGGGGTCTGGACGATCGGGGTCAGCATGATGTGCCTCAGGCGGGTGTGACGGCGTGCGGAAGGTCGTCTTCGATGTAATAGCGCACGTTTTCCTCGAAGCTGGCATCCGCTTCAAGCCCCAGCGCCAGCGCCTTGTCGAAGCGGTAGTCGAAGCGCCAGCCGCGCACGATGGCGGCGACCTCGGGCTGCTCCTCCCACTTGATGAGCTTGGCGGGTTCCGCCCCGGCGACGGCGGTCAGCGCGTCGATCATCTGGCGGATCGACAGGCGCTGGCCGGGCATGGTCATGCAGCGCTGCATGCCGAGATCCTCGGCGTCAAGTTCGGCGCCCTTGATCAGGTTCTCCACGCAACGCCTTGGCGACAGGTAGAAATGTTCCTGACCCTCATCCACCGGGCAGATCGCCGGCTCGCCGTTCAGCGGCTCGCGGATGATCGAGGACATGAAGGACGACGCGGCGCGGTTGGGCTTGCCGGGGCGCACCGAGATGGTCGGCAGCCGGAAGCCGCGGCCGTCGACGTAGCCCTTGCGCGAGTAGTCGTTGAGCAGCAGCTCACCGATCGCCTTCTGCATGCCGTAGGAGGTCTGCGGGTTGGGAATGGTGAAATCGGTGATCGGATCGGGCACCTCGCCGCCGAAGACCGCGAGCGAGGAGGTGAAGACCACCACCGGGCAGGTCCCCAGCGCGCGGCAGCGCTCGAGCACGTTCAGCGTGCCGTCGAGGTTGACCTTCATGCCGGCCTCGAAATCCGCCTCGGCATGGGACGAGACCACGGCGGCGAAGTGGAAGATCACGTCGGTGTCGGCGTCGATCAGTGCGTCGACCGAAGCGCGCTCGGTGATGTCGCAGGCGCGGGTCTCGACGGGGAAGGGGGCGTCGATCGAGGCGGGTGCGACGATGTCGGCCAGCGTCAGCTTGTCGATGGGCAGATCGCGCAGGTTGCCGCGCGCGGCGAGGCTTTGGGCGACCTTGCGGCCGATGAAGCCGCCGCCGCCGATGATCAGAACGTTCATCCTGTAAGTCTTTCCAAGTGGATGCCCCGGATCGGGGCCGTGGATGCGGGAGGGGTCGGGTGGCCCCGGAGGGCCACCCTCAAAGGGCGTGCAGCAGGATCACTCGTCCTTGCCGAGGCCGATGCGGTTGATGAAGGCCTTGTGGCTCTCGACCATGGCCTTGGCCTCGGGGGTCTTCTCGGCCCAGACGTCCCAGCGGCTGATCGCGGCCTTGCGGAAGGCGGCGCGGTCCTCGGCGGACCAGTTGTAGATGGTCACGCCCTTCTCGGGCAGCGCGGTAAGCGCCTCGCCGTTCTGCACGATGGTGCGCATCATCAGGTTCATCGCGAGGCTGTCCATCGCCGAGTGCAGGATCGCCTGCTGCGCCGGGTCGAGCCCGTCCCAGACGGTCTTGTTGCAGGCGAGGTGGTCCGAGCTCATCGAGTGGAAGCCGGGGAAGGTGGTGTGCTTGGCGATGTCGTAGATGCCGAGCCCGACGTTGTTGGCGAGCGTCGAGGCATCGGCGCCGTCGATGATGCCGGTCTCGAGCGCGGTGAAGATCTCGGTGAAGTCCATGACGACCGGGGTCGCGCCGAGCTCGGCGAAGATCTCCGACTCCATCCCCGGCGGCGAGCGGAACTTCCAGCCCTTCAGATCCGCGATGCCGGCGAGCGGCGCGGTTGAGTTCATCGACTCCTGCCCGCCGAGATAGGCGCCGACGAATTCCATGCCATTGGCGTTGTAGAGCTCGTTGATCGCCTCGCGACCGCCGCCGTAGGAGATCCAGCTGAGGTATTCCAGCGGCGTGTCGTAGCCGCCCATGGTGTCGGCGACGAACTGGAAGGCCGGGTTGAGGCCGGTCTGGTAGCTCGGGTTGGTCATGTCGCAATCGAGGATGCCGGTCGCGGCGGCACCGAAGGTCTCGGCCGAGGCGACGACGGCGGAGCTGTAGAACATCTCGATCGCGAGCGAGCCGCCCGACATGGTCTGCACCTGATCGACGAAGTCGCGCACCAGCTGGCCCGAGACCGACTCCGGCGACTGGTGGGTCTGGATGCGCAGCGTGGTCTGCGCGCCCGCGGCGCCGGCCAGCAGCGTGGCGCCGGCGAGAATGGCGGTAAAGGTCCTGGACATGTGGTTCCTCCCTGTGAATCGTCCTCCACGTCAATCGGTAGCAGCCTGATCGCCAGATTGCCAGACAATCCGACAATTGGTTGGCGCAACCCGCGATCCGCCGCCGAAAGGGTAGGGTTCACGGGCGCGTCAGGGTGGGCGGAGGATTACTTGACTGGAAAAGTCAGTTATCTTAGGCAGGTGCCGACTGCGCGTTTTCCGGCGCAGAGCCACGGTGACCACGGTCCCGAGCCAGCCCTTCGACATCCCGCGCGCGCCGATCCGGCGCCGCATCCAAAGGAGGACTTCCATGTCCCTTGCAACGGCACTCCGCTCCGGCGTCTGCGGCCTTGCGCTTTCCGCCCTGATGGCTGGCGCGGCGCTCTGTGATCCCTTCACCGGTCTCGCCAAGGGCTTCGACGGCCAGTTGATGGCGGCCGGCCAGAACCGTGCGCCGATCACCGCCGGGAGCACCGCCGAGGTGCGCGGCAAGGGCTTCGTGCCCGGCCAGAGCGTGGTGCTGCGCCAGAACGGCGTCGCGCTCAACGACGGGGCCGCCGTGACCGTGGACGAGAAGGGCGAGTTCAGCACCGAGGTCAGCATCCCCGAGGGCGCCGAGCCCGGGCTCTACCCGGTGGTCGCCGAGATCTCGAACCCCGACTTCGCCACCACGCTCGAGCTGAAGGTCTCGCCGGTGCTGGCCGACACGGGCACACTTTCCATCACCTCGCAGAAGCTGGCGCCGGGCCTCTACCAGGTCGCCGAGACGCCGGACGCGCTCTACGTGACCTCGGCCGTCGGCCGCCCGCCGGTCACCGAGAGCAAGCTGATGAAGCTCGACCCGCAGACGTTTGAAATCCTTGCGGAAGTCACGCCGGAAGAGGCGCCGGACAGTGCCGATGGCCGCGACGGCGGGGTCTTTGCGGTCTACGGCGTCGGGGTGGACGAGGCGCAGGGGCAGGTCTGGGTCACCAACACCCGGCAGAACTCGGTCGCGGTCTACTCGGCCGAGGATCTCTCGCTCATCAAGCAGTTCGCCCCCGACTCCGTGCCGCATCCGCGCGACGCGCTGGCGCATGACGGCAAGGTCTACGTGACCGCCACCTTCGAGCCGACGATCCACGTCTTCGACGCCGCGACGCTCGAGGAACTGGCGCCGATCGAGCTGAGTTCGGGCAAGCGCGGCGAGCGCTTCGGCACCGCCAGCATGCACATCGACGCGGCGAGCGGCACGCTCTACGTGGTCAGCCTCGACACCGACGAGGTGGCCAAGGTCGATCTCGCCTCGGGCGAGGAGACCGCCGTCTACGCGCTGCCGCTGTCGAAGCGCACCATCGGCGTCGGCTACGACGCCAAGACGGACCGCATCTTCACCGCCGGTGTCGACACCGACAACGTGCTGATCCTCGACGCCAAGACCGGCGAGACGCTGCATGACGTGGCGGTGGGCTCGGGCCCGCTCAACATCGCTTTCGACCCGGCGACTGACCTTGCCTGGGTGGCGGTGCGCGGCTCGGATTCGCTGGTCGCCGTCTCGCCCGAGGGCGAGGTCGTGGCCAAGGCGCAGATCGGCAGCTTCCCCAACCACCTGATCGCCGCGGCGGGCGGCGGCGTCTACGTGGTGAACAAGAGCAAGGGGCAGGACGATGCCACCGGCGATCACATCAGCCGCGTGACGCTCGGACAGTAAGCGCGGGGCAGGGTGGCGGGCCGTCCGGTCCGCCGCGGCAGGGGCCTGCCGGGCGCAGGCCCGGGATGGAGACGGCAGCGCAGGCGATGCGCTGCCGTCTTTCGCATCGGCTCAGCCCGCGCGGATGCCGCGGGCCCAGAGATGGGTGAGCAGCATCAGCGCCATCCAGCCGGCGAAGAGCAGCGGCTGTCCGGCGAAGGCCAGCGGCAGCGCCGCGAGCCCGTAGAGGATCGGGATCAGGTCGGAACTCGACCAGCCGTCGCGCAGCAGGTCCGGCAGCAGCCCCGCGGCGCTGCCGAAGAGCCCGGCGACGAGCGTGGCGATCACCGCTCCGGCGAAGCCGAGGACGAAGCCGCCGAGCCCGCGGCGCCCGAACATGCCCGAGAGGAGCCAGCCCGACAGCGCGCCGCCCACCGCCATCGCCAGCATGTAGCGCAGCATCAGGCCCTTGGGCAGGTCGGCCCATGCGACGTCGCCCTTGGCGGCCGCGTCCTCGGCCATGAAGGCCGAGATCAGCAGCACGCCGATCAGGGCCATCATCAGCGCGGTGATGTATCTCGGGGAACGTCGGTGCCGTGGCATGGCAAAAATCCTTACCTTGTCAAAATCGGGTCTTGGTCAAAATTCGCCCGGGATTCCGCGGGGCATCGCGCCCGCGCGACCCGGCGGCGGCCCGGGAAGCGTCCGGCGCGAGCCTAGCACAGCAATTTCCGCCCGTCGCCCCCGCCACGCGCCTCATCGCATTGGCAGCCCTTGGCAATTCCGCGCCGAGGCCGGGCAGGGCCGGCTTGCCGGGTGCGGGGGCTTGGGCCATGATGCCAAGGCGGGCCGGCCGCGCTCGGCCCGTGTTGAGCGCGGCACGCGGCGTGGCACAGCGCGGAAGGAGACCCCAGATGCGCACCCTACGATCCCTGTCCCGCACGCTGAGCCGGGGCCTCGGCCTCGCGGCGCTGCTTGCCTGTCTCGGAGGAGCCCCCGCCATGGCCGGAACCGTGGACCTGCCCGTCGTCGTGCGGCTTGCCGAGGGCGCGACGCTGCCGCCCGATGCGCTGCTCGAGGTCGAACTGCTCGACGGGTCGCGCGCCGACGCGCCCTCGATCGTGATCTCGGCGGGGCGCTACAGGATCGAGGTGCTCCCGGCCATCATCAAGCTGCCCTATGACGACGCCAGGATCGACCCGCGCATGAGCTACATCGTCTCGGCCAAGGTGGCGCAGGAGGGCACGGTGCTGCTGCGTACGACGACCGCCTTTCCCGCCATCACCCGCGACGCGCCGGCGCGGCCCGAGATCGTGCTCGAGCAGACCGGCACCATGCCCGCCGCCGAGGCACCGCGCATCACCGGCGTCGAATGGGCGGCGTTCGAGATCGGCGGGCGGATGCTGGTGACCGAGGATCCGCCCAGCATGGCCTTCAACGACGACGGCGGTTTCTCGATGTACGGCGGCTGCAACCGGTTCACCGGCCGGGCCGAGATCGGCGCGGGCACGCTCGCCATCGTCCAGCCGCTTGCCGGGACGCGCCGGGCCTGCCCCGAGCCGCGCATGAAGCTCGACCAGGACATGATCGCGGCGCTGGCGCAGACCACCGGCTACGTGCGGACCGGCAAGAACCTGAGCCTCACCAACGCGGCGGGCGTGACGGTCCTGCGGCTGACCGAACGCCCGGACTAGGGCCCCCGGCACCCCGCGATGTGATATTTGGCTGCGTCACTTTGCGCCGGGGTCTCAAACCCCCGGCGCGGGCTTCCTATATGATCGGGACCCGGCGGATCCGCGCTTTTCTTCCCTGACCACTCCTGTCGGGGAGGCGCGGACCCGCCCCGAGGAGGCCATGGAAAAACTCACCCTGACCGAGCGCCCGGGCTGGCGCGCGAAAGCCGAGGACCTCGGCTTCACCTTCGCCGACATGCATGGCGAGCCCTACTGGGACGAAAGCTCGGCCTACCGTTTCACCCTGCGCGAGATCGAGGAGGATATCGAGGCCCCGGCCACCGAGTTGCACGGCATGTGCCGCGAGGCCGCCGCCGAGATCGTGCAGAGCGAGGAGCTGCTCACGCGCCTCGGCATCCCGCAGGCGCATTGGGACCTCGTGGCGGAAAGCTGGCAGCGCGGCGATCCCGAGATCTACGGCCGTTTCGATTTCGCCTATGACGGGCAGGGGCCCGCGAAGCTGCTGGAATACAACGCCGACACGCCGACCTCGCTCTACGAGAGCGCCTCGTTCCAGTGGCTCTGGCTGGAAGATCAGGTCGAGGCGGGCGTGCTGCGCGAGGATGACGACCAGTTCAACGGCATCCACGAGGCGCTGGTCGAGCGGTTCCGCGCGCTCTTCGCGCCGGGCACCGACCTGCATTTCGCCGCCGCCGCCGGCAATGCCGAGGATTACGGCACGGTCGAGACCATGGCCTGGGCGGCGCGCGAGGCCGATCTCGGCGCGCATTACAGCGACCTCGAGAAGCTCGGGATCAGCACCGACGGCCAGTTCATCGACGCCGAGGACCGGGTGATCGGCACGCTCTTCAAGCTCTACCCGTGGGAAGACCTGCTGCGCGACGACTACGCCGACCACCTGCGCAGCGCGGGCTGCCTGATGCTCGAACCCGCGTGGAAGGCGCTGCTGTCGAACAAGGGCCTCTTGCCGGTGCTCTGGCGCATGTTCGAGGGCCATCCGAACCTGCTTCCGGCCTTCTTCGAGGACGAGGTGGCCGAGGCGCTGGCAGGGCGCGGCACCGGTCCCGACGCCTTTGCGCGCGCCGCGGATGCCTTTGCCCGCGGCCATGTCAGCAAGCCGATCTTCTCGCGCGAGGGCGCCTCGGTGCGCATCTACGAAGGCGGAAACCTGCTGGAAGCCGCGCCCGATGCGGGCTACGAGGAACATCCGCGCGTGGTTCAGGCCTACCAGCCGCTGCCGGTCTGGGACGGCTTCCGCCCGGTCGTCGGCGCCTGGATCGTCGGCGAGAGCTGCGCCGGGATCGGGATGCGCGAGGATCGCGCCCGGATCACGCAGGACCTGTCGCGGTTCAAGCCGCATTTCATTCGTGACTGACCGTCGCGGCCATGGAGAGATTGATGCGTAAACGTTCCAGAACCGTCGCGCTGGCGATTGTCGGCGCCGCGTCCTTCACCCTCGCGGGCTGCCGCGAGGAGCAGGTCGATGCCCAGGCCTTCCCGGATCTCGAGAGCTGCCGCAGCGCGGCGCTGTCGGGCGGGATGTTCTCGGCGCAGGATTGCGAGACGGCCTTTGCCGAGGCCGAGACGCTGCACGTGGAATCCGCGCCGCGCTACGACAGCCTGCAGGTCTGCGAGGAGCAGCACGGGCCCGGCGCCTGCGGCAGCGAGGCGCAGCAGGTCCAGGGCGGCTCGGGCGGCATCTTCATGCCCATGCTGGCCGGATACCTGATCGGCAACATGCTGGGCGGACGCTCGGGCCTTGCCGCGGCGCAGCCGCTCTACCGCACGCCGGACGGGCGCTTCACCAACGCGACCGGCGCCAGCACCTATTCGAGCAACTCGGGCCGGGCCAAGCTCGGCACCAGCATGTTCTCGAAACCGCCGGCCACGGTGGGCAAGCCGCCGATGTCGCGCGCCACCGCCGCCTCGCGCGGCGGCTTCGGCCGGACCGGCGCGTCGCGCGGCGTGTTCGGCGGATGAGCGCCGCGGGCGGTGACGGTCCGGGCCATGACATGCCCCGGCCCGGTGCCTGCGCCTTGGGCCAAAAGACGGCAACACAGCGTCACCCGGGCTTTCGAAAATCTCGAAATGGCCTTTTTTGGCGGATTTGGTATCCTTGGGCGCGTCCATCTGTGGTACAAAACAATTCCGTGCAATTTTCGCCCGGGATTTCCTGCTGTTAATCGTTTTTCTGAAATCGTGATTCGAAGAAGGGGGGAATATGAACGACCAATATGAAACATCCCGTTCAGGTCGCGTTCTGGTTGCAGGCGGCGGCTTCGTCATTGCCTGCCTTATCGGAACGATCGGCATAATTGCCGGCCTCATTCTTTGGCACGCCGGTGCGCATCCATTGGCGATCTTCGCGGTTTATCTCGCGACACCCGCCGTCATGATCATGGCGCTCTACCTGCAGTCGCGGCACCAGAGCATGTCGAAGCCCAAGTCTCCCGGTGCCGATCCCAAGGAGAAGGTGTCCGTCCCGGCGGAAGGCGAAGGCGGTCCGGTCTGAGAAAGGCGCGCTCGCGCGGCAGGTCCGGGCATTCCTGCGCGTCTCGTCGGCATGGGTGTTGCTAAGGCTTTCAGACAGCCGGAAGCGATCACTCACTTTACATAATCATCCTTATAAGATTTCTGTGAAGCGTTAAGGCACCCCCCGTCCAGGGCTGCGTGAGACGTTCCGGAAAGCCGAGCTTCGCGCCTTTGAGCCCGACGAACCGCGCCTGTTCCTCAACCCGCAGCCAACGCTCCCCCTTGGTCGATAAATCCCGATCTTCCAGAGAGTTCCGCAGCGCGGTGCAAGCGGATGCCCCACCGCGACCGTGACATCGGGCGTCACGCGCCCGTGCGCTTCGGTCGACGCCGCGAGGTCCCCGGGACCGCCCAGGCGCGTCCACTTCCGGGACCTCGCGTGCGCCGGAGGCGCGATCCTCGCAACGCTTCCGCATCGCTCTGCGATCGCCATCGGTAGAGCTGCGGTGAAAGCGATCTATCGGAGCGATGAATTGCCTGACGTCGAGAATTGCAAATTGGCTCCAATATCCCACACGTTCGATCCGGAATTCAGGAAGCCTCTGCATATCCGCGGCGATTCATGAAAATCCCATCAGGCACGCCCATATGCCTTTAGGTATATTATTACCGCGTTGACTATCGTTAAGGAGGAGCAGACCCTCGGCGGAAGGCACCCGCTCGCCACGCGCCGCTCCGGTGCTATGATCACCGAAGCCACCTTTCCGCCTCACGAGGACCGCATGACGACCCAGCCACCGAAGCCCACGGAGCCGCCGCGTGCCGCCGGGATGCGGCTCGCCTGGCTCGTCCTCGGTGGTCTCGCGATTCTGGCCGGGCTCATCGGGATCGTGCTGCCGCTGCTGCCGACGACGCCCTTCGTGATCCTCGCGGCCTTTGCCTTTTCGCGCAGCTCGCCGCGGCTGCACGGCTACTTGACCGCGCATCCGCGTTTCGGGCCGATGATCGCGGACTGGCGCCTGCACGGCGCGATCGCGCCGCGTCACAAGGCCATGGCGGTGGGCATGATGACGGCGACGCTGGGCCTTGGCGTGGCGTTTGGCCTGCCGGGCCGCGTCCTGCTGATCCAGCTCATCTGCATGGGGGCCGCCGCGGCTTTCGTGCTGAGCCGTCCCGGCGGGCCGCGGAACCGGCGAGGCGACTGATTTCACGGAAAAATCCCCGGCCTTACGCCACGCAAGCCGGGCATCGGCGAAAATCGGCAATTGAACAATGTTCAATTGATGCGCTATTTCCGGGACAACCCACCCTGACGACCCACGCAGATCGCCGAGCCCGTGCCCGCATGACCCTCACCACGCCCTGCCCGTCCCGGACGGCCTCCTGCCGCGGCTCGGAGCCATGCCGATGACGCGCGCGCCGCAAGCAGATGGCGCGCGGCCGCTGCGGGGCCGGGCCGCGTCGGTCGGGCTGACCCGCGACCAGGTCGTCGACGCCGCCATCGCGCAGATCGACGCGACCGGGCTCTCGGCCTTTTCCCTGCGCGAGCTGGCGCGCAGCCTTGGCGTGTCGCCGGCGGTGATCTACTGGCACGTGGGCGGCACGAAGGAAGACCTCTTTGCCGCCATCGCCGCCTCGCTCACCAGCGGCCTCTCCAGCGTCTACGCGCCGGACGCGCCCTGGACCGAGCGGCTGCGGCAGATCTTCCTCGGCTACCGCGCCGCGGTGCACCGCCACCCGAAGCTCGCGCCGCTGCTCGGGGCGCAGATGAAGTCCAACGGCGTTGCCGGGATCGACTGGGTCGAGGCGGTGCTCGCCGCGCTGGACGAGGGCGGGTTCAAGGGCACTGCGCTGCGCGACGCCTTCAACGCGCTGATCGGCGGGCTCTGCGGCTTTGTCACCATGGAGCTCGCGCCCGGACCGGCCTCGGAGGACGGCGCCTGGGAGGCGCGGGTCGCGCAGCGCATGGACGAGGTCGACCCCGCCGCCTACCCGCTGACCCATGCCGCGCTGCCGCACCTTGCCAACCGCATCTTCGTGCTGCGCTGGCAGAACGGCGCAACCGTGTCCTACGATGACAGCTTCGCGGCGCTGCTCGACCTCGTGGTCGACGGGCTCGCCGCGCGCGCCCCTCACCCTCAAGCCCGCCAGGAGCCCCCGCATGGCTGAGATCCTCGTTCTTGGAGCCGGCATGGTCGGCGTCTCCACCGCGCTCGCGCTGCAGGCCCGCGGCCACACGGTCAGCCTCGTCGACCGCACCGCGCCGGGGCGCGAGACCTCCTTCGGCAATGCCGGGATCATCCAGGCTGAGGCCGCCGAGCCCTACGGGCTGCCGCGCGATCTCGGCCGGCTGCTCGCGATGGCCATGGGGCGCGGCAACGACGTCACCTGGTCGCTGCAGGGCGTGATGCAGATGGCACCGGCGCTCTGGTCTTATTTCCGAAATTCCGCGCCGCGCCGCCATGCCGAGATTTCCCGCACCTACGCGCGGCTGACCGCGCGCTCGACCGCGGACCACGCGCCGCTGATCGCCGCGTCGGGTGCCGGCAACCTGATCGCGCGCGAGGGGCTGGTGCAGCTCTACCGCGACCGCGCCGCCTTCGAGGCCGATGCCGCCGACGCGGCGCGGCTGGCGCGGGATTACGGCGTGCGCCACCGGGCGCTTTCGGGCGCGGACTACCGGCGCGAGGATGCCGCGCTTCTCGGCGATCCCGCCGGGGTCATCCACTGGACCGACAGCTGGAGCTGCAGCGCGCCCGGCTGCCTCGTGCATTCCTACGCGAAGCTCTTCGCCAGCCGGGGCGGCCGGCTGCTCGAGGGCGATGCCGCGAGCCTCGGCCAGTCGGGCACCGGCTGGCAGGTCAGCACCGTCGCCGAGCGGGCCGAGGCCGAGCATGCCGTGGTGGCGCTCGGTCCCTGGTCGCCGACGCTGCTGCGCCGTTTCGGCTACCGAATCCCGATGATCTACAAGCGCGGCTACCACGGCCATTTCAGCACCAGCCGGCCGCCGCTGCGGCCGATCGTCGACATGGACAACGGGGTCGTCGCGGGGCAGATGCAGGCCGGGCTGCGCATTGCCACCGGCGCGGCGCTGGTGACCCGCCGCGCGCCCGCCGACCTGCGCCAGCTCGACCGCGGCCGCGCGGCGCTGTCGGACATGCTGGAGATCGGCGCGCGCGTCGACGAGGCGCAATGGTCCGGCACGCGCCCCTGCCTGCCCGACATGCTGCCGCTGGTGGGGGCGGCGCCGCGCCACAAGGGGCTGTGGTTCCATTTCGGCCATGGCCACCAGGGCTTCACCCTCGGGCCGACGACGTCGGAGCTGCTCGCCGATGCCCTTGACGGACAGGCGGGCGAGCTTGCCGCCGCCCTCGCCCCCGCGGGCAGGGTCTGAGCACCCTGCCCCGACGCCATTGCCAAAAGACCAGACCAGACGACACGCCGGAGACCTCGCCCGATGAAAGTCAAATCCCCGATCTCGCTCTATGACACCCAGGGCCTCGCCTTCGGCATCCTCATGGCCAGCCTCAGCGTGGTCTTTCTCAAGGCCGCGGGGCTGATCACCGGCCAGACCGCGGGCCTGTCGGTGCTGCTGTCCTACGTGCTGCCGTTCGATTTCGGGGTGATCTTCCTTGCCGTCAGCCTGCCGTTCTTCTGGCTCTCGTGGAAGCGCCGCGGCAGGACCTTCACCCTGCGCACCATCGCCGCCGTCGTGGGCATCTCGGTCACCGCGCCGCTGCTGCAGCGCTGGGTCTCCTTCGACCACCTGCCGCCGCTCATCGCCGCCATCCTCGCCGGGGCGAGCGCGGGATCGGGCCTCATCGCGCTCTTCCGCCACAACGCCTCGGCCGGCGGGCTCGGCGTGCTGGCGCTGATCGTCGAGGAGCGCACCGGGTTCAAGACCGGCTGGTTCCAGATGGGCTTCGACGCTCTGGTCTTCCTCGTCTCGCTCTTCGTGCTGCCGCTCGAGCTGGTGTTCTATTCCTTCGTCGGCGCGGCGGTGCTGAACGCGGTCATCGCCTGGAACTTCCGCATCCAGCAGGCCGGCGGCCCCGCGCGCCAGCCCGCCCCCGCGCGCTAGGACCCGGGAGCCGGGGCGCGGATCGGGACAAGGCCGCCGTTGCCCCTGCCCCAAAGCCATAACCTATCCCTATCGGATTTGTAAAAAAATCCGATTTCCGTTTATCGCCCGCAGCCGCTAGACCGGTGCCACGCGGTGCCTGATCACCCCAGCCGGGTCCTACCGGCCGGCGGCGCGGCACCATATGGAACAACCCAACGCAGCGAATGCCGGAGCCAACGATGGACGGAAATGATGTGAAACCCACGGGCGGTTGCCCGGTGATGCACGGCGGTCAGACCTCGACCGCCCACTCGGTGACCAGCTGGTGGCCGAACGCGCTGAACCTCGACATCCTGCACCAGCACGACACCAAGACGAAGCCCTTCGCCCCGGCCTTCAACTACCGTGAAGAGCTGAAGTCGCTCGACATCGAGGCGCTGAAGGACGACCTGCGCGCCCTGATGAAGGACAGCCAGGAGTGGTGGCCCGCGGACTGGGGCTCCTACGTCGGCATGTTCGCCCGCGTCGCGTGGCACGCGGCAGGCTCCTACCGCCTTGCCGATGGCCGCGGTGGTGGCGGCACCGGCAACCAGCGTTTCGCGCCGCTGAACAGCTGGCCGGACAACGTCAACACCGACAAGGGCCGCCGCCTGCTCTGGCCGATCAAGAAGAAATACGGCAACAAGATCAGCTGGGCCGACCTGATGATCCTCTCGGGCACCATCGCCTACGAAGTCGCGGGCCTGAAGACCTTTGGCTTCGCCTTCGGCCGTGAAGACATCTGGCACCCGGAAAAGGACGTCTACTGGGGCGCCGAGAAGGAATGGCTCGCGCCGTCCGACACGCGCTACGGCGACGTGACCGACCCCGCCTCGCTCGAGAACCCGCTCTCGGCCGTGCAGATGGGCCTCATCTACGTGAACCCCGAGGGGGTGAACGGCCAGCCCGACCCGATGCGCACCGCCGCGATGGTCCGCGAGACCTTTGCCCGCATGGCGATGAACGACGAGGAAACCGCGGCGCTGACCGCCGGTGGCCACACCATCGGCAAGGCGCATGGCAACGGCTCCGCCGCCGATCTCTCGGCCGACCCGGAAGCCGCCGACGTGACCGCGCAGGGCATGGGCTGGATGAACACCAAGGGCCGCGGCATCGGCCGCGACACCGTGGTGTCCGGCATCGAGGGCGCCTGGACCAAGAACCCCACGCAGTGGGACATGGGCTGGTTCGAGCTGCTCTTCGGCTATGACTGGGAACTGAAGAAGTCCCCGGCCGGTGCCTGGCAGTGGATGCCCATCGACATCCGCGAGGAAGACATGCCCGCCGACGTCGAGGACCCCTCGATCAAGTGCATGCCGATCATGACCGATGCGGACATGGCGATGAAGGTCGACCCGATCTACAACGCGATCTGCCAGAAGTTCATGGCCGACCCGGAGTATTTCTCGGACGTCTTCGCCCGCGCCTGGTTCAAGCTGACCCACCGCGACATGGGCCCCAAGGTGCGTTACGTCGGCCCCGACGTTCCCGCCGAGGATCTCATCTGGCAGGACCCGATCCCCGCAGGCGCGACCGGCTACGACGTCGGCGGCCTCAAGGCGAAGATCGCGGCCTCGGGCCTCAGCGTGGCTGACCTCGTGTCGACCGCCTGGGACAGCGCCCGCACCTTCCGCGGCTCCGACATGCGCGGCGGTGCCAACGGCGCGCGCATCCGTCTCGCCCCGCAGAAGGACTGGGAGGGCAACGAGCCCGAGCGTCTCGCCCGCGTGCTGAACGTGCTCGAGCCGCTGGCGAACGCCGCCGGTGCGAGCCTTGCGGATACCATCGTGCTCGCCGGCAACGTCGGCGTGGAACTGGCGGCCAAGGCCGCGGGTCACGACATCTCGGTGCCCTTCGCGCCGGGCCGCGGTGACGCGAGCGACGAGATGACCGATGCCGCGAGCTTCGATCCGCTCGAGCCGCTCGCCGACGGCTTCCGCAACTGGAAGAAGACGCACTACGCGGTCTCCTCGGAAGAGATGCTGCTCGACCGGGCACAGCTGCTGGGCCTGACGGCGAACGAGATGACCGTTCTGCTGGGCGGCATGCGCGCCATGGGCACCAACCACGGCGGCACCAGGCACGGCGTCTTCACCGATCGCGCCGGCGCGCTGACCACGGACTTCTTCGTCAACCTGACGGACATGGCCTACACCTGGGTTCCCGCGGGCCGCGACCTCTACGAGATCCGCGACCGCAAGACCGGCGAAGTGAAATGGACCGCGACCCGCGTCGACCTGGTGTTCGGCTCGAACTCGGTCCTGCGCGCCTATGCCGAAATCTACGCCCAGGACGACGGCACCGAGACCTTCCTCGCGGCCTTCGTGGACGCCTGGACCAAGGTGATGAACGCCGACCGCTTCGACCTGAAGTGATCCGCGTCCCGGCCTGAACACCGGCCCGCGCCTCGCAAGGGGGCGCGGGCCTTTTCACGTTCCGCGCCCTTCCTTGCTCCGGGCGGGACATGGCGGAGGCCCCGATCCGGCGGCGCGCCGACCCCGCGCAACCCCTGGGACCCATGGCGGCTCGGCACGTTCCTGCCCCGTCGCCGCGTGATCCGCCCCGAATTTTCTTGCGGCACGCGCATGGGTTGTGAAGAATGATGGGCATCGGCACGGCGCCGGAACCATGCCCGAGACCCCTCCGACCGCCGCCCGACCGATCCGATTTTCATGACTGCGCCCTTTCGAGCGCCCTGTTTTTTCGTCCGCGCCCGACACTTGATTTTTAACAACGAGGATTGTCCCGATGCTCCGGTATCTGATCCTGCTCTCTGCGCTTGCGGCGCCGGTCCCCGGCCTTGCCCAGGACTGGCCCGACCGAAACAAGCTCCCGGTTCCGCTCGCGCCCTTCGAGGGCACCATCGGCGAAACCTACGAGGACTCGACCCCCGACTGGCAGGAGCCCGTCGCCGCGCCCGAGGGGGCGCCCAACGTCATCGTCATCCTGCTCGACGACGTGGGCTTCGGCCAGACCTCGACCTTCGGCGGGCTGATCCCCACGCCGGCGCTCGACCAGCTGGCGGCCGAAGGCCTTCGCTACACGCGCTTCCACACCACCGCCATCTGCGGCCCCTCGCGCGCCGCGCTGCTCACCGGGCGCAACCACCACAGCTCGGGCAACGGTTTCCTGATGGAATGGGCGACGGGCTTCCCCAGCTACTCGACCATGCTGCCGAAGGAGACCGCCACCATCGGCGAGATCCTGAAGGACAACGGCTATGCCACCTGGTGGTTCGGCAAGGGGCCCGAGAACGTCGAAATTTCATAATAAAATCAATGGCGAAGTGTCCCATTGATTGTGCGACGTGACGCCTGAAGAATCAACAGGTTGAAGGGAATGTGTCCCACGTTTCCGAACCTTGTAGACGCTCCCCGATACCGTGAATGAGCGTCATCGCCGATCCCTGGCACGACGCCGATCAAGCCCTATGACACCTTGGTTTAAGATGGTGCGGTCGTGAAGTTCGTACGCGTTTTCCGCGACCTGCGCGGCTTGACCCAAGCTCAGCCTGCGGCTACTTCCGGCGTGAACCGAGTTCAGCTCTCGCAGATTGAACCCGGCCACCGGTCAGGATTGGCTAGCCACTTTGGCGAAGATCGCAGATGCGCTCGGGGTCTCCCTAGACGACTTGGCGCCCTGATCTAGGAAATTCACCCGATGAAACCTGAAGCGAGCACAAACTTATGACTGGTAGCAAGGATAAGCACACAGAGGACTTGCAGCACGAGGCTGGTGACCGCGCGTTCGTTGCTAGCCAACACTTCTCTGATTTTGTCCGGGACCACCCGTTTGTCGTCGGAAGCGCCGCCCTATCGGAAAAGGCCGTAGAAATCGAAGAGCGGATGGCGGACCTTTACCAGGCGATCTGGAGGGAACCCATCAAAGAGCGAAGCTAACGTCTCTCGCTCTGCAGAGCAGTTCGCCCGCCAGCGCGCCTCAGTATCTTACAGCAGATTAAGCTGACGAGCGCCCGGACGGTGATCAAGGACCTCTTCCACAAACGTGGCCTTCATAAGACTGGCCGCCGAGATTGATTGCTCTTCGCGCAAACGGCAACGAATTGTGTCATTTGCATTTAGCGTCACGCGCCCTTCTTGGACTCTCCGCTGAAAGTCGAGATCTTCCATCTCGGCCGTAAAGGGCCGATCACCTCCGTCAGTGAACCGCCACTTGTAGCCATCCTTGAACTGAGCGGAAACGGGCTTAAGCCATGCTTCACGATGGCTGATGTCGACCTCAGGTTCCTTCGGTTCTGGCGGCACGTTCAGGGATGGGAGGTCTGAGCGGGAAAGAGTGACAGTCCTGCTATCATCGCGTCCGTCGCCAATCTTCAGAGCCTTCAGTCCCTCGACGCTCGAAGCTTTATTGCCAAAAGATTCAATGGCCTCGCGCGTTCCTAGGTCTTGCAGCAGATCGACGCACCGGTCCGCAACAACAAAAACCGTCTGCTCTACTGTAATTTGGGTAGTGCCATCCCCCAGTGGGACAACCTTACTGGGCCGCCTGCCTCTCAGCAGCTTGATGGCCTGGAACACACCCACTGTAGCTGCTGTCGCCGTCCCCGCGGCTACGCCCACGACCTTCCCGGCATTCATGAGGAGACCCAGCAACTGATCGGCCGCAAGCACCCGGTCCGGGTTAGCCGCGACCGCATCAAGCATGTCGATGAGCCAACTTACATCCATGGTAAGGGCGGCCACGAACGAGCCTTCCTTCGTGGCAGTGACCTTCAGTCGAGCCTCGGAACGATCTCCGTTGAGGGCTTTGTTCGCAGCTTGCACGACATTGCCTAGCGCCAGGAGCGTAGGTGCCAGGTCCCGCACATCAATCTCACCGCCGTCGAAAGGCTTGCCTTCAAAGGCGATCTCAAACCTTGCTTTGCTCATAGAATGTGCCTGCCACTACGCCAGCTTGGATTGCTGATCGAACTTGCTTGCTGCGGACTATATGCCGAAATTCCCCTAAGCAACCTTAAGTTTAAAATATATTCTTACTGTGGCCCATCACGTCACGTGACTGGGAAAAGCAGCCATACTGCCGCGCGGGCGTCAAACATTGAACCTGACCTACCGATCGCTCGAAGGGTAGCAACAATCCACAAATCGCAGAATGGTCAAAATCACACACGTGCCAGCTGAATGTGCCGCACCGCATATCTCCGCAATTGCTGGAACGTGGGAATCACAAGACTGTGAGGCTTCAGTCTTTACGAATGGAAAAAGAATGAAGTCTTCTGCTTTTGCAATTCTCGCGACGATCACCATGGTATCTGGTTGTGCCACCTTGACCAATGACGCCAATGTTCCCGTCGCGCTGTCTTTCAGCACGGGCGACAGCGGCACGTGCAAGCTCAACAATAAGCGGCAAGCGCAAGAGGTCAGCGTCCCATCCGTCGCGAGCATTCGTCGTTCAGACGACTCGCTCCGCTATGATTGCACGACCTCTCGCGGGAAAAACGCCGTCGGCGCAATCCCCAGCAGCATGGGCAGCGAGATCGTAGCAAGCGCCGTTTTCCTCGACTTCGGCATCACTGACTCGATCACGGACATGCATCGCAACTATCCGCCGAGCTACGTTATTCCCGTCGCAAAATAATATGTCTGAGTTGGATGCCGAATACCCATTATTCGGCATCCAACCTCGATCTGATCTTAGCAAAAACGCCGCCGCACCTCATCCAGCGCAGCGCCCATGCTCTCCGCATAACCCTGCTCCGGTTCGCCGGCCTGCGTGAACCACATCCAGCTGCGTTCTGGGTCCGGAAGCATGGTCGCGTAGATGCGACCGACCTGGTGCCCGTCCCTGAGCACCTCCCAGTCGTTGTCGCCGTCGTCCCGGCCCGCCACCATCGTTCGTCTGCGTGTCCACATGGGGGCAGAGATAAGCGCCACGTGGAAAAAGAAAAAGCCCGGCGCGGTGGCCGGGCAGTCTGGGAAGCAAGGGACCTTCATCGCCGACTTGCAGGCGCTCAGGGTAGCCCGATCAAGTCTTCCCGCCAAGCGCCTTGACCCAGCGCGACCAGGCGAAGGTTCCACCAGAGACCAGCCCCCAGATCACCACCGCCGCCGCGATCGACGCCGCGTTGAGATCAATGCTGAGGATCCCGCTGGCCTTGTCGAAGTCGACGAAGGGCAGCGTGGCGGCGAGGCCGGCCAGCGGCAGGAGGATGAAGACGCGCAGCAGCAGCGCGATCTGTCCGGTCAGGTTCAACATGGTCATGTCCTTTCGGGTCGCGCTCACGGCGCGGAGGGAAGCGGCACGCGGCCGCGGAAAGCACTAGCGCCAAGCGCTAGTCGGTGATCGGGAGAAGGATCAGCAAGGCGCCAGACGCCCGCCTGCAGCCAGCCGTGCCAGTGGCCTTGCCAGTTGACCGAGGGCGCTAGTTCTGGCGCTTCGGTCGAGCCGTTCCAGGACCAGCTCGGCCCATGCTTCGGCTTGAAGCCGTTGCCAATCGTCAGCAGGGACTTGTCGCCGCAGCCGCAGGGGCAGAAGAAGAGGAAGGTCTGCTCGCCATCCTCCTCCGGGCAGCTGATCCAGAACGAGCCCGGCAACCGATCCGCGAGGAACAGGTTGCGGTCCCGGTAGTGGACGGCCCGGGTCATGCTGGAACCGCCTTGCCGAAGATCGAGGCGAAGAAACCCAGGAGCGCCGCGATGAGATCAGTCTCTCCGACAGCTTTCGCGCCCGCGCCGTCCTCGAGCGCCATAGGCGCGGGGATGCTTGCCGAGCGGCGCGACAGCGCCACCGCACGATCGACCACACCGAAGTCCTGATCCTGCACGCCGTCGTGCGCCCCCATGACGCGGCGGGTCCAGCCGGTGCCGAAGGTGGAAAAGGTCGAGAGCGTGCTCATCCAGCGCATCCGCTTGGAACAGAGCGCCACGACGAGCTGCGCCGGGTCGCGATCCATGATGGCCGCGAGCGTGCGCACCCCCATGACCCCATCGACCTGGGTGCCGACGAGTTCCTGCACGAACCGCACAGCCCGCGCCGGACCCGAGTTCACCGCGAAGTCGTAGAGCGCGTAGTCGACACCGGCCGGGAGCTTGTCGCCCCAGACCTTCTCCCAATACTGCTCGCGGTAAATCGCGTCGCGCTCACCGGCCTCGAGCAAGCGCACGTCGCGCGAGGGCAGGCCCACGACCTTGCGCCAGGCATCATAGGTCCGCTGAGTGATGCCCTGGTTGGTGGCACCGCCCGGGTCTTTCGGGTGGTTCACGAAGCCGCCCTCGTGGGTCAGGAGCCACGGCTGGCAGGTTTCGAAAGTCGCGCGCATGTCGTTCTCCCATGCGAAAGGCCCCGCGCAAAAGCGGAGCGAAATGTCGGGTGAATTGTGGTAGGGTCTCGCTGAGCTCGGCGGGCCGTTCTCAGCTCTGGTGGATAGGAGGCACCAAGGTTGCACGGTCACTCAACGTGAACCGAAAACTCCTTGCACGAAGATCGCCGCGCTTATCTTGTCCTTAGGGATCGGCTTGAAGAATGGAATGCGGGCCGCACCTTTGGCTCGGGCGTGGCGGGAAGACAGTCTCGGCCTGTGGCGTCAACCAGCCGTGGCGTGCGCCACGCCCACCCCCGGCAAGCGGAAGTACGCCTTTCCACACCTCAGCCCTAGTGGATCAGAAGCCACGGCTGGCAGGTTTTGAAGGTCGTGCGCATGTCGTTCTCCCAGGCGAATGGCCCCGCGCCATGGCGGGCATGAAGAATCCGGAGATTTGTGGTAGAGAGGCATTGAGCGCGGCGGGTAAGCATGGCCGCCACGATGGCGCGCGACCCAGGCGGCCACGCATCTATCCTTCCCGGTGTTCCGCCGCGCTCACCTTGTCCTCAGGTAACGGCTTGAAAATGCGGACTGTCCGCTGCACTTAGAGCTCGGGCGTGGCAAACTATTCGCCTCGGCTTCGCGTCATCCTGACGAGGTGCACGCCACGCCCACACACGACAAGCGGATGTGCGCCTACCCTTTCTTTCGCCTCTTGTTTCCCGTTTCGCGCCTCGCATTTCTCTATTTGAGCGCGACCTGAACTCTGCCAGCAGGTCCCTTCACCCCCCTAGGGCACTCCCTGTTCCTGGAAAGCGAAGGCGGGCCGCGCTCACCTCCCCTCCTGCAGAGATAGCCGGTCGAGCTTCCCGTCGATCTTCTGCAAGGTCGCCTGGATGCTGCGGAGATCGGAGGCCTGCCCGGCCTGCGTCAGCTCGGCCGCCCGGAGGCGTCCGTCCATCCCCCGCCAGCCCTCCTCGAGCCGGGCGATCGACAGCGCCTGGGTCTCCTGCGTGTTCGTGAGCGTCACATAGCCCGCCGTCACGGTGACCATCATCGCGAGGATGGAGAGGATATTGCCGGTGCTCACCGTGCTGTCGAACTTGATCTGCGGCATATTGTAGACCTCAAAGAAAATCCGCCAGCGGCGGGACGTTACTCTTCTTTGCTTCGCCCGATCAGGCGAAACGGTAGAGCGAGACGGCCAGCCACATAGCAAGCCGTTCCCAAAGCGGCACGCCATCGGCCGCGAGCGCATCGTGGAAGACCGCGCCTGCGGCCACCCGACCCCATCCCTTCACCGACAGAAGCCAGTCGTGCAGGCAGGACGCCTTGCGGTAGCGCGGGTCGAGCGGGTCGAAAGCCCACCGCAGGAACAGTGGCACGGAACAGTCGAAGCGCGTGCCGCTCGGGACGATGATCCAGAGCCCCGAGCCGATGGCCCCAAGTTCCCACGGCACCGGAGTCGAGACCTCGAAGCCGATGCCGCCGACCGGGACATGCCACCCGGTCAGCCGCGTGTAGGCACTCACGGCCAGAGCGCGTCGGCGGTGATGTCGGCGGGGATCTCCGCCAGGTCCTTCAGCGCGCGCGCCGCGAAGATGTGTGCCTGCTTGTGCGCCATGGCTGCCTGACCGAAAGAGAACATCGTCTGCGCATCCATCGGGTGCAGCGTGTTGTCCTCGGCAATCCAGGCGAAGTCGCTCTCCCCGCCATGCCAGCGCAGGTCGCCCGCCTCGGCCCCGGAGGTCATGGCGGCAAGCGCCGAGGTCGCCGCACCGCTCATGTTCTCGCGGTCCTCGGGCCGGGTCTGGAAGATCACACCGCCGAAGGTGAAGCCGCCGTTGATCCGGCGGTCGCGCTCGGCGGTGATGGCGGACAGCTTGGTGGCGCGTGCTTCGGCCGCAATCACCGCTGGGCTGCGGTATGCAGTAAGGTCCATCATGCGAGCTCCTCGAATTGATATGCAGGCAGCGGCACATCGCCCGAGACAACCTCTTCAGGCTCGGGGTGCCACAGGCTTTCTGGGAGCTGCCCCGGCGCGTGCGGAGCGATCAGAGGCACCACGATCGCGCCATCGACCCGCGTGACCGGGCCGTTGATGAGCGGCTCGCCGATCGCCGCAGACGGCATCTCCCCGCCTTCCTCGACGAAGGAGAAATCATAGGGGACGCCGTTCAAGGTGAGGACGTCACCGGCAACCGACGCCGTCGCGGCCTTGCCCTGAGCGCGCGTGAAGATGAATTTCATGAAGGTTGCTCCTTAGAACCAGCGGCCCACTGCGAGCCAGTAGAACGACTGCGTTCCGGACGTGGACGAGGCGGCGAAGAATACCGGGGTGAAGGTCGAACTTGTCACCGCCGAGACGGTCGCCCAGTTGTTCGAGCCGCGAAGATTGACCTGAAGCGACGGAGCAGTCGTGAACGTTGCAGGGAACGTGATCGCCGGCTGCGCCGCGTCCTGGTAGATGCCACCCAAAACGGTCGTCGCGGCGAAAGCGAGACTGGAGATGTTTCCCCAGCAGAACATCGTCCCGTCGGCGAGCTTGGTGTAGGAGCCGTTGGCGTTGCTGCCGCGCTCGATGATTGCCCCGGTCGGTTGCCCGCCGGACTGCGAGACGGCGCCGACGATCGTTGCATAGAGGTCCGAGCCGGTGATCCCTTCGAGCTCGTCGATGTGCGTCCCGGTAAGCCAGGAGAACAAGGCCAGCGCGCGGGCATTGAAGGTGCTCGGGTCATTGAGCGACGGCAGCGTCGGCGCCGGCGTGAGAGAGATGGCCATCAGGTCAGTCCTTCGATTTCAAGCTGCACGATGGAGACCCCGGCCTTCTTCAGCGGAATCTCGTAGTCCTGGAAGAAGCCGTAGGTCATCGCGCCATGGGTCGAGACGAGGCTCTCGCCAGCGAAGTAGACCGCCGGCGTGTCGCGGAGGCTGTTGAGGATCCGCTTCACCCGCCCCGCGCCGGAGGCCGGCATGGCGAAGTCGAAATTCACCGGGTCGGACTTCGCGCGCGGCACGATCGTCCAGGAGCCGAAGTCGTCCACCTCCTTGGTCGAATAGGAGGTCAGTCCGATCGTCGTTCCCTCGAGCGCGTCACCGAGCTTCAGCACCTTGCCGATCACGATCTGCCCGACCTTGGCCGTGCCGGTTCCGTCGCCGATGGTGATGTCGATCGTGTATTCGGGATATGCCGCCAGATCGACGAAGAGCGCCTCCTGGACGTAGTTGTCCAGCGCGGTGGTGAAGAAGCTGAACCAGTCGACGATATCGCTGTCGTCGACCAGCTCGACGGTCTTGTCGTAGGTCTCCACTGCGGCGTTGCTGGTAACCTGGATACGCACCGAGGCCGCGTCGAGATTGAAGAAGGCAATGCCGGTGACCAGTTCGCCCGCGTCGAGACGGTAGGTGATCGTCCCGCTGTTCTCGACCTGGTCGGCGAGCCTCCGGTCGAAGGCCTTCCACAGGTTCGTGGCGCTGACCTCGAACCACCAGGTCCCGTCATCGGTGGTGGGATCATGGGCCGAATTGGCCGCCTGGACGCTCTCGTAAACCTTGTGGGTGGCCAGCACGATGACGCTGTCGCCGGCGCCGTAGGCCGTGCCGGAATCCCATTCCGCGTGGTCGTCCTCCGCGATGTTGGACGCCACGAGGATTGCGTCGGTGATCGCGATCGGCGCGATGATCTTCATGCGCTTGCCCTTTCCGGCGGCAGCCCGATAGTGTCATCCTTCTCGGCGAGCCTGCGCAGCTTGGCGATGTCCCTGCCCTGCTTCAGGCCGAGCTGGGTCATGCTGTCCTTCATGTCGGCGATCTCGGCGCGCAGGCGGCGAAGCTCTGCCACCTCCGCATCCCGGGCCAGGAGCCGATCGGTCATCGGCGACGGGTAGACCTTCGAGCCGCGCGGCAAGTCGACCAGCTCGGCGCCCTGCTCGCCGACCATGGCGAGGCCGCCCGGGTGGAAGTTCGTCCCCGAGGCATAGCCGGGGATCGAGATGCCGATGCTCGACCAGTCGAACAGCGCTGGCCGGAACCAGCTCGGATCGCGCTGAATCTCCGCGCGACCGTAGTCCTCCCAGTGCTGCTGCGGGTCATTGCCATAAACCGAGCTGCGCGCGACGTCGGGACGCGAGGCCAGGTATGCCTCGTCGTTCACCTGCAGCGCGGTGTTGCCGAGGTAGGACTTGAGGTAGTTCCAGAGGGCCGTGTCGTTGGGCGCGATGGCCCGCACGGCGTCGGTCGCCGAGAAGCCGGAGATTTTCGCCGCGACATCGTAGACGCTGCCCGCCTTCGAGACCCCGAGGATGTCGGCCATCTCCATCAGCTGGGTCGCGTTCGCGGTGAAGGTTCCCTGCCCGTCACCCGGAAGTTTCGCGACGTAGCTTTCCAGCGCGGAGACCTTCTCCTGCTTATCGGCTGCCGCCGTCTGCGCCGCGAGAGCGGCGGTCTGCGCGGCCAGCTCGGCCTGATGTTCGATCAGCGCCGCCCGGAGATTGTTCAGCGCCGCGCCGAGCGTTGCCATGGGCGAGGCGATCTCGCTGCGCGTAGTGCCCGCGTACCAGTTCGCGAAGGCCGCGGAGGGATCGAAGGTGAAGCTGCCGCCGAGCCGCAGCGTCCCGACGCTCCCGCCCCGCACCGCCTCGAGCAGCGAGAGCTGCGCTGCGTTCAGACCGGAGAGGTCGACCTCGCCGTCGAGGATCCGCGTGATGCTGCCCGCCCCGGCGTTCAACTGGCGAAGATACTGCTGGCCCAGAGTGCCGACCTGCCCGAGGCCGACGCCAGCGGCAATCGTCCGCCAGGTGTTGCCCGCCCCGATCCTGAGCTGGTCGAGGTAGGCCGCGGCCAAGCCGTTGACCCGGCCCATCTCGACATCGGCGACGATCTCTCGCAACGTCGAGGCGTCCCCTTCGCCGAGGCGCTGAAGGAAGCTCTGGCCGAGGCCCGAGATGCCGCGGGTTTCGATCCAGCCGGTGATGCCCAGGGCCCGGTCGCCACCGTTGGCCAGCTGATCGAGGAAGAGCTGGTCGAAGGTGGTGATCCCGTAAGGGTTCACCATCGCTGTGATCGTGCGCTGGATATTGGCGCTCTGCGTGAGCAGCAGCTGCCGCTCGGCATCGGTGACGGTCGAGGCGAAGGCCATGGCCACGGTCACCGCGCGCACCGCCTGCGTCGAGGCCCGCAGCAGCAGCGTGCGCATGGCGTCCCCGGTATTCGCGGCGAGGACCGCCGAGACGGTGACGGCATAGGTGCCCTGCTTCTGCAGCAGGATGCGGCGCTGGTCCTCGGTCATCGAGGGCGAGAAGGCGGCCTCGATCATCGCCGCATAGGAGCCGGCATTCCCGAAGACGATCTCGCGCACCTCGGCCGAGGCGGTGAGCGCCGCGCGAACCGCGACCGAGTAGCTGCCGGCGTTGGCAAGCGCGAGGCGGATCGCCTGCTGATCGGCGCCGGAGGACAGCGAAACGTTGACCACTCGCGCGAGCTCGGAGTTCCCCGCCAGCGCCACGGCCATCTCGTCATGCTCGAGGCCCGAACCCATCACCAGGTTGACCGTGCGGGTCAGCGTCGCGATGTCGTCGAGGGCGAGCCGCCGCGTACGGTTGTCGAGGTCTTCCCCGACCACGAAGTCGATCGTCTTCAGGTGCTCGCTCGTCTGGGTGATCGCGAGCCAGCGCAGGTCAGGCGTGAGGTCCGCTGCGCGCACGGCGAACTCGATCGTGCTGTCGATACCGCTGGCCGCTGCCGCGATCAGCGCCTTCACGTCCGGCGGGATGTCGGCGTTCGGGAGCAAGTCCACGGACACCTGCAGGCGCTCCTTCAGGTAATCGTAGGAGAACATCTCTGCGGCCTCGATCGCCGCCTGCAGGTCGCTAAGCCGGGTCTCGAAGCTCGCGAGGTCCTCGGGCGTCAGGCTGTCCGACGATTGCAGGTAGGTATTGAGCTCGTTGAGCACGTCGACCTGCTCCTGCGCGAGGCTCTCGATCGCGGTCTGCGATGCACCTTCGAGTTCGGAGATGCCCGCAAGCAGATTGGCCTGCGCCTTCACACTGCTTTCGATCCGGCGGTATTCAAGAGCACTCGACGCCTGCGCCCGTGCTGCGCCGAGATAGTCCCCCGCCAGCGCGCCGAAGCCGCGCGCGGCCTCGAGGTCGCCTCCCTTCGCGGCGTCGAAGGCAGCGGTCAGGTCGCGGGTCAACGCCGCGAGTTGCTGCTGCGGGGTCAGCGCCGAGTTGGTCGCACCATTCAGATCGCGGATGAAGTCGCGCAGCGTCTCGGACGCGCCGAGCCAGTCGCTCGCCGCTTGAGCCGCAGACTGGGCCATGCTCGAGGCATCGGCGATCATGGCGCCGACCGCGCTCGAGGTGGTGCCCACGAGGCCCGAGACCACCGACGCGAAGTCCGCGATCGCCGGCAGGATTTGGTCGAGCGCCCCCGACAGGCCGACCAGGGCGGCGTAGGCCTCGCGACCCGTCTCGGTCGTGAGGTCGAGCCCTTCGACCATCGACCGGAACTGCTCGCGCGTCTCGGGCAGCGCATACCCCAGCGCACCGAGCGCCTCGGTGGTCTGGCGCGTCAGGATGTCGAGCCGCTCGGCCTCACCGTAGAACGCGGTGAAGTAGATGCTGGTCGCCTCGGTGAAGGCGTCGAGCGATCCGAAGATCTGCACCAGCTGCGAGGCCATGTCGGCGCCCGCGATGCCGACCGCGTACATCTCGTGCCCGAGCGTGTCGAAGGTGGCGTTGACCGTGCCGAGGTGCGTGCTCAGGCGGGTCAGCGTCTCGAGCGCGCTCTCGCCGGTCACCTGCAGGTCGGCCAGCGCAACGCCCGCGCCTTCGAAGATTGCCTCGGCCGCCTTGTCACCGAGCTTGCCCAGGTGCTTCTCGAGCTTCGCGGCGATCTCGTCTCCGGAGAGGCCATCGGTGCTGATCTTGAACTGGTAGCTCACATCGGCAAGCGCGTCGGCAGAGAGATTGAGGCTGGCCGCCGTGGCCGCCACGCCCTGCCCGACGCTGGTGACCGCCGCAAGGATCGGGTCCGAGATCGAGGCGGAGGCCTCCTTGTAGGTCTTGTCGATCGAGGACGAGAGGCCCCAGAACCGCGTGGTCTTGGTCTTGGTGAAGCTCTCCACCAGCGCGTCCATACCGCTGGTCGTGACGCGGATACCCTTGTCGAGCTCGGTCGTCTTTTTCGAGAAGAAGGACACGGCGGCCGCCACGATGGCCAGCGGCGCGGCCACGGCGCCAAGCGTCGCGGCAAAGGCGCTGGCCCCGGTCAGAGCCGAGGCCGCGGCAGCATTGGCGGTCACGTTGAAGAGGCCCGCCGAGGCATAGCTGCCGAGGCCGAGCGCAGCGGACGCGCCGGAGCCGACGCCGGAAAGGAAGCCGCCGAGGCCCGCGCCGATCCCGCCGAGCATTCCGGCACCGGCGGCGCTGGCCGTGCCGGAGCTCGCGATGGTGCCAGCGGTCGCCGCGCCCGCGGTCCCGGTCGCGCCGAGCCCCATGGAGAGCACGATCTTGTTGCGCGCGGCGGTGGTGATCATGTCCGACAGGAGGCCGGTGAATCCGCCCCAGATGCCTTCGGCGAAGCTCTCGAAGTCGGTGAGCCCACGCTTCAGGAAGTCCGAGAAGCCCGACGTCAGATCGTCCACCAGCGGGATGCTATTTGCGAGCTCATCGTTGAGCGCGGCAACGCCCTTGTCATAGGCGGCCCGCGTGAGCCCGTGATCGAGCAGCTTGTCGAGTTTGGCGATCCCGGCGCTGTATTTCTTGACCGGGTCGGCGTCGAGGTTCAGGTCCTTGACCTCGTCCTTGATCTTCTGGATCGCCGTCGCGGCCTTGCCCGCAGCGCCCGCGACCCCGCCAAGGGCGCCCTGATATTTCTTCCCTGCATCAGTGCCGTCTTCGGTGGCTTCTTCAGAGGCGCTCACCGCGTCCGCCAGGCGGCCGAGCGCGGTCTTGATCGTCTCGAGACCCTGCGCGCCGATCGCTGACGCCTCGGCGCTGGCGCTCTCCGCCGCGGCCTCGAAGGCCTGTACCTTTTCCATGGTCTGGTCGAGCCCGACCCCCACGTCTTCCGCGAAGCGCGACACAGCCGAGGAGGCCCCGTCCGCGCCGATCGACGCAAGCCCGTTCGAGAGCGACACCAGGAACTGCAGCCATCCGCGCTGCAGCCCTTCGACCATGGAATAGAAGCCCGCGCTGACCGTGTTCCACACGGACCTGAGGCCGGCCGGAATCGCGCCGGCGCTGGTCACGATCCCGGTCCAGACCTCCTTCGAGACGTCCCAGAGGAGGCCGAGCGCCTCCCCGATGCCGCCCGTTGCCGAGACCAGGCGGGAGAACCAGTAGACCGCCTCGCCCGCACCGACCACGATCGCGCCGATCCCGGTGCTGATCAGTGCCCCCTTGAGGACGCGGAGCCCGACCGACAGGCCCTTGATGCTGACGCTCGCCAACGCCGCGCCGCGCGACGTCGCCCCGAGGGCCATCTCGAGCGCAATGGTCTGGCGGATCGCAGTAATGGCCGCACCAACGTAGGTGCTGCCGATCGAGACGGCGAGCCGCGCACCAAAGAGCACCGCCGCCGTACCCGCCACCGTGATCACCTGGTCGAGGTGCTGGACCATCGGCTGAAGGGCAGCGGCGACGTTCGCGCTCGCCCGCGCCGCGGCCTCGAAGGCCGGGGCCGCCTCGGCACCGAGGTTCCGCGTCAGCCCGGACCAGGCGGCAGCCGCCTCTCCCGCAGCCGTGCGCGCATCGCTGAGCGCGTCCATCGCCGGGCCGCTCAGCACCGCGCCAAGTTCCTCCGCCCGCTCGCCGAGCCGCACCATCTCGGAGCCGCCGTTGCGCAGCAGCGGCAACAGCGAGGTCGCCTCGGAAGAGAGGGCCTCGAGATAGAAGGTCATGTCCTGCTGGTTCGCGCCGGCCTTCTCGAGGCTGCTGACATAGAGCTGCAGCGCCTCGGGACCCGAGAGGTTGCGGAATTGCTCGGCGGTCACGCCGACCTTCGGCGCGATCTGCTCGAAGAAGTCGACCATCGGCCCGCCGCCGGTGGCGACAAAATCCCCGATCCGGTCGTTCACATCCTTGAGGATTCCGGCGAGCTGTTCCTGCTCGACACCGACCGACCGGGCGCCGAAGGCCCACTTCTGGAACATCTCCGCCGAGGTGTTCGAGGATCTCGAGAAGTTCTCGATCTCGCGCGCGACGGCGGCCGCCGAGCTGGTGATCGCGCCGATCCCAGCGACGGCGGCACCGAGCCCTGCGGCCATGGCCGTGATGTTCCGGGCCAGCCCGGCAAAGCGGGCCTGCATGCCATCCGTCGTCGAGAGGGCCCGGCGGGCGCCCTGCTCAAACTGTGCGCTGTCGAGGCCGAGGTTAACCCTCAGCGACCCGATGACCGATTGCGGCATCGACCGACTCCAATGTCTGTCAGGGGAAAGTCGGGCGCGCCCACACGGGCGCGCCTAGTTGCGGCTCATCGGACCGCGACGCTTCGCAAGACCGATGAAGTATCCACGGACCCGGGCCAGCTGCAGCTCCTGCAAAGCGGGTTTCTCTTCCGCGCGCTTGCGCTGCTCTCGCTCCTCGTAAGGCTCGTAGCGCGGCATCTTCTTCGGATCGTGGAATGCGAAGGACACGAGGTTGGCAAGCTCGTGGTTGAGCTGGCGCTGCTCCTCGTGCCGGAGCCTCCGGGCATGTCGCAGCCCCTTGAGGATCCGGTGTATCTCCGCCGGCGTCAGGCGCCAGAAGAGTCCATAGGCCTGCCCTGCGGCAAGCCAGTTGTCGAGCAGGAGCGTCAGTTCGTCTCGGCCGGCTCGCCGGGCTGCCGCGCCTTCTTCGCGTTTCCCGCCGGCTTCCCCACGGTCTCGGCGGCGTCGGTCGCCTCATCCATCGGGAAGGCCGCCTGCACCGCCTTGCCGACCAGCTCGGAGGCTTTCTTCAGGCCGATGTCGTCGATCATGTCGCCGGCCTCCTCCATGGTCATCGAGCCGTCGCGATCGACACCGACGTAGAAGATGCGCACCACGCGGCGCACGTCGCCTGCCGCGGTGTTGAGCTCCTGCACGCCCTGGATCAGGGTCTCGCCGAAAAGGTCCTGGTAGCGCACCAGCGCGTTGATGCTGAGGTGCAGGTGGTGCGTCGCGCCGAGGGCGGTGAAGGCGATCGCGCCGCGTTTCGAATTCGTCATGCTCTTGTCTCCGCAAAGGGGCGTAGGACGAAAGGCGATGCCCTGTCAGGCGCCGCCTTTCGTGGTGAAGTGATTTCCAGCTCAGCTGCTGGCGTTGTCGCCGCGGGTCCAGTCGAGGCCGCCGGTGGTGCGGATCGAGATGGTCATGCCGACGATGGCGCCCACGTCGTTGCCTTCGACCTGCGGCGTCGGGAAGCCACGGAACTCGAAGATGTCGCCGGTCGACTGGCTCGGCGCCGGCGGCAGCGTGGTACGGTAATAGATCGGCCCGACCTCCGCCTGGTCGGAGAGCTGCTGCTCGTAGCCGTCGGGGGTGTAGCCGCAGGACACGGAGATCACGCCGGCGTCCTTCAGACCCTTGACGTATTCCTTGAAACCGTCCGCGCTGTCGAGCGAGGTGGCTTCCTGGTAGTCGGTCTCGACGGTCGGCACCGCGATCCCCTTGCAGGCGGGAATGGATTCCCAGGTCGTGCCATCGAGCGAGCGCTCGACCGTGGCACCGTAGACAATGAACTGGTCGTTCATCGGAGTCTCCTTCAGGTGGTGATTGTGTAATGGACAAGGACGTCCAGGGATGTGCGGAAGGGCCGGTCCGCGTCATTCGTGCCGCCCTCTCGTCCATCTCGCGCGCCGGCGAAAAAGACGGCCTTAAGGGGCCCGCCGCGATATCCGTCGAGGACGGACCGGATCGCGTGGGCAAGTCGCTTGGCATTTCCGTAGCCGGTGCCGAGGCAGTCGACCTGCACGCGCGCCACGCTCACACCGGAAGGGCCGTCGAGCGTGTGATCGCCCGTCTCGGAAATCAGGGTCAGCACGGCGGCCGGATAGCCTGCGCCCTGCGGGTGCGCCCCCCAGTTGACTCGGTCACCGGCCAGCGCAGAGACCGAGGCGTTTCCGAGTAGCAGGCTGCGAAGATATTCCTCCATCAGCGCGCCCCTTCCGCCCGGGCCATCGCGCTCGAGACCTCGAACCACAGTTCCCGCTTCAAGCGCGCCAGCAGCTGCTGATGGTCCTGATCCCAGGCCGGACGCATGTAGGGCGTCGCAGCGACATGGGCCGAGCCGAACTCCTGCACAAAGGCTTTGATTGCCTCATTCTTCGATCTGGCCTTCTCCGGGCCCATGAAGAGCTCGACGTGGGAATAGCCGCCGGCGATCTTCGCTGCCCGGCGCGCGCCGCGCATCGCCGTCAGCGCCTCGACGCGAGTCCCGCCGCCCTTCATCACCTGGTGGAACTCGGCGCGCCCGATCTCGGCGCCAGCGCCCTTGGCCTTGGCCGAGACCTCGATGCTCTCTATGAGCTCGCCGGTTTCTTCCGGCGCGAGACTGCGCGCGATCCGCGCCATCGGCTCGAGCGCGCTGATCCCGGCCCGGCGCAGCGCGGCGCGCCCCGCCGACTTGCCCAGCTTCTCGAGCTGCTTCTCCAGATCGGAGAAGCACTTCAGGCTGACAAGTCCCGTCATTGATCGGTCCTCGCGCTACCGGTGATCTCGATCCAGTGACGCCGCTTGACCTCCTTCAGCCCGACGATGTCGAACTCGAGCCCGTCGCAGGTCAGACGGTCTTTCGGCGTGATCCCCGCCGTGAAAGGTGACCAGCGCACCAGGAAGCGCGACATGATGCTCGCCGCCACCTCGCCCGCCCTCCAGCGCTCGCCGTCCGAGACGTCCGTGCGTTTTGCCCGCACGGGCGCGCCGAGCGCAGCAAAGTCTCCGAGCTCCGAGGTGAAACCGTCGTCGCCAGTCACACGCCGAAGGACCTGCACTTCGCGATCGAGCACGTGCGCCCCGTTCAAAGGCGCACCCACCAGGTGAAATTCTGGTCAACCTCGAAGGTGCCGAAGCGCGCCTCGACCGCGCGGCGAACTCCCGAGAAATCATATCGCGGATCGTCGTTGTCGATGTCATGGCCGCCGATCCAGCCCCCGGCACGCACCTTCGGCAGCCAGGCCTCGATGTCGCTGAGCACACCGAGTTCCGAGTGGTCCCCGTCGAGAAAGACCAGGTCGAGAGAGGCGTCCTCGACCTGCGTGGCCGCCTCGATCGACGACATGGCGAAGATGGTGGTGCGCTTGCGGAACGGGCGCACGCGCCGCTCGGCCTCACTGCGATGCCGCTGGACGCGGGCTGTGTCATGCCGGGCATGCTCGTCCCCCGTCGCAATGTACGCCGCCGGCTGCCGATCCATCGGGGCCCAGCTGTCCACCATCGTCAGGTTGAGACCCGGCCGCGCGCGCAACACGGCTTCGGACAACCGACCGACAAGCACACCGATCTCGGCCATCCGGGCGACCTCGGGCAGGCGCCGCAGGATCGCCTGCGCCCGTTGCTCCACTGCACTTACCATCCGACATCCCATGGTCTGGGGCGCCCGTGGAATGCCACGAAGCGCGCATCCTGCGGCAGCTGCTCAGCGCAGCGGTCCGCCTTGAAGCTGACCACCTGCCCCGGCAGAACGTCCTGCCAGCGCGCGGCCCGGTCGAGCCAGAGTGTTTCGAGAAATGCCTGGTCACCGCCGCGGCGGAACCTGCGCATCCAGGCGCCGGGGTTGGAGATCCACTTGCCCCAGACTTCGCCGCGTGCAGCCTTCGGCAGAAACATCACCGAGGACTGAAGCCCGGCAGGCCGGTAGACATCGCGCATGATGGCCAGTCGGCCGATGCCTGCCATGTCGCCGAGGTCGCCGACGATGGCGCTGTCGAGGTCCATCATCAGAAGATCGCCCGAGACGTCCGGCGAGAAGATTTCCATCTTCGACCACCAACCGGGCCAGCCGCAGCGAAGCGGCAAGACACCCGACCCGCTGACAGGCATGTCGGTCAGGCACCGGAACTCGGCGCCGGGCAAGTGCGCCGCGACCTGCATGCGCAGGCGGTCCACGTGCTCCGGCCGGAAATCGCCGCCCGATCGCAGCACGCATGCGACAATCGTCATCCGATCACCCGGCGACTTCCGAAGACCTTGCGCATCGCGTCAAAGTCGAGCGGTGCACCCTGATCATAGGTGACACCGACCATATGGATGATCGCGTCCTGGTCGTCGGCGCGCTGTGCGAGTGCCGGAACGTCACCGGCCCCGCTCGCTTCCGGATCGTCATGCCCCGCGTCGAAGTCGATCCGCACCGGCCACGGGCGATCCGACAGCGCAGGAAGAGATGCCTGCGTGTCGAGGTCTACCGACCAGAGCGGAGCCGCCTCGACGGCGTACCATGCAGACGCCGATAGCGTCTGCTCCGCGTGATCCGGATCGAGATAGGTGACCGAGCTCACCGTGCGCACTGGAAGGACAGGCAGGCAGGCCGGAAAGCTCCAACCTGCCAAGGACAATCTGAACCCGGTCGGCAGCAGCACGCGCCCGGTGAAGGCCTCGTATCGCGCCGTTTCCGCCCGGATCAGCTGGGTCAGCCTGTCGTCGTCTGCATCGGCCCCAATTCGCAAGGCAAGCTTCAGGACATCCAGGTCAACCGCGAGACCGGTTGGATTGCTGCGGGTCATCAGCATTCGAGCGCCTCCTCGAGGTCAGCAAAGCGGTAGTTGCGCAGCGCCGAGATCGGACTGCAGTTGACGACCTCGACTCCCATCGCCGCGATCGGTTCAGCGACGGCATCGGTGCAGCGGCGCCACCGATCGGTGTTCGCCGCCGTCGGATTGCTCAGCCCCTCGGGATGGCTTCCGTGCCAGTGCAGGCCGTGGTCGACGCGCATGTCGAAGCCGACCAGCGCGACCCGGCGCGGCTGCATCTGCACCGCGAGGTTCAGCATGTGGAATCCGCTGTTGCCCGCCCAGCCCACCGAGCCCCGCTCGATCAGGCCGAGGCGATCACCTTCGCGGTTGGTGCGCAGGTGCTGCACGCCCCAGCCTTGCCGCGCGGCCTTGCGGTCCGCGCAGAGCTTCAGTCCCCGGAAGTCGGAGACGCCGCCGTATCGCTGCCACCAGGCGAGGTCGCAGCCGTAGAGGACTTCCGCCCAGGGCGCGAGTTGCCAGGCGTTGTTGATGGCGATGACTCGGGCGCGGCCGCGGGCTCGCTCGAGACAGACGCTTCCGGCGCTTGGCCCGCCTCCGACGACGACGATGCAGTCTCCTCGCCAGTCTGGCCACCAGTCTGGACGACCGGGTCGGAGGAAGGGTCCGACTTGCCCGCGGGGCCCGCCTCCTTCTCCACGTGGGGCACGGCACGCCCGCGCTTGATCAGGTCCTTGGCGATGCGATCATCGACATCCTTGGGGACGTTTCGCTTCAGATTTCCGTAGCTGCCAATCATGCTGCGCAGCGGCTTGATCCACATGGCACTCACCCATTCGTTTCAAGAGAAAGGCGGACGGCCCGAGGGCCGTCCGCGATCGGTCACCGTGACCGCTCAGCGTCAGCCCGAGACATTGCCGAAGTCGCCGGTGATCAGCGCGGCAGAGCGCTTGATCGCAAGCGCGAGCCGCTCCTCGGCGCGCACGGTGATCATGTTCTTGATGAAGTTGTCGCGATCCTCGGAGGAAGCGATGACCTCGGGGTCCATGCGGTCATAGATCGTGGCCGCCATCTTGAAGGCGCCGACGAGGAATTCGTCGGCATCCATCGAGGGCGTCGCAACCACCGGCTGTCCCCAGAGCTGGGGACCGGACATCTGCATGACGTTGGCAAAGATGTAGCGCTGCTCGCCGTCCTTGGTCAGCTCGATGCGCGCCCAGTCGGTCGGGTGCAGCACGATGCCGTCTGCCGGATAGTCCGACAGCGAAGCCTGCAGAAGCGCGAGGCGGAGCTGGTCGATCATCGTCTCGCCGGCCACCATGAAGGCAGCCGCGTAGTCGGTCGCTTCGGTCTTCAGGCCCGAGAGGTTCTGGCCGGTGCCATCGCCGCTCAGGAGCTGCAGCTCTTCCTTCAGCAGAAGGCCGTAGCGCAGCTCGCCGTCGATCTCGGTCTCGAGCTGGGCGGCGTCTTCCATCGCTTGACGCGAGACCGGAACCCAGTGGGCGATGGTCCGCACGTTGGCATCCGCCGACGCCCACTCGTAGACCGACTCGGGTTTCTGCGCGCCTTCGCTGACCATGCCGGCGTTGTTGGTGCGGGTGATCTGCTTGGCGTACTCGATCGAGTTCGACGTGGTGCGGCCCTGCGTCAGCAGTTGGCGCACGGTCATCTGCCGGCGCGGCAGGCCGACGATCTCGGCTTCGCGGTCCGACCAGATCAGCGCGCCGGCCGAGCCGGTGATCGAAGTGATCGCCTGGCGCACGTTCAGCGACATGCGCGCGGTGCCCTTGCAGCCCGCACTGGTGAAGGCCTTGACCTCGTCACTGGTCGCGAAGCGCTGGCCGACGCTCTGCTGCGCGTCTCCGCCACGACCGCCGCGTTCCGCGAGCTGCTGCTCGACCTCGGTGTTGCGGGTCTCGAGCTGCTCGAGGCGGCCGATCAGCTTCTGCTGCGCATCGTTCAGCGCCTTCTGCGACGTGAGCAACTCGTCGGCCTTGGCCTTGAGTTCGTCGGTGGTGCGGCCCTGGTCCCGGGTCTGCTTCAGCGCATCCTCGGCAGTTTGCTTCACGCCACCCTCGATCCGCTCCATCTGCTGCTGCACATCCTTCAGCAGACGTTCCAGATCGCCCGGGGCACCATCGGCGCGGGGGTTGCCCATCACGCCAACAGGGCGCACGGCAGCGAGGGCCGACAGCGAAACCGCCGGCATCATCAATCGTTTCATGATCATATCCTTCAGATGGATTTCAGCCTGTTGAGGAGGTTCTCGACCCCCTGGATGACGGCAGCGTCATGCATGCCGGTCGAGGCAGCGCCGGGCGTGCCCCCCTTCAGGTCCGCGCGCAATTGGCGGGCCTCCTTCCTGTGCATGCCGCTCTGGGCGGCGAGCAGATCGAGCTTTCGCTCGGCGCGCAGCGCCTTGCCCTCGGCGCTCTGCGAGACGCTGGCGAGCTCGTCCGAAGAAAGCAGCGTGTCCGCCCAGCCATCCTCGACCGCCTGCGCACCACCGATCCACGTTTCGCGGTCGAGCATCTGCCCGATCTCCGCGGCGGCGATCCCGGTGCGGGCAGCGTAGATGTCCACCGCCGCGGCATCGAATGGCTCGAGCCAGTTCGCAACATCGCGGAACGCGTGCCGGTCACCGGCGGCGAGCACCCAGGTGTTGTGGATCATCAGGAAGCCGGCACGGGCAATCTTCATCTCGTCGCCCGCCATGGCGATCACCGAGGCCGCCGAGGCGGCAATGCCCAGCACCTTCACCGTGACGCGGGCCGGATGCTCGCGCAGGGCGTTGTAGATCGCGAGGCCTTCGAAGTAGTCGCCGCCGGGACTGTTGATCACCACGGTCACGTCGCGCTGGCCAATGCGGCGGAGCTGCGTCGTGACCTGCTTGGCGGTCACTCCTTCACCCCAGAAGTCCTGCCCGATCACGTCGAGCATGGAAATCGTGGCATCCTCGTCCTCGAGCGCCGCGCGCACATCCGGGCTCCACCGATCGAGAACTTTCTGCGACAGCCCGCTGCGCAGGCCGGACCGGGACGAGATGTCCGCGCGCGGCAGATTACGAATGGTCATGATCGTGTTCCTCTTCTCCGAGAAGCCAGTGCCGCAGAGCGTTGCGCACCTCGGTGCCGGCCCCGGTCGCGCCGAGCCGATCGAGGGGCGCCAGATTGGTCTGCGCGGTCAGCTGGTCACCGCCGTCACGGCGCGGCAGGTTGAGTTTCGCGCGGCCCTCGTTCCGATCCATCAGGCCGTTCTGCACCATCGACGACAGGAAGGAGGCCTTGGCCTGAGCGTCCATCTGCAGCAGCGCTTCGCGATTGAACTCAGCGTAGACTCGGCGCCGGCCGGTCGGGCGGATGAGCTGCTTCTTGATCCTCGCCTCGATGCGGTCGCAGATCGGGTCGATCCCGAGTGTCAGCCAAGAGAGCAGGATCTGCTCCACCCCGCTGCCCCACATGGTCTGCCCATCCGCCGCATGGCCGATGATGATCGGAGGAACGCCGAACCACCGACAGATTTCCTCGATGTCGAAGCGCCTCGTCTCGAGCATCTGGGCGTCCTCGGGATTGAGCGAGATGCTCTGCCACGTGGTGCCCGCCTCGAGCAGACCGATCCCCCCGGCCTTGCCGCTTCCGCGCAGCGGCTCGATCAGGTTCTTTCGCGCCATCTCGCGCTGTTCCGGCGTCAGCTGCTGGTCGAACTGGAAGAAGCCGGAGCCCCGCATCCCATTCGAGAAGGTCACCGCGGCGGCCTCCTGCGCGGCCATCGCCGCACCGATCGAGTTGGTCCCCGCCGCGATCGGCGACAGGCCGAGGTCGATGTCCTGAAGACCCTGACCGAATCCCTTGATGTGGAAGACCTTGTCGCGCGGAAGCTCTTCCGTCTTGCCGCGGTCTGTCACCAGGTAGACCAGTGTGCCGTCGGCTTTCCGCTTCGGCCGGCAGGACCCGCCCAGCGGAGCGAGGCTTGTCAGCCGGGTGCCGATCATCGTCTGCTCGGCATAGGCGTTGCCTCCCGCCAGCAGCCAAGCCACCTGCCCTTCCCAAAACTCGAGCGGCGTCTGATCCCGGTTGGGGCTGTCGGTGAGCACCTCGGCCAGCGTGTCGTCGATCTTCACCCGGCTGTCGTTGCCCTGCTTCTCGTACATCGCGAGAGGCAGGGACGAGACAGCCTGCGCGGTGATCTTGATGCAGGCCCAGACCGCCGCGACCTGCAGCGCGCTGTCCTGCGAAACCACCTTCCCGGCGGTGCTGCTCCGCCCGGCGAAACGAGCCCAGCCGGCGCCGTTCTGCGTGGTCAGGCGGCGCTCCTTCGCGACCTCGTCCCGCACGGCGTTCATGAGCTTGAAGGGGGCGGCGAGCGCCCGTGTCACGAGTCCCATATCACTCCATCGCCATCACGGCCTGCGCCAGAAAATCATCGATCCGCGCGGGCGCGGCAGGGTTGAGGCTCATCAGCCAGACGGCATTGAAGAGCGCCATCAGCGGGTCGATCTTGCCCGAGCCGCTGACCGCCTTGGTCACCACCACCGCGTTGCCGCGCGTCTCGGTCTTCGCGTTGCCGACGCACCAGGTCATCAGCCCTTGCTCGGCGTGCTTCATCGAGCCGTCGTAGAGCTTCCGCTCGGTGCCCTTGATCGCGCCGTTGAGGCGGTAGCCCTGGCTCACCGGCACCAGCATCTCGGTCGGGATGCCGTCGAGCTCGAGCGCGTCGACGATCGCCGCCACACCCTCAGGGTCGAGGCCGACGCCGGCCTTTTGCGGCAGGACGCCGGCGCGGTAGAGATTGCCCACCTCGGCGACCAGTTCCTCGACGTCCTGCGTCGGGTGCTGGCAGATCACCAGTTCTCCAGCCTTCTCGAAGTCCTGCAGCACCGGCACCATCTTCTTTCGGCGCTTGAGCGCGATCGGGTGCACCCAGGCGCGCGACCAGGACAGCCAGCGCCGTGTGTGCCGTTCGCGACCGACCACGCTCAGCCCGAGCAGGTCATCCATGCCGCCGCCGTCGATCCCGGCGACGCAGACCTCGGAGCGCCGAATGAGCTCCTCGAGCGTCAGACCGGGCTCGCTCGCGTCCTCCCAGTAGTCCGTCCCGATCCAGCGGTCATTGTGCAGGCCCATGCCCACCTGGATGTTGAGGTGCTGCGAGGCCCAGATGATCTCGGCCTCGAGCCCCTCCTGCCGCCGGGCCGCGTACTGATCCTTGAGGATCTGCAGGTTGACCGAGAGCCCGAGGTTCGGCGTCACCATCGGCCAGAGCGTGGGATCGCGCCACGGCTTGTCCTTGGCGACCTGGACACGCTCGGGAAACTCGTAGAGCACCGGCAGCATCCGCACGCCCTCGGTGATCTTCCCGTCCCGCACCCCGCGCGCGAACTCGAGCTTGGTCTTGAACACGCCCATCGGCGGCACGTCCGACTGGGTGGTGATGTAGACCAGCAGCGCGTGCGGGTTCGTCACCATGCCGCCGGTGATCTGCGCGATCACCCGCTCCGCGAAAGACCGGGACGCGATCACGTGCAGCTCGTCGATGATCGTCAGCGCCGGAATCTCGCCGGTCACCACGCCCATCTCGAAGGTCTTCACCGACAGGGTCGCGCCGGTCTTGATCCGCGTGATCGTCTTCAGATGCTCTTGCACGTGGAAGATCGCGGCGAGCTTGGGGTTCGCCTTGATCATGTCGTGCGCCTGGTCGAAGCAGCGCTGCGCGATGTTCTGCGTCGGGCCGAGGATAAGCATCTGCGCGTTCGGCCGGTCCCAGAGCAGCAGCGCGGTCAGCCCCAGAGCCGCGGAATAGGTGGTCTTCGAGTTCTTCTTCGGCACCAGCGCGAAGACCTCGTTGATCAGCGGCAGGCCGGTTTCCGGGTCCTCGGAGCCGAAGGCTGCCCGGACGATGTCGCGGAACCAGTCGCCGGCCGCCTCGGCCAGGCGCGGCTGCCCGGGCACGTCCGGCAGCTGCAACCCGTTGAAGAAGTTCACCGCCCGTGTGGCCCGGTCCTTGTTCACCGGCAGCGCTGGGATCGGCGTCTCACCGCGCCGGAGCTTTTCCTCCCAGTCCGGACACGCGAAGTCGAAGGCCATGGCTAGTGACGGGTCTCATTGTCGAAGAGCGCGTCGAGCTCTTCCTCGGCCTGCAGTGCCGCCGCCCGGGTGATCTCCTTCTTGCCCTTCGGCGCGGCGCGGCCCGCCGCCGCCGCCTCCCGGCGATAGCGCGCATCGAGTTCGGCCTGGTGCTCGCGATCGAGGATCTGCCGCATCTCCTTCATCGCAGAGACGTTGCCGCCGTCGGCCGCCTTCTGGAGCTGCAGCAGGTTCTTCGCCCGCGCCTCGGCCAGCGCCATCTCACGGGCGAGCGACCGGTTGATCTTGCCGTTTTGAAAATAATGCTTCCGCAGCGTCGGCGCCGAGATGCCCATCTCGTCCGCGATCCGCGCAAGGCTCAGACCAGACAGAAGCAACGTCCTGACTTTGTTTGCATTTTCCGCCGTCGGCAGATGTTCGTTGCGTCCCGGCTCGCCCCGCTTGGGGTTGATCGGATCGCCGAGGAGGTCAAATTCCAGAGCCACGAGAAAAAATCTCCGAGTGAAGGGGGCGCGGGAGTTCAGCTGCGAAAGGCCGAAAGTTTCGACCCTCCCCCCTCCGAGGGCGGGATTTTTCGGTGCCGGAGGTCACCGGCCTGAGGCCAGCCACTCCGCCTTCTCCTGCCGCTGCTTCTCGCCGTCGTGCCACGCCTTGCTGACCGCCTGCAGGTTCTCCGGGTCGAAGAAGAGCGCGGGGTCACCGCGGTGCGGCGTCTTGTGGTCGACCACCGGGCTGTTCGGCGCCGGGCTCTTGCCGGTCAGGCGTACGCCCGTCTGCTGGCAGATGAAGCCATCGCGCTTGAGCACCTCGAGCCGAAGCCGCTTCCAACGCGCCGTGTTGTAGAGGGCGCGGCCCGGCATAATGTCGGCACGCTGCTTTGCCCGCTCGGCCTCATTGGCCGGCACCGCCAAGCGCGATGGCTGACGCCCGAGCCTCCCACCGACGCCCCGCCCGCTCAGTCGTCCCATGATCGTCCCGATGATTGGCTGTGACGCGCAACGCACTCATTGCGCCGCGCTTTCCCATAGCCTGAAAACGACAAAGCCCCGCACATTGGCGGGGCTCGGGACACAGTGCAGGCGTGTCAGATGTGGCGTTCAACCCATCCTCGCCGCCCACCCGCTCCGGTATCTGTCCCTCTTCGGGAGAGCACTCGGAGCATGAGGCCTGTGGCGGCGACGTTAGGAAGCATCACGCCAAGCTGTCAACTTTCTTTCTCGGCCAAGCTCACCAGACTGTCCGGTGAAGTCACCACCGAGTTCTCGCGACCGAAAAGCTCGAAGCGCACCTTGAGCCCGCCCACAGCGTCGATCTCGACCACCTCGCAATGGAAGCCCTCGAAGGGTCCGGCCCGGAACATCGCCCTGTCGCCCACCAGCACGCGCCGCGCTGCCGCCGCCTTCCGCTTTGCCGCGCGCAGTTCATCCTCCTGCCGCAGGTCCCGCGCGCGCATCTCATGCAGCGCGGCCAGGCGCTTCGGCCCGAGCACGCCCCACCGGCCGTCAGACCGGCAGAGCGCGCCCGTGAGAAAGGGCGAGGTCAGCACGCGGTGCGGCAGTGGCACGCCGTTGAAGCGGGCGAAGATGTAGCCCGGCAGATACCGGCGCTCGTACTCGCGGACCCGGCCGCGCACCCGCGTCTGCCGCGACGTGACAGGATGGAAGGCGTAGACGTCCCGTGCCGCCAGCCAGCTCTCGGCCTGCCGCTCCTGCTGCGGGCGGCAGAGCAGCGCATACCAAGCGCTTTCGCCCGGCTCGAAGATCGGGGCCGAGCTGCTCTCGATCGGGACGGCGTCGCCCACTCGAAGGCTGAGATAGGGGCTGACCATCGCGTGTGCACTCCACTGCTGTTCCGACATAAAGATGCTCATGCGCCGCCCTCCTGCGCCGCCTCGACATAGCCGCGCACTTTCGCCTCGGTCTCGTCGTACCAGGCGAGCCATTCCCCATCGCCGTCGAAGGGCATGAGCCCACGCGCAATGCGATCCCGCACTCGCTCAACCTTCGACGCATGCTCGGCAGCGCGCCGCGCCACCGCCTCCTTCTCACGGAAGCCGGTCGGCGGGCGCTTCTTGTCGGTCCAGAACTGGTACTCGGCCACGAGCCGGTTCCCCTCGAGCGCCTGCTGCCCGGCGACAGAGCGGAACCACCGCAGCACGGCCGGCAGCTCGCCGAGCGGGCGCGGCTCGCGCGCCTCGGCATAGCCCTCGAAACTGGCGAGCTCGGGCCAGAAGCACCGGGCCGACCCCTGCCCCTTTGCGCGCATGCACTGCTCGAGCACGCGTAGGCTTTCGTCACTGAGGTAGCCCATGCTGTCCGCGATCGCGTCGAGGCGCTTCACCTGGTCCGCCTCCTCGGTGCCCTTGGGAAAGCGGAAGCCGCGCTGCCTGAGCGGCGCGATAAGCAATCTGCGCACCCGGTCACGGTTGGTCTCGATGGTGGTGGTCTGCTCTACGGTCATCGCCAGCCTCCTTTTCTCGGCAGGTCCGGGGTTATCCACAGCCGTCGCCGTTGGTTTGGCGCGCCGCAGTCTTTTCGTTTCTTTCTCGTTTCCTCTCCTTTCAGCGGGAACGGAAACGGTCCAAAAAAGGGGAGCGCTCGTCACCGAACGCGGAGAAACACGGAATATTCCGTGTTCTTTCCGTTCCGTTCTGTGATCTTTCCGGAATATTCTGTGACGGTAACAGAATGTCACGGAACGGCAGCGCCCCTTTCATCGCGACATTTCCATCTGGAATTCATCCAGGGCCTGCCGCACCAGTGGCTCCCGGCGCTGCGCGTCGGGGTAGTGTTCCTCGAGCCAGTCGTTGAAGCGCTCGAGGAATCCCGGCGTGCGCGGCAGCTGCGGCGCGCTGATCCGCTTCTCGATCATCTCGCGCAGGTCTTTCAGACGCTTCGCCAGCCGCCGTTGATCGGCCTCGACCATGTTCTTCTTCCGGGACTTTAGCGCCTCGAGCGCGACTTCCTGGACGATCGGGTGCGCATACCTGATCTCGCCGTTGTCGCAGCGCACCAGGTGCCAATTGTGCAGCGGGTTGATCTCCCGCTCGCATAGCTGGCGCCACCGATCGAGGCTGACGCCGACGGTGTCCGCAAGCAGACGCTCATCCGTCGGCAAGGTCCCTACCGGGGTTTCGTCATGCGCCTCGCAGATCAGCAGGAAGCCGAACCAGCCGACTTCCGGCTCGGCGAGGCGCCGGAAGTTGCTCTTGCGCCAGCGCTTGAGGTTCCACTGGATGAAGAAGTGAGAGTCGAGCCGATCCTCGGCCGAGATCGGATACAGCGGCAGGTCTTCCCCGCCGTGCACCAACGTAAGCGCGTGCCTGGTCATGCCTCACCACCTTTCGAAAACGCCCCGGCCCAACGCGCCCAATGCGCGGCCATCTCCAGACGGAGCGCGTAGTGCGCCTCGCTGTAGCCCACCTCATCGCCATATCGACGCGCCGACATCATGGCTCGCGCGTGCCCGTGCGCCGCGCCGATCTCGTCGTCGGGCTGGGCACGCGGGAAGGCGTCGAGCGCGGCACTCAGCGCCCTCAGGTCACCGATGCAGGCAGCGATACCGCCGCTGCGCAGGGCGAGCGCAGTGGCGGCAATGATGAAGGCAGAACGTACCCGACTGCTCATGCCGCACCCGCCCACCAGCGCGCCGCCATGCCGGCGTCCTGGTTCTCCGGCTTGACGCATTGGCAGACGGGAACCCCGCGCTGCTCGCACGCCGCCTCATGCTGCCGCTCGCCCTCACGGACGCGGTGGAAGATACCGAGCACCGATGCCCTGGACCGGCCAAGCCGGTGCCCGATCTCGGCGGCGGACAAGCCGCACTCGTCGCGCAATCGCAGCATTTCGAGATCCCGCAGATCGGCCTCACGGTCCATCATGCCGCGGCCCTCCGCATCTCTTCGGCCACCAGAGGCTCGAGCATGGGAAGCAAACGCGGGTCCTGTGGGGCCAGGGCGAAGGCGCAGCGCGCGGCCCGGCGCAGCATGGCGCGTTGCGCAGTCTCGGCCGCCACCTCGGCCACAACGGGCGCGTCTTCTACCTCGGCCACCTCGACGACCGGAGCGGCGCTGTTCAGAGGCAACCCGAACTCGCTCCGCCATCTCTTGGTGGTCGAGACGTCTACCTTGAACCGCGCTGCGAGTTCGTGGTCGGTGAGCCCCTCGGCGTGCGCCTCGCGGAGCTCCGCTTCGGTGAAGGCCTGCGGCCCGGGCCGGCGCTTGCCATCGGCGGGGCGGTTTCTTACAAGCCCCAGCGCCGCCCGCCGCGCCTTGAATGTCTTGGGCATCACGCCGAAGAGCGCGGCCATTTGAGCGTCGGTCTTACCCTCCGCGTGCAGCTTCCTCAGCTCCGCATCATCGACCTTGCTCTTGCGCCCTAGGATGCGCGCGAGGCCGAGCTTGTTGCGGACCCTGACGACCGTCGAAGTCGAACAGCCGAGCCGAGCCGCGATCTTCCCGTCAGCGAGCCCCTCTCCCCAAAATTCCGCCACGCGCCGTTCACGGAGCCGCTGGGCCTCGTCGTCGGCGCAAGTGCGGAACGTGTTCGCCGCCAGCTCGAGTCGACGACGTGCCACGCCGACAAACCCGCGCGTACATCCGACCTTGCCGGCGATCTCGGCGTCGGTCATGCCCTCGCGCCAGAAGGCGACGATCGCCTTCTCGCGCGCTGTCAGGTTCGCTTTACCCATAGGTCACCTCGTGAAAAGCCCCGCGCAGCGATGTGCCGCGCGGGGGAGTTTGACAGGGAGGTGCGCCTGTGACCCCGGCGCTAGGGATGGAATTGAACATGCCTGAGGTCGCGCTAACCGTAGAACGGCGCGCGCTCGCTCCCGCATCAGCGATTTTCAGCAAACGAAGGGTTGCCCGAATCGGCGTATGCCCCGCACCTTTCCCACGTTTGTAGCGAGTGGCACTGGGGGAATTCACATGGCGCTCTTGTCTTGGCTTAATCAACGCACGCCCGACATCTATACGCCCGCACCTCCGCCACCGCGCGTAACGCAGCGCCCGTCCATTCCCGAGCCGCAGGCTGCAGCTCCCGACGATCCGGAGATGGAGGCGATCGATGAGAGCGGCGAACTGGCCCTGGAACCAATCTATGGCATGATCGACTACTGCGACTCCCGCGGGCAGGAGACCCGCCGACGCATCACTCTGCAGAAGCTTAAGACTGGCAGGAATGGGCACCTCCTTCAGGCCATCTGCCACGAACGCAAGGCCCTGCGCAGCTTCCGCTGCGATCGGATCGAATGCTTCATCACCGACGATGGAGAGGTAATTGAAACCGCGGAGTTCTTCCGTGAGCACCTGTTCATCGAACTCGGCGAGCTTGCCGCCCCGAACCGCAACGCGGTCCGTAAACCCGAAGTCATGGCGCCAAGGGCGATCCGGGACGAGTTGAACGCCGCACTCTTCGTTCTGGTCGCCGCAGCGAAGACCGACGGCGAGTTTCACCCGGAAGAAATCGACGCGATCTGCATCTACATCGAGGACGAGCTGAACTCCGAGCCAATGTTCAGCCGGTTCCGCGACGCAATCACCATCGAGCTCCTCGACGGCCTGACCGACATGGTTCGCCGAATTCGCCCCCAGCGGCGCACCCTTGCGGAACACATTGCGACAATTTCGCGCTTCGACGAAGTGCGGCTCGCCCGCTTTCGAAAGGCCCTGGAAAAGGTCGTGATGGCAGACGGAAAATTCGTCGCTCCCGAGCTCTCCTTTGTGTTCGACTTCGAAGAGCTCTGCGCCGGCTACCCGGCCGCCGAGTAAGCCGGAGACGCGACCACCCTCGTGGGGCGAGCCCGCCATCACGCCGCTCCCGCCCGGGCGGCGATGACCGCGCGCACGCGCAGCATGGCCTCAACGGCGTCGTCGATCTCCTTCAGCGCCTCCGCGTCGGTCTTCACCGAGGCCTTCACCTCGGCCAGCAGGATCGCCGCCTGCGCCTCGCCGCACTCGCGGGCGACATCGCCGCACTGGACGAAGAGCGAGGTCACGTTCGCGCCGAGGTCGACCGGGCGATACACGCCGCCGGCCAGCGCCGAGAAATGCTGCGCGACCGGAGCCGCCGCCGCCGGGCAGTCGAGGCCCAGCCGGTGCAGGTAGTTCACCCCGAGTCCGCCCGGGCGGTCTTCGTTGTCTTCCATGCCGTAGGACAGGGTCGAGCCGCGGATGCCGAGGAGGCCGGCCACGTCCTGATGCGATCTTCCGGTGGCATCCACCGCGTCGCGGACCACATTCTGGATCGTGCCGTAGCGCTGGGGTCTCATGTGAAGGTCCTCGTCAACGTTTCGCTGGATGCGGTAGGCTGACCGCCCCATGGTCGGCACCATGAGACAGGTCAGTGTTCAGTGAATGGTGGTGATCGGGTGCAGCGCGGGCGGGACCAGGGAGGAAGAGCCCCTGCCCGCGCTGTGGCCCGGCGTGAGGGGCGCCGGGATTCGAATTGTTGCGGCAAAGCCCTTGAAAGGGCAGCGAGCCGCGCCGACCTGTTTCGACAGGATAAAAATCTCCGGAACATTCCGCGGAGAAGATGCATGCATTTCAAACGCGCCGATTTCATAATCTCTGGGGGTCATGCTTCGCCCCTTTCGCCGAGATTTCGCCGCTTCGTGAGTTCCGCACGGATCAACTCGACCTGCTCGCGTGTTTGCTCAAACCGCTCGCGCAGCCGCTTGTACAGCCGAGGGTTGCCGGTCGCCGACCGGCATACGGTCGCCGGGGAGACCCCGGTCTCCCGCTCGAACTCTTCCAACTCTCGAAGTATGTCGTGATGCTGTTCCATGATCAGCAATGTGCCAATTGGCACTCTGCTTTGCAAGTGCCAAATGACACGTTGCCGAATGTGCCACTTGGCTCTTTAAGCAGGCTTATGGCTGATGATTTTCGCAGCGCCCTTATGTGGCACATGGAGAACCAGGGAACGACGATAGCGGAGCTGGTCTCGGCTACCGGCGTGTCTCGTGATGTCATAAACAAGCTGCGGGCGCGCGATGGCTCATCGACCACGGTCGAGAACGGGATGCTGTTAGCGGCCTATTACGGCAAAACTTTGAACGAATTCATTAAGCGCCAAGAAGCGACATCTACTAGCCGCCTCGCCGCGCTCTTCTCTCTGCTTGAGCCAGAAGAGCAGCGAGTTGTGGAAGCACAGATTCGTGGGATCCTTTCGTCGCACGAAGACTGACTGCCGACACGACAGCATCCACGATCTCAGCGCGCTGATCATCATCCAAGCGCTGACACGCTTCTGCCATGTGCTCCGCAGACCCCATTCCCATCCCCTCAAACTCCTTCGCGAATGCCTTAAGGCATAAACGTTCGCGTTTCGTGCTTCAACGCAAGACTACATTATGTGCCGAATGGCACATTGCTGATTGACTAAGTGCCAATCGGCACATTATTGTCCCCCTACCGCCCGCCGAAGAAGCAGCGCCGATCGCGGGTCATTCGCAGGGAGACATCATAGATGGATCACATTCAGCACCACCTCCGCCTGCTGCGGCGCGCGATCCGCGAGGGCAACCGCCCCGCCTCCTCCGCGCTCGCAGGCGACCTTGCCGACATTTTCGCGGCCCTCTCCGACGACGAAGGCAATTCGCCATCCACCGCCATTCCGCGTTTCCATGCCAACCTCCTTGAAGAGGGCAGGCAATGACACTCTTCGCCCCATATGAGCCGCCTCTCCTGAGAGTTGTGCCGAATCCCCGAAAGACAGTTACTCGCCACCACCGAAATCGGAAAGACCCGCAAGGGGTTACGGCGGGTAATTACAAGCATTTTCATTCACAGGTTGCAAAGCCGTGAGGGTCGCCTTTCGCCCGATCCAAGCCCGGCAGTTCCGCGACTTCATCGTGCTGCGGGACCGCCTGAGGCGAACTGCCCTGGTGCTCATGCCGAACCCCGCCGCGGCGCGGTTCTGTGCATTCGCTCTCGACCTCGAATTCCGCCGCGCAAGGCGGCGCCCCAACAGGAGGATCAAATGACCCAGCTTCACCACGGCATCCCGCCGCTCAGCATGCTCGCGCCCGTTCTGACGGACCCAGAGCTTGCCTTCCGGGCCCCCGCCACCTGCCAGCAGGGCTGGCTCGACGCGAAGGAGCTGCGCGGCGCGCCGATCACTGCCGGGCGCCTGGCACGGCTCGAGGCGATGACCTCGCACTATCCGGCCCCGCCGGCGGTGACCGCTTCCGAGGATGATCTCGCCGCCGCGCTCGAGCGGGCCCGCCCCGCCATCACCGCCGCATGCGAGCGGGTGAAGGGCGAGCGGGCCGCCAGGCGGGCGCGCCTCATCCAGCGGCTGCTCGGCCAGCCCGAGGGCGCGGCCTGACCCACCCCGTCGGCCCCATGGCCGGCGGCATCCAGGTACGGGCGCTGCCAGCCGCCCGGCGCGGAGAGACGACGGCCAAGAAGAAGCCACCACTCACGGGGTCGCCGAATTCTCTACAGGACCGCGCCCACCGGATGCCGCCCGCCATGGGACCGATCACAGCGAATGCCGGGCACGAGGCCCGCATCCCCTCGCCGCGCTGCATATGGACTGCCCACTGCCCCACGGACGAACGCAGCGAGGGGCTCATCATCGCAAAGGAGGAGCACCATGCTTCACCAAGCCCCGAAAGACATGGCCGCCGTGAAGGCGTGCGCAACGATCCCCCGCGAGCCCCTCAAGCGCGCCAGCGCCCTTATGCGCAAGGTCATCGAGCGCCGGAACACCATTCCCGTGCTGTCTTATCTCAAGGTCGAGATCGCCCCCGGCCACGTGACCCTGTCTGGCACCGATCTCGATATCGAGCTGACCGTCGAGATCGAAGCCGAAACCGAAGGCGCGGCGACGTTCATGGTGGCCGAGCGCGTCTTCGCGGGATTTGCGCCCGGCGCAGCGGGGCCTGTGGTGATGCAACTCATGCCGGGCAAGGTCGCCCGGGATCAGGAGTGCATGGACCGGATCAGCCTGAGTGATGGCGAGACCTCGCTTACCCTCAACGCCCACATGCCTGCGGAAGAATTTCCGCACCTCAAGCCCAACGGTGGCGCCAAGGTGCAGCCCACCTTCACCCTCAGCCAGACCGAGGTCGTGCGGCTATTCAAGCTCGGGCGGCACTGCGTCAGCACTGAGCTGACCCGCTACTATCTAAACGGCACCTTCCTGACCACAAACCCGGACACCGGCACGCTGCGCGCCGTGACCACCAATGGTCACAAGCTGGCGCGCATCGACACGGAGGAGCCCGCTGACTTCGGCGCCTTGAAAGGGGATGATCGGAAAGGGCTGATCGTCGCAGCCAAGGCCGTCGACCTCCTGCTCAACATCGCCGGAAAGGGCGGGAACGAGCCGGTCGCGTTCAGCTGCGCCGAGTACTTCCTCTGCGCGGAGGTGGCCGGGACCACGTTGCGGGCAAAGACCATCGACGGCACCTATCCCGACTACACCCGCGTGATCCCGTCGCCGAGCGACAACCTGGTGGCACACTTGAGCGGGGCCGCGCTGTCCCGCATGGCCCGCGCCGCCAAGGTGATCGTGCCGCAGCTGGTCAATCCGGTGAAGCTGGACTTCGAGACGGGCCGTATCGGTTTCGACAACTCCCATTCCGACGATGGTGCGAGCTTCGTGATGCCGCTGCAGTGCCGCCTCGCGGAAGGCTGCAGCTCCAAATCGATCGGCTTCAACCTCGCTTACCTGCGCCAGCAGGGAGACATCACCCCGACTTTCAAGCTCAGCACCGCCGGCGAGGGCGAGCCTGCGCTGATCCATTCCGACGACCCCAACGCCCTGTGGGTCGTCATGCCCATGCGCCTGTGACCGGAGGGACCGATATGTTCGACGACAGCAAGATTCCGATGAAAGAGACAGATGCCGACCGCGAGGTGCGCGATGCCGCCTTCAGTGCGACGGGCGCCGAACTGAAGCAATTCATCGAGCAATTCGAACAGCTAGCGCTCGAGAAGAAGGAGATCGCCGACCAGCAGAAGGAGGTCATGGCCATGGCCAAGGGTCGTGGCTACGACACCAAGGTGATGCGCAAGATCATCGCCCTGCGCAAGCGCGACAAGAACGACATCGCCGAGGAAGAGGCGGTGCTCGAAATGTACAAAGCCACGCTGGGGATGGACTGATGCAGGACGTCCTTTCCGCACCCATCGCACCGCCGCCCTCCATGGGCGAGCACGCTCACCGCAAGTCGGCCGAACTGCCCCCGCTCAAGCCGCAAGGCACCGAGCGCCGCGAGCCGTTGCTGCCCGAGGGATGGTGGGTCGGCGTCCTGGTCTTCGCGATCATCGTCATCGGCGGCGTCTCTCTGCTCAGCTTTGTCCTTTCACTGCTCGCATCGGCGATCCGCTCCTTTTCGGAGGTCTACTGATGCGCGACACCTTCGACTTCCCCGAGCTGCCCGACCGCGCCCTCAACGGCCTGCCGCTGATCGTCGACAGCTTCGCCGGCGGCGGCGGGGCGAGCACCGGCATCGAGCAGGCGCTCGGCCGCGGGCCCGACATCGCGATCAACCACAACCCGGCGGCGCTGGCGCTGCACGCGGCGAACCACCCCGAGACACTGCACCTGTCCGAGAACGTCTACCGCGTCGATCCGCTCGACCATCTCGCGGCCAAGCACATCGGCCTCATGTGGTTCAGCCCGGACTGCAAGCACTTCAGCAAGGCCAAGGGCGGCAAGCCCGTGGCGCGCAACATCCGCGACCTCGCGTGGATCATCCCCGGCTGGATCGAGCGCATCCAGAAGAGCGGCGGGCGCGTCGACGTCGTGCTGATGGAGAACGTCGAGGAGTTCGCCGGTTGGGGCCCGCTGATCGAGACCGAGCGCGGCCTGATGCCCTGCCCCGACCGCAAGGGCGAGACCTTCGCCACCTGGTGCAAGGCTATCCGCAAGCTCAGCGGCAAGATCGAGCGCCGCGAGCTGCGCGCCTGCGACTACGGCGCGCCGACGATCCGCAAGCGGCTCTTCGTCGCCATCCGCTTCGACGGCCAGCGCATCGTCTGGCCAGCGCCGACCCATGGCGCGCCGGACTCGCCAGAGGTGATGGCGGGCAAGTTGCTGCCGTGGCGCACCGCGGCGGAATGCATCGACTGGTCGCTGCCCTGCCCGAGCATCTTCGCCACCAAGGCCGAGGTCATGGAAAAGCACGGCCTCCGCGCCGTTCGGCCGCTGGCCGACAACACCCTCGCCCGGGTGGCCAAAGGGCTTCGCCGCTACGTGCTCGACGCCGAGCGCCCCTTCCTGGTCAACCTGACCCACGGCGCACGCACCGAGGACCTCGACGATCCGCTGCGCACCGTGACCGGCGCGAACCGCGGCGAGAAGGCGCTGGTCACGCCCTCGCTGGTGAGCATCGCCCACGGCGACAGCGGCGGGCGCCGGGAATACCCGCTCACCGAGCCGCATGGCGTGATCACTGCGGGTGGCATCTCGCACGCCGTGGTCGCGCCCGTGCTGGCAAGCCTGAAGGGCACCACACGCCGCATGGGCCCCGTGGCGCAGCCTCACCCCACCGTCTGCGCCGAAGGCAACCACAGCGCCGTCGTGTCGCCGGTGCTGACCTACGCGCAGCAGGGCGGCCGCTGCCGGTCGATCAAGGATCCGCACCACACCATCTGCGCGAGCAAGAAAGACCAGAACAGCATGATCGCCGCGACCATGGTGCATGTCGGGAACGGCGAGCGGAAAGGCCAGGCGCCCCGCGCGCTCGACATCACCGCGCCGCTCAACACCGTCGTGGCGGGCGGCGTGAAGCAGTACCCGGTCGCGGCTTTCCTCGCCCAACAGAACAATGACGGGCGCGGCGTTCACCCGGGCCGCCCCGCTGGTGAGCCGATCTCGACCGTCACCAACTCGGGCAGCCACCAGACGCCCGTCGCGGCATGGCTGGCGAAATACTACGGCACCGGCGATGGCGCCCCCGCCACCGAACCCATGCACACGATTACCACCAAGGACCGGATCGTGCCCATGCAGGCCGAGCTCGCAGCTCCGCCCTTCGACGACACCCACGCGCCCCGCGCCCGCCAGGTGGCCGAGCTGCTGCGCCAGCACGGTCTCTGGGATGACCGCGAGTTCGTCACCCTCGAGATCGGCGGCACGTCCTTCATCATCGTCGATGTGGGTATGCGGATGCTCACCCCGCGCGAGCTCTTCAACGCGCAGGGCTTCCCGTCCGACTACGTGATCGAGGGCGTCTGGCACGAGCGTGGTGACGACTGGGACTTCGAGGCCTTCCCGAAGGACGTGCAGGTCTCCTGCGTCGGGAACAGCGTCTGCCCGCCGTTGGCCGAGGCGCTGGTGCGGTCGAACTGCGCGCACTTGGTCGAAGCTCAGGAGGTTGCGGCATGAGTATCTGTGGCAAACCAAAAACCCCGGAATGGGGCAAGATGTCCAAACCGGGGCGATTGGTGATGAAAAGGTACTGTCTTCAAGAAAGCGCCCTACCCCTTGGCTCCGGGAAAATTCCGGTATTTTGGCTCAGAGGGTCTTCGGACTCGTTAGTCCACTCACGGACTGACGTGACGCTGCATCGCGTCAGCCCGCATGTCGAGACCATTCAACCGAAAGTTGTTGAAAAAATTCGGCTCCTCAAGTGTAAAAAAACGGGGCCACAACATATTGAGGCGGCGGCTGTTTGGGCAACTAAAGGAATGCCCGCGATTGAAGCAGCATGACCTTGCTCTTCCACAAGGCTGACCTAGCCCGCAGCCCGACCGTGAAGCGCATGCACGTCGCCGACGCGGGGCATCTGCCCGGCGGCGCGCCCGGAATCCGTTTCGAATGCGGACAATGCGGCCATGACACCGGCTGGATCGTCGATCACTGGACGGTCGCCGAGAACCGACGCGGGCAACCGTGCCCGACCTGCAACCCCCACTCCACCTAACCTCGGAGGCACCATGGGATACATCCCGAGAATAGGCGTCGCACCCTGCCCGGGATGCCACAGCATCTGCGGAGGCCCGAAACTCCGCCATCGGTTCCGCTGGCGTACTGGGTTCTGGGTCAGGCTCGAATGCGCTTGTGGCATCGCCGGTGCATGGCAGCGGGACGAGACCGGCAACGTGCCGTGGAACATCGCCGCCAGAGGCTGGAGCCTCATTGCCGGAGACTGGCCGATGACCCCGCCACCACCGAAACCTTCCAGATAACTCCGGAGGCCGACATGGCCAGAACTCTTCTAACAAAGCGCCGCCTTCGGGCTATCGTCGAGGCACTCGACGCGCGTCTAGCCGGTGAAATTGACATCATAGACGAGCCGGACAGCCCGGAAATTCACGACTACGAAGCCGCCCGTGATTGGGCGGAAGACGAACTTTGCAGGCGCGAAAGCGCGCAGTCCAGCTAACCCCGGAGGCACTATGAAAGATCAACCGCACAAGCTGCCCCCGGCCGAGCTCGAAGTGATGGACTTCGCGCATCAGCTCACACCAGCCGAGTTCGACATCCTCGCCGAGCGCCGCCGGCAAATCATGCAAGAGGGCTGGACCGAGGAGCACGACAATCAGCACGATGGCGGCGAACTCGCCGAGGCGGCCGGCTGCTACGTCTGCTGCGCGCATCACGATTGGAGCTCCGCCGAGGTGCCGGCGGAATGGCCGTGGGCGCCGGAATGGTGGAAGCCCACTACGGCGCGGCGCGATCTGGTCAAGGCAGCCGCGCTGCTCATCGCCGAGATCGAGCGCCTCGACCGCGCGGAGGGATGCTGACATGGCACGCGCGCGCCCCTCCAGCGCCGCTGTCAAAAACGTCCTCGAGGCGCTGATGGCCTGCGGCATGGCACCTGGTACCGTCCGAGTTGGCTCTGACGGCAGCTTCACAGTGGAAGCCAAGGACAAGGGCGTAGAAGAATCTCGCACTTCGGGCCAAGCTGAACCCAAGCGCTGGGGGCACACGAAGGGATGAGCGACGTGCAGGTCAGGTTCAAGGGCTACGTGCCTGAGCGGTTGCCGAGTGGAGCAATCCGCCATCGGGTGCGCGTCGAGGGTAACCCGAAGCGCCGCATCGTGATCCCCGTTGGGCCCGAAGATCCCACCTTCAGCGAGCACTATTGGGCTGCGCGAGCGGGCCACACGATCGAGGTCGTGGAGAAGAAATCCTGTGCGCCGGCGACGTCTCTGGATGCGCTGATCGACGATTACCTGATTGCGCTCGAGGCGAAGGTCGAGGGCGGGGCCGCGTCAATTGCCACGCTGCGCCAGCGAAAGAGCCTCATGCTTCGCGCCCGGGAGGTCATCACCCCAGAGGGGGACCGTATCGGATCGCTGCACTGTGACCTGCCCCGCGAGGCCATGGTACACGTGCGCGATCACTGGGGCGCCCGCACCGCGCAGGCCGACAACTGCATCAAGGCCCTGCGCTCGGCCTATGAATGGGCACTGGAGAAGGGCCGCGTGCAGTCGAACCCGACGGCCGGCATCCGGCGTGTGCACCGAGGCAGGGGCGGGGCGGTACCGTGGACGACTCAAGACGTGAAGAAGTTCCTGGCGCACCACCCAGAGGGCTCGATGCCCCGGCTCTGGCTTATCCTCGCCCTCTTTACCGGGGCGCGCCGCGGCGACCTGACCATTCTCGGCCGCGGGCATGAGGTTCAGCGCGAAGGTATGACCTGGCTGGACTGGCAACCTGGCAAGAAGGGCAGCGCGCCGGCCAGCTTGCCCATGGCGCCGCAGCTGCTCGCCGCCACGCGCGGAATGACCGTGCAGGGCAAGACCTACCTTCTCGGCAAGCAAGGACGTCCCCTAGGCAGCCCGGATGTCTTGGGGAACAGCGTGTCTTGCTGGACCGCCGAGGCAGGCCTGTCCGATCGATCTTCGCATGGCCTGCGCAAGGCGCTGGGAGGACTTCTAGGGGAGTTGGGCTGCTCGGAGCTGCAGATCATGTCGATCCTCACGCACACGGAACCGACAACGTCCTCGATCTACACGAAGAGCGCCGAGCGGCGCCGGATGGCGCATGAGGCGATGAAGATGGTGGGCGGCCTAAAGCTCTGGTGATGCCCCAAAGTGTCCCACGCCAAATCAACGTGGGACAAAACGGAAAAAATTCGCAATAAAATCAATACTGATGCCCTGACTTGGTGGTTCGGCAAGAACCACAACACCCCCGACTGGGAGCAGACCGTCACCGGACCGTTCGACCGCTGGCCGACCGGCATGGGGTTCGACTATTTCTACGGCTTCAACTCGGGCGAGACGCACCAGTACTACCCGGTGCTCTTCGAGAACACCGTCCCGGTCGAGCCCGACAAGACGCCCGAAGAGGGCTATCACCTGATGACCGACATGACCGACCGCGCCATCGCGCGGATGAAGTTCGCCAAGTCGGTCGCGCCGGGCAAGCCCTTCTTCATGTATTTCGCCCCCGGCGCCATGCACGCGCCGCACCACGTCACCGCCGAGTGGCGGCAGCAGTTCGACGGTGCCTTCGACATGGGCTGGGAGGAGTACCGCAACCAGGTCTTCGCCAAACAGCTCGAGATGGGCATCCTTCCCGAGGGCACCGAGCTGACCCCGCGCCCCGACTGGGTGCCGGCCTGGGACACGCTCAGCGACGTGCAGAAGGAGGTCTATGACGACCTCATGGAGAACTTCGCCGGCTACTTCGCCTTCACCGACCACGAGGTCGGACGGCTGCTCTCGGCGGTGAAGGAACTGCCCGACGCCGACAACACCATGGTGATCTACATCGTCGGCGACAACGGCGCCTCGTCCGAGGGCGGGCCCGACGGCACGCTCAACGAGATCATGAACCTCAACGGCATTCCCTCGAACCTCGAGGATATCAAGGCCAACATCGACAAGCTGGGCGGGCCGGAATCCGAGCCGCATTACCCGGTCGGCTGGGCCTGGGCGGGCAACACGCCCTTCCAGTGGGTCAAGCAGGTGGCCTCGCACCTCGGCGGCACGCGCAACCCGATGGTGATCAGCTGGCCGGCGAAGATCCAGCACGACGACGCGCCGCGCACCGCCTTCCTGCACCTCGTCGACGTGGTGCCGACCATCCTCGAGGCGGCGCATATCCCGATGCCGCAAAGCGTCAACGGCGTCGAGCAGAAGCCGCTCGAGGGCGAGAGCTTCCTGTCGAGCTTCACCGACCCCGAGTTCAAGGGCCGCACCCAGCAGTATTTCGAGGTCTTCTCGAACCGCTCGATGTATGCCGACGGCTGGAAGGCCAATGCCCAGCACACCTTCCCCTGGCGGCAGGACTACGCGCCGGGCAATTGGGACAAGGACAAGTGGGAGCTCTACAACCTCGACGAGGATTTCTCCGAGGCCAACGACCTTGCCGCCGAGAACCCCGAGAAGCTGGAAGAGCTGAAGGCGATGCTTGACGAGGCCTTCGAGAAATACGGCGTGCTGCCGCTCGATGACCGCGGCTCGGCCCGGCTTGCCATCGCCAAGCCGCCGGTGCCGGGCGCGGTCGAGGGCAACAAGACCTTCACCTACTACGCGGGCGCGATCCGCATCGCCGAGCCCGCCGCGCCGCCGATGAAGAACCGATCCTGGACGCTGACCGCCAAGGTCGACACCGAGGGCGCCGGGACCGAGGGCGTGATCATGGGCTTCGGCGGCGTCGCCGCGGGCATGTCGCTCTATCTCGATGCCGGGGTGCCGATCTTCGACTACAACCTCTTCGAGAAGCACACCGAGGTGAAGGGCAGCGAGCCGCTGCCCGAGGGCGAGGCCGAGATCACCCTCGACTTCGCCTACCAGGGCGCCGAGGGCGAGGCCGGCAAGGGCGCCGAGATCACCCTGTCGGTCAATGGCACCGAGGTGGCGACGGGCTCGATGGAGTCGACAGTCGCGGGCCGCTTCGGCATCGACACCTTCGGCATCGGCGAGGACAGCGGCCAGCCCGTCACCTCGGCCTACCAGCCGCCGTTCAAGTTCACCGGCGGGATCGAGAGCGTGGTTGTCGAGGTGCAGTGACGGCGCCCGTCCCGGAACCTTGCCCGTAAAATTGCCGCCCGCCGTACACCACGGCGGGCGGCATTCATTTTCACTGCGCCAGGATCGAGCTCGGCGCCGTGCCCTCGTTCAGCCAGGCCTCGAGCGGGGTCATCGGGTCGAGCGAGGACCAGTTCACCCCGCCGGCGCCCGGCAGGATGCCGCAATGGTCGAGCCCGGGCACCATGAAGAGCTTCACGTTCTCCGCCAGCGCCTCCTCACCCCCGGCCAGCTCGGAAGCCTGCTCGTACCACTCGATGGTCTTGTAGGGCGTGACGATGGAATCTGCCCAGCCGTGGTAGACGATCATCTTGCCGCCCGCCGCGCGGAAGGCCGCAAGATCCGGGCTGTCGCCGTTGTAGACCGAAGCCGCCGTCGCCATGCGCGCCGGGTCCGTCTCGAAGTCGAAGGAAAGCGGCGAGTAGTCCGTGCCGGGATCCTCGGCAAAGGCCATGTGGCGGGTGAAACCGGCGTTGAAGGCGGCAACAAGGTTGCCCGCGCCCTGCCCGTTCCCGGTCAGCCAGAGCCACCAGAAGGGCTCGGACCCCTCGGGGATGCCGCCCGGATAAAGCTGCTTGCCCGACGCATCGCGCGGGCCCTGCCGCCACTTGGCCAGCGTGCCGAGCTGCGCCTCGCTGAGGCCGATGCCGGAGTAATCCACCTCGCAGGCGCGCGGGTCGGCGATCAGCCCGTCCTCGGTGCCGTCGGCCGCGTCGCATTGCTCGATCACCGCCGCGCCGATCTTCGCCGCCTCGTCGGGCCCGAGGATCTGGCTGCCGTCCGCCGCGGTATTGGCCTGGATCACCCAGGACATCGCGGTGCCGACGAGCCCGGTGTAATCCATCGCCGGCGCGCCCGAGATGATGCCGTCGAACATCTCGGGGTAGCGCTGCGCCGCGACATGCGCCATGCGCCCGCCGGTGGAGCAGCCCTGGAAGATCGCCTGGCTCGCGGAGGCGCCGTAGAAGGCGTCGATCATCACCTGCGCGACGCGGTTGGTCTCGCCGATCGAGCGCCAGCCCCAGTCGCGCTCGGCGTCGGGGTTGCCCTGCGCCCAGCTCGCCTCGGTGACCGCGAGCGCGTGGTGGCCGCTGTCCGAGGTTGCCGTGGCATAGCCGCGCTGGAGCCCGGGACGCATGGCATTGACCCAGGACTCGCCGGTGTCGGCCCGGCCGAGGATGCCGCAGAACCCGCCGCAGCCCGACTGGTAGAACTTGCCGTTCCAGCCCGACATCGGCAGCCGCACCTCGATCGAGATCGCCGGCAGCGCCGTGGCGCGCACCTCGCAATATTGCGGCAGCCCCTCGGGGCTCATCACCCGCGCCGAGGTGACGAAGCCGCCGGAAAACACCGTGTCGCGCAGCGCGCTGCAGGCCTCGGGCGTCGGGTCGGCGTAGCAATAGGACGCGCTGGCCAATAGCGCCAGCGTCGCGGCTCTGATCTTCATGGAAGTCCTCCCTCTTCTCTCCCATAAGGAGATTTGCGGGTAAGGACTTCCATCTCAAGTATTTACTGCCCGCGCCGCCCGGAGATGCCGCAAGGTCACGCGTCGCTCAGGCCAGCCCGTCCTCCAGCACGCAGCTTTCCAGCACCCTGCCCTCGAAGGGATCGACCAGCCCGACGTCGCTGAGCCGCGGGCCCGGGTTGCAGACCAGCGAGGCGCCGAAGAGCGCCTTGAACACGAGGTAGGGCGGTTGCCAGCCGACCAGCCCGTCGAGCGTGGCGCGCAGCGCGGCAAAGCTCTCGGCGACCTCGGCCAGCGGCGCGTCGCTGATCAGCCCCGCGATCGGCAGCGGCAGGCAGTGCAGCGCCTTGCCGCAGGCGGCGACGGCGACACCGCCCCCCGCCTTGCGCACCGCGTTGGCGGCGGCGGCCATGTCCTCGGGGCGGCGGCCAAAGACCGTGAGGTTGTGGCTGTCATGCGAGACCGTGGTGGCAAAGGCACCGCGCCAGTCGCCCCAGCTCTCGAGGAAGGCGACGCGCATCGGCGTGTCCGCGCCGTGGCGGTTGACGATGCCCATGCGGATCATGTCCTCCGGCAGCACCAGCCCGCCATCCTCGACCGCCACGCGCCGCTCGCCCCAGACCGGGAAGCGCGGCTTGCTGAGCGTCGCGATCCGCGCGAAGGGCCCCCGCGCCGGGACCTCGAAATCCTCGGGGCGCACCGCATCCAGCCGCATCGTCGCGCGCAGCGCGGCGGGGACATGGGCGGGCTTGGGCTCCTCGGTGAGCCTGCCGTCCCGCGCGACCAACGCGCCATCGGCGATCACCGCCGCGGCGCGCACCTCCGCGACGTCCGCGAGCAGCACGAGGTCGGCGCGGCGCCCCGGCGCGACGAGGCCGAGGTCGGGCCGCCCGATCCGGCTCGCGGCATTAAGCGTCGCGGCGCGGTAGGCCCAGAGCGGCGGCAGGCCGCAGGCGATCAGCATGCGGATCACCCCGTCGAGCCCGCCCTTGCGGAGAAGGTCATCGGGGAAGATGTCGTCGGTGCAGAGCGTCACCGTCTGCGGCATCTCTCCAAGGCCCAGTAGCGCCTCGGCGAACCCGGGCAGCAGGTGCTCGTGCGAGCCGCGCAGCTCGATGGTGAACCCGGCCTCGAGCTTGGCGAGCAGGTCGTCCGCGCCAGTCAGTTCGTGGTCCGTCTCGACCCCGGCGGCGGCAAATCCCGCGAGGTCGCCATCCGTCAGCCCGCGCGCATGGCCGCAGACCCGCTTGCCCGCGTCGAGCCCCGCCTGCACGATCCCGGCGACGCGCGCGTCCCCCTCGAGCAGCGGGCGCATGGTCATCAGTTCGGCCGCGCCATGGGTGTCTTCGCGCGCCAGCCAGCGCGCCACGGTCTCGGGGGTGAAGTCGCCGCCGCTGGTCTCGTAGCCGGGGGCCGAGGGCACGCAGGTCGGCACCAGCGGCAGCAGGCGCAGCGGCAGGCCCCGGGTCGCGTCGCAGGCATAGCCGAGCCCGTCCTCGCCCGAAACGTTGGCCAGCTCGTGCGGATCCCAGAGCGCGGTGGTCACCCCGCGCGGCACCACGGCGGTCGCGTATTCGGCGGCGGTGATCATCGAGCTTTCCACGTGCATGTGGCTGTCGATGAAGCCCGGCACGACGGTCATGCCGCGCGCGCTGATCCGCTGCGTGGCGGGGCGCGCGGGATCCGGCGCGTGGACGCTGGCGATGAGCGGGCCGGTGACGCCGATGTCGGCCTTGCGGCTGCGGCCGGTCACCATGTCGAGCACGGTGCCACCCTCGATCAGCAGATCGAACGGCGCCTCGCCGCGCGCGGCCTTCACCGCCCGCGCGCGCAGCGCGGGGTCGTTGAGATCACTCGGAAAGGCCATGCGGCGCCTCCTGTCGCAGCGCGTCGAGGCAGAGACGCGCGATGTCTTCCAGCGGGGTGAGCGGCAGGCGGGTGAGCCCCTGCGGATCCGCGGCGAAGCGCGTCGCCCCGTAGCTCTCGTCCCGCGCGGTGGAGACGGTCAAATTCTGGCGCTCGAAGGCGAATGCTTCGGGGCGCACCATGGCGAGCGCGGCGACCGGATCGTAGATCGCCATGCCCGGGCGGCCGCGCTTCAGACCGATGTCGAGATAGCCGCCCAGCAGGTCGGCGGTGAGAGGATCGGTGTCCGGCATGTCCTCGGGGCCGAAGGTCGCCTGCCGGCAGATCATCAGGTCGATCACCTCGAGCGGCAGCCCCGCGTCGGCGACGATGGCCGCGGCCTCGGGATCGCAGAGCGCGTTGAACTCGGCCAGCGGCGAATGGTTGCCCGGCCCGTTGCTGCCGCCCATCCAGACCAGCCGGGTGATGCGCGCGGCGGCCTCGGGGAAGCGCTGCACCAGCAGCGCGATATTGGTCAGGGGTCCCAGCGCGAGCACCGGGCGCGGGCCGTCCTGCATCAGCCACTCGGCCAGCGCCTCGACCCCATCGGCGGGCGGCTGCGGGCCGTCCACGTCGGGAAGGAAGCGGCCACGGCTGTCCATGCCCTTCTCGCCGAGGATCGCCTGCGCGGTCTCGACCTCGCGCACCAGTGCCCGCTCGGCCCCGGCGTGCAGCGGGGCATCGAGCCCGTAGGCCTTCGCCGCGCCGAGCGCATTGGCGATGACCTGCGGCAGCGGCGCATTGCCGGCGACCAGCGAGATGCCCTCGACCACCGCGCCGTGGCGGCGCAGCAGCAGCAGCGCCCAGAGGTCGTCGAAGCCGTAGTCGGTGTCGACCCAGAGCCTCATGCCGCAAGGCCCCGCGCGGTCGAAAGCGGCAGGTCGAAGCGGATGGTCTGGCCCAGCGGCACCTCGGGCAGCGCGATGGCGGCGTCGGCCTTGATCGGGCCGAGCGCGGAGTCGATGACATATTCGCGGTGTGCCCCGGCGAAGCTGCAGGCGGCGACGCGGCCCTCGTGCGGGCCGCTGCCCACGGTCACCGCGTCCGGGCGCCATGCAAGGATCGGGCTTTCCGGGCGGGCCTCCAGCGGCAGGCGGCCCTTCGGCGTGACCACCTCGCTGCCCTCCACCTTGAAGATGTTCTCGAAGCCCATGAATTCGGCGGCAAAAGCCGTCTCGGGCCGGGCGTAGAGATCGGCGGGCGTGCCGAGCTGCTCGATCCTGCCATCCTTCATCAGCACGATGCGGTCGGCGAGCGCCAGCGCCTCGGCCTGGTCATGGGTGACGAAGACCATGGTGATCCCGGTCTCCTTCTGCACCCGCTGCAACTCGGTGCGCATCTCGAGCCGCAGCCGCGCGTCGAGGTTCGAGAGCGGCTCGTCGAGCAGCAGCACCTTGGGCCGCATCACCAGAGAGCGCGCCAGCGCCACGCGCTGTTGCTGGCCACCCGACATCTCGGCGGGCTTGCGCTTCTCGAAACCGGTCAGGCCGACGGTCGCCAGCCCTTCCTCGGTGCGCGACCTGATCTCGGCCTCGGGCAGTTTCTGCAGGCGCAGGCCGAAGGCGACGTTCTCGAAGGCGGTGAGATGCGGGAAGAGCGCGTAGCTCTGGAACACCAGCCCGATGCCGCGCTTGTTGGCGGGCACGCGGGTCACGTCGCGCCCGTCGATGGTGATGGTGCCGCCGGTGGGCGCAAGCAGCCCGGCGATCGAGCGCATGGTGGTGGTCTTGCCGCAGCCGGACGGGCCAAGGAGCGCGATCAGCTCGCCCTCGCGGATCGACAGGTTCAGGGTCGGGACGGCGACCGACTTGCCGTAGCTGAGGGTGAGGTCGGTGAGTTGGACGAAGGCGTCAGACATAGCGAGAGAATCCCAGCAGGCGTTCGGCGGTGAAGACGATGGCGAGCGACATGAAGGCGAGGAGCGCAGAAAGCGCGGCGACGGAGGGATCGAAGGTGATCTCCATGTAGGCGAGCATGTCGATGGGCAGGGTGCGGACGCCGGGACCGGAGAGGAACAGCGAGACCGGCACCTGGTTGAAGGAGGTGACGAAGCCGAGGATGAAGGCGGCGAGCACCCCGCCCCGGATGTTCGGCAGCACCACCTTGGTGAAGGCCTGAAGCCGCGAGCAGCCGAGCAGCACGGCGGCCTCTTCCATGTCGGCGCGCAGGTTGGTCATCGACGAGGAGACGACGCGCACGGCATAGGGCAGCACCAGTGCGGTGTGGGCCATGAAGAGCGCCACGGTCACGGTGATCCCCGTCGGCACCACGATGTAGCGCAAGAGCGCAAGGCCGACGATGATGCCGGGGACGATGATCGGGGCTGCGACGATGGTGCGCAGCGTCTCGGCCCCCGGCAGGTCGTAGCGGTTGAGCGCATAGGCCGCGGGCACCCCGAGCAGCAGCGCCGCGAAGGTGCCGAAGACCGCCAGCGCCATGGAAAGCGCAAACGAGGCACGGAAGCTCTCGACGGTGAAGACCTTGAGGTACCACTTGAGGGTCAGCCCCTCGGGCGGGAAGGCGAGGTAGTCGGTGGCCGAGGCCCCGGCCAGAATGATGATCAGGAATGGCCCGATCAGGAAGGTGAGCGTCAGGCCCAGGATGGACCAGTTGGCGAGATGGCGCATGTGGTCAGCTCCGGGCGGTGGCGATGCGCTTCAGCAGCAGGTTCGCCGAGAAGGACATGACGATGAGGATCATGGCGATGACGCTGGCCGAGACGAAATCGTTGGACACGTTGACCCGCTGGTAGAGCAGCGTCTCGAGCATCAGCACCTTCGAGCCGCCGAGGATCGCCGGGGTGATGTAGGCGGTGAGCGCGCCGGTGAAGACCAGCGTGCCGCCGATGACGAGACCTTCCTTGGTGAGCGGCAGGATCACCTTGAAGAAGACCGCGAACCAGCTTGCCCCCAGCACCCGGGCGGCGGGGATCACGTCGCGCGGGATGTTCTCCATCGCCGAGACGAGGGAGATGATCATCAGCGGCAGGAAGAGCTGCAGCAGGCCAAGGAAGACGGCGGTCTCGGTGAAGAGCAGCCGCAGAGGCGTGTCCGAGAGGCCGAGCCCGGTGATCGCCTCGTTGACGATGCCGGTACGGCCGAGGATGACGATCCAGGCGTAGGTCCGGGCGACGGGCGAGATCATCAGCGGCAGCACCACCATGCCGAACACCTTGCCGCGCGACTTCGGGCCGAGGTTCACGATGCAGAAGGCCGCGGCATAGCCGATCACCGCCGCCGTGCCCGCGACCAGCACGCCGAGCTTCAGCGTGCGCAGGAAGACCGTGCGGTTGAGCGGCGTGGAGAAGAAGTCGATGTAGCCCTGAAGCGACCAGCTGCCGCCCGCCCGGAACGCTTCGGAGAGCAGGATGCACACCGGCACGAGGAAGAGCAGCGTCGAGAAGATGGCGGCCGGAAGGGCCAGTGCCAGCCCTTCGCGCGTGTTGCGAAACATGGTGAGAGATCCCGTCTGTCTGGAGCCGCGTCAGAGGCCGTGAGGGGAGCCATGGGCACCGAGGAGGATTCGGCGCCCATGGCAGGAGGCGCTGGGGCGAGACCGCCCCGGCGCGATTACTGGATCACCTCGGTGTTCCACTGCTCGACCCAGCCCTCGCGCTTGTCGAGAACTTCGGCGGCCGGAAGGATGTTCAGGTTTTCAATGACATCCGCGCCGTAGGTGAGGTTGTCGGCGGCCTCGGGGCTCAGCTCGACTTCCTTGTTGGCAGGGCTGTCCACCAACATCTCGCCGATCTTGGTCTGCACCTCGGTCGAGAGCCAGTAGTCCATGAACTGGTAGGCCAGATCCTCGTTGCCGTTGCCCTTGGTCATGACCATCACGTTCATGCCGCCGGCCTGGCCTTCCTGGGGCTCGGCCCAGGCGAAGGGCAGGCCCGCGTCCTTGAAGCTGGCCCAGGCAAAGCGGCCCACCGGCGCGGCGATGACTTCCTGCTGGTTCATCAGCTGCACGAGCTCGGACGAGCGCGAGTAGAAGGTCACGATGTCCGACGCGTGCGCGCCGATCTCCGAGATGACCGGGCCGAAATCATCCTCGTGCCCCAGCGCCTTGCCGAGCATCATCAGGGTGAGCGGGCCCTGCGTCGTGGTCACGTTGGGCAGCGCCACCTGGCCGGCCAGTTCCTCGCCCAGCAGGTCGCTCCAGCTGGAGATGTCGACGAGGTCCGAGCGGTAGACGATCGAGGTCGCGTAATAGGTGTAGCCGACCGCCATGTTGTCGCCGACCGGGTCCTTGGCGCTGGCGTAGAGCTTGTCGAAGTTGCTCAGCCTGGCGCTGTCGAGCGGCTGGATCAGGTCCTTGCGGGCCAGCGCCAGCGCGTCCTGGGTCGAGATCACCGCCATGTCGATCACCGGGTCGGCGGCATTGGCCTCGATCTTCGCCATGCGCTCGACGCTGTTGCCGGTCTCGACGACCAGCTTGCAGCCGCAGATCGCCTCGAAGGGATCGTAGAGCGCTTCCTTGTACTCGTCCTGCGCGAAGGAATAGACCGAGATGGTCAGGGTCTTGTCTTCCGCATGGGCGGCGGTGCCGAGCGCGCTGGCAAGCGCGAGGATCGAAAGTTGGGTCTTCATGGCAGTCTCTCCGTGTTGGTCGGGATCTTGGGTCTCGTGTCGGTGCGCGGCGCGGCGGTGGAGGCGCGCGGCACCAGCCGCATCGGCACCGCGTGGCCGGTTTCGGGACGCTCGGCCCCGGCGATGAGGCCGGTCAGCACCTCGAGCGCGTAGTCGGCGATGGCGCTCACGTCCTGCGCCGTGGTGGTCAGCGCCGGGTGCATGGCGGTGGCGAAGGGCAGGTCGTCGAAGCCGGTGAGGCTGACGTCACGTGGCACGCCGAGTCCGGCCCGCGCGAGGTGCGAGAGCGCGGCCAGCGCCAGCAGGTCCGAGGTGGCAAGGATCGCCGTGGCGCCCTGCCCGACCCGCTCCGGCAGCGCGGCAAGGCCCGCGTCACCCCATTCAGTCTCGACGCCCGCATCCGCGCCCAGCCCCTCGCGCATGCCGCGCATGCGGTCCTGCTGCACGTCCGACACGCGGTCGCCGCCCAGCAGCACGACGTTGCGGTGGCCGAGCGCGCGGACATGCGCGCCGATGAGGGCGCCGCCGCCGACGTGGTCGGCCGAGACGGTGTTGCGCGGATCGCGGGCGGTGTTGATCGTCACCATGGGCAGGCCCGGCGCCTCGGGCGAGGTGCCCTTCTGCGGCACGATCACCACCCCGTCGACGCCGCGCCCGACAAGCTGGTGCAGCGCCTCGTTCTGGCGTGCCTCGCTGCCGCGCGAGTCGGCGATGAGGATGCCCAGCCCGCGCGCCTCGGCGGCGATCGAGAGGTTCTGCGCGATGCGCGGGAACAGCGGGTTGGTGAGGTCGGGCATGACAAGGCCGAGGATGCCGCTCTGCCCGGTCTTCAGCGCGCGGGCGGCGTTGCTCGGCCGGTAGCCCAGTTCCTCGGCGCGGGTGCGGATGCGTTCGGCCAGCTCCTTCGAGACCCGCCCCTTGCCGGTGAGCGCGTTCGAGACCGTGGCGGCCGAAACCCCGATGTCCTGTGCGATCTGCTTGATGCTGGCCATGCCGTTCCCTCTTTGATGAAACGATTAATCAGCGCGATTTCCCGCGGTCAACTTTTAATTAATCGTTTAATCACCGTCAAAGCGCTTCGGCCGGGCAGTTGCACAAAAATCAAGCATCGGCGCACCGGCGGCGGCGCGAGCGCTGGACCCTTGCTGCACGGAGCGGTTGAGGGACGCAAAGCGCTCCTGACGCGGGCCCGCGTCAAACCGCCCTGCCCCGAGACGCGGATTGCGCTGGCGAAACTGGCCAAAAGCTTTCAAAATGAGACGGATAGGCGCGGAGTGCGGCGGCACATGACGACAGGGCAAATGCAGGTCGGGCACGGAGAATCATCGGCGGAGGGCGTGATCACGCTGTCCGGCCCGCTGACCGTGCACGAGGTCGCGGATCTGCACGCCGAGCTGTCCCGGGCGCAACGCGCCTCCACCGTCGACCTCTCGGGGGTCTCGCGCATCGACACCGCCGGGGCCTGGGCGCTGGCCGAATTCGAGCAGCGCGTCGGCGCCTCGGGCGGCGCGCTGAGCTTCCGCGGCGCCAGCGACGGGGCGATGCTGCTCCTCGACACCGTGCGCCGCGCCATGCCCGTCCCGGAGACGCCTGCGCCTGCGCCGCGCGGCATCCGGGCTCTGCTCGAGGCCACCGGGCGGCGCGTCATGGGCGGCGCGCTCTTCCTGCGCGGCCTGCTGGAATATCTCGGCATGTTCATCGCGGGGCTCGCCCGCGTGCTGATCCACCCGCGCGAGTTCCGCTTCACCGCGCTCGTCGCGCATTGCGACGACGTCGGGCTGCGCGCCGTGCCGATCGTGTCGCTCATGGCTTTCCTGATCGGCGTGGTGCTGGCCTTCCAGGGCGCGACGCAGCTGCGACAGTTCGGGGCCGAGGTCTTCGTCGTCGATCTCATCGCCATTTCGGTGCTGCGCGAGCTCGGCATCCTGCTCACCGCGATCATCGTGGCGGGCCGCACCGCCTCGGCCTTCACCGCCGCCATCGGCTCGATGAAGATGCGGCAGGAGATCGACGCGATGCGCACCCTCGGGCTCGACCCGGTGACCGTGCTCTTCGTGCCGCGCATCCTCGCGCTGCTCTTGATGCTGCCGATCCTCGGGCTGATCGCCGACATCATGGGGCTTTTCGGCGGCGCGCTCATGTCGTGGATCGAGCTCGGCATCTCGCCCTCGATGTTCCGCACCCGGCTGATCGCCGACACCGACATCAGCAACGTCATCGTCGGTCTGGTGAAGGCGCCGGTCTTCGCGGTGATCATCGGCGTCGTCGGCTGCCATGCAGGGATGCAGGTGAAGGGCGACGCGGAATCGCTCGGGCGGATGACCTCGAGCGCCGTGGTCACCGCGATCTTTGCGGTGATCGTGGCCGACGCGCTCTTCTCGATCTTCTTCGCCGAGGTGGGGCTGTGAGCGCCCCCGCCCCGCGCGAGGTGCTGATCCGCGTGCGCGGGCTGCGCACCCAGTTCGGCAGCCACGTGGTGCATGACGGGCTCGACCTCGACGTCTACCGCGGCGAGGTGCTGGGCGTCGTCGGCGGCTCGGGCACCGGCAAGTCGGTGCTGCTGCGCGCCATCACCGGGCTCGAGCGGCCGGCAGCGGGGCAGATCGAGGCCTTCGGCACCGAGGTGCTGACCGCCTCGCCCGAGGAGCGCAGGCGCCTCGACGAGCGCTGGGGGGTGATGTTCCAGGACGGCGCGCTCTTCTCGTCGCTCACCGTGCGCGAGAATGTCGAGGTGCCGCTCGGCAAGGTGCCGGGCCTGCCCCCCGCGCTGCGCCGGGCGCTGGCTGATCTGAAGATCTCGCTCGTCGGGCTGCCCTACCGCGCCGGTGATGCCGCGCCCTCGGACCTCTCGGGCGGGATGCGCAAGCGGGCCGGGCTGGCGCGGGCTCTGGCGCTCGATCCCGAGATCGTCTTTCTCGACGAGCCCACCGCCGGGCTCGACCCGATCGGCGCCTCGGCCTTCGATGACCTGATCAACACGCTCAGCACCTCGCTGGGCCTGACCGTCTTTCTTGTGACCCACGACCTCGATACGCTTTACGCAACCTGCGATCGGATCGCGGTCCTGGCCGAGAAGCGGGTTCTGGTCACCGGCACGCTTGCCGACATGCTGACGGTCGATCACCCCTGGGTGCAGGACTATTTCACCGGACCGCGGGCGCGCGTGGCGCGCGATGCGGTCGAGACCCGCGAAAAGGCTGACTGACCATGGAAACCCGCGCAAACTACGTGCTTGTCGGAGCCTTCGCCATCGCGGGCTTCCTCGGGCTGCTCGGCTTCCTGCTGTGGTTCGCCAATGTCGAGCTCGACCGGCAGTTCGACTATTACGACATCGACTTCCCGTCGGTGTCGGGCCTGTCGGTCTCGTCCGAGGTGCGCTTTGCCGGCCTACCCGTCGGGCAGGTGGTGGGGCTCGGCCTCTCGCCCGCGCATGACGGCACCGTGCGCGTGCGCGTCGAGGTCGCCGCCGGCACGCCGGTGCGCAGCAACTCCGTCGCGACGATCGAGGCGCAGGGCGTGACCGGCGTCGGCTATGTCGGGATCAGCGCGGGCAGCCCCGGCGCGCGGCCGCTGTCGCAGCAGGACGGCGGCGGCGTGCCGATGATCGAGGCCGGGCAGTCGGCGCTGCAGTCGCTCACCGAGTCCGCCCCCGAGATCCTCGACGAGACCCTCGCCATGGTCCGCGAGCTGCGCCAGATGCTCGGCGGCGACAACAGCCAGCGGGTGCAGAACATCCTGCAGAACGTCGAGCAGGCCTCGGCCGACTTCTCGCTCGCGCTCGAAGATTTCGCCAACGTGACCGGCGCCGTGTCCGGCTTCGCCTCCGAGATCGACCGGTTCAACACCAGCATCGACGGGCTCAGCAAGGACGTGAGCGGCGTGCTGACCGAGGCGCAGGACACGCTGCGCTCGATCACCGCGCTGTCCGAGGAGGCGCGCGGCTTCGTCGCGCAGGGCACCGGCACGGCCAAGGTAGCCGAGGCCTACATCACCGAAAGGCTCGGCCCCGCCACCGAGCAGCTGCAGGGATCCGTGGCCGAGATCGAGACCCGTTTCGCCGCGCTGAGCGACCAGGCCGGGACGCTGGCGAGCACCTTCACCGAGACCGGCAGCGCCGCCACGGCGCGGCTGACCGAGGCGCAGCAGACGCTCGCCCGGGTCGATGCGCTCATCGAGGAGTTGTCCCAGACCTCGCGCAGCGTCGATGGCGCGGCGCAGCGGCTCGACGGGCTGCTCGCCGGGGACACCGCCGCGCTGGTGGCCGAGCTGCGCAGCGCGACGACCGAGGCGACGGCGCTGATCCGCGGCTTCGGCGACAGCCCCGCCCAGCTTTCCGCCATCTTCGAGGACATCCGCACCGCCACGCGCTCCGCCGCGCAGACCATCGAGACCGTCGGCACCGATCTCAGCTCGGCCTCGGGGCAGCTGGACGGGCTCGCCGGTCAGGCCTCCGACACGCTCGAGGCCGCCCGCACGACCTTTGCCGCCGCCAACGAGACGCTCGCGGCGATCAACGGCACGCTTGCGACCGGCGACCGCGCGCTCTCGGCCGCCGAGCGCGCCTTCGACGGGGCCGACAAGGTGATCAACGAGGACGCGCGGCAGATCACCGAGCAGCTGCGCCAGACGCTGGCCGGGCTCGAGACCGCGATCGGCGAGGTCTCTGACGAAATCCCTGGCATCACCCGCGAACTGCGCGACGCCAGCCGTTCCGCCGCGGCCGCCTTCGCGGGGCTCGAGGGCGCGGTCGGCGACGCACGCCCGGCGCTGCGCGACTTCACCGCCTCGGCCCTGCCCCAGTTCGCCCGGCTCGCCGCCGAGGCGCGGGCGCTGATCGACAACCTCGACGCGCTGACCACGCAGCTGCGCCGCGATCCCGGCCGCTTCTTCCTCGACGACCGTGCCCCCGAATACCGAAGGTAACGCCATGCTCCCGCGATCCCTCCTGCCCGCCCTCCTGCTTGCCCTCGGCACCTCCGGCTGCGCCGCGATCTCGGCGCTCGACAGCGCCTCGCAGCCGCTCGACATCTACGAGCTGCGCACCCCGGCGATCGCGGGCGCGGCGGGGCGCGGGCGCGCCGAGCTGGTGGTCGAGACGCCGATCGCCAGCGGCGCACTGACCACCGACCGGATCATGGTACGCCCCTCGCCGCTGCAGGCGCAGTACCTGCCCGGCGCGCGCTGGTCGGACGAGGCCCCCGCGATGGTCCAGACCCTGCTGGTGCGCAGCCTTGCCGAGACCGGCGCCTTCGCCTCGGTCGGGCGCGCGCCGCTCGGCGGACAGGGCGACTACGCGCTGCTGGGCGAGCTGACGGATTTCCAGGCCGAGAGCTACGGCGCGGGGGCGCCGGTCTCGGTCCACCTGCGGCTGATGCTACGCCTGGTGCGCGAGCGCGACGCGACGGTCGTGGCGAGCCGCACCTTCGAACTGCGCGAGCCCGCCGCGGATGACGAGACCGCGACCATCGTCGCCGCCTTCGACCGCGCCGCCGGGCGCATGGTCGCCGAGATCCTGCCCTGGGTCGCGGGCACCGGCGGCTGAGCGCCCCGGGACTTCACATCCTCGCCTGCGACATCGGGCGATACTGACAGGCGCGGCGCGAACGCCTATACTCGGGATCTGTCGAGAGAGAGGCTCATCCTGGGGAGGAGACGCATGGCTTCCGCATCACGACGACTCTTGCTGAAAACCTATCGGGCCTGGCTCGACGCGGACGAGGCCTTCCGCCTCGCGCAGCGCAACGTGGCCGGGTTCTTCCCCGGCACCGGGACGCACCTGTCGGTGCAGATCGGCAACCGCGGCTCGCGCGTCCGCGAGCTCTACAACGCCCGACAAAGGGCGCTGGAGAAGCTTCAGCTTGCCCGCAGGCAGGCGCTGCTCGAGCGCGAGGCGCGTCGCAGCCAGGCGCGGATCAACCTGCTGCTGGTCTACGCGGGCTGAGGCCGGACGGCCCGCCCGGCGGGGAACCCACCGGGCAGCCGGATCACTTCGCCACCAGCCGCTGCAAGAGCGTGGCCGGGGTCACCGCGCCGACCCGCACGCCGTTCCGCGTCACCGCGACGGGCAGGTTGCTGCCGGTCATCGCGGCGGCGAAATCGAGCACCGGGGTCTCCTCGTCCACCTCGACCTCGGCCGGGGCGTCGGAGGGCTGCATCACATCCTTGGCGCGCAGGAAGCTGAGCGGGTTTGAATGCGCCACGAACTCCGCCACGTAGTCATTCGCCGGGTCGCTGGCGATCTGGTTCGGCGTGCCGCATTGCACGATCCGCCCGCCCTCCATGATGGCGATCCGGTTGCCGATCTTGAACGCCTCGTCGAGGTCGTGGCTGACGAAGATGATGGTGCGCTTCAGCTTCGCCTGCAGCTCCAGCAGCTCGTCCTGCAGCTTGGTGCGGATCAGCGGGTCGAGCGCCGAGAAGGGCTCGTCCATCAGCAGGATCGGCGCCTCGGTGGCAAAGGCGCGGGCAAGGCCGACCCGCTGCTGCATGCCGCCCGACAGCTCGCCCACCTTGTTGTCGGCCCAGTTCGACAGGCCGACCAACTCGAGCTGCTTCATCACCCGCTCGCGCCGTGCCGCCTTGGCCATGCCGCCAAGCTCCAGCCCCAGCCCGACGTTCTCGGCCACCGAGCGCCAGGGCAGCAGGCCGAACTGCTGGAACACCATGGCCACGCGCTCGCGCCGGATCCGGCGCAGGTCTGCGGGGGCCGCGCTGGTGACGTTGACCATGCGCTCGCCCTCGCGGATGTGCACGCCGCCGCGCACCACCGGGTTGAGCCCGTTGATCCCGCGCAGCAGCGTCGACTTGCCCGAGCCCGAGAGGCCCATGAGCACGAGGATCTCGCCCTCCTCGACCTCGAGGTTGCAGTCGTGCACGCCCAGCACCTGGTCGGTGCGCTTCTGGATCGTCGCGCGGTCCAGCCCCTCGTCCATCAGCGGCAGCGCCGCGTCCGGCTCGGCGCCGAAGACGATGGAGACGTTGTCGATCTTCACGGCTACGGTCATTTGCGGTTGCCTCCCCAGTTCAGCAGCCGGTCGAGAAGGATGGCGACCACCACGATCACCAGCCCGCTCTCGAAGCCGAGCGAGGTGTTCACCTGGTTGAGCGCGCGCACCACCGGCACGCCGAGCCCGTCGGCGCCGACCAGCGCCGCGATCACCACCATCGAGAGCGCCAGCATGATGGTCTGGTTGAGCCCGGCCATGATCTGCGGCAGCGCGTAGGGCAGCTCGGCCTTGAAGAGCACGTCGCGGTCGGTACCGCCGAAGGCCCTCACCGCCTCGGTCAGCTGCTGCGGCGTCGAGGAGATGCCGAGCTGGGTCAGCCGGATCGGCGCGGGCAGCACGAAGATCACCGTCGCGATGAGCCCCGGCACCATGCCGATGCCGAAGAAGACGATCGCCGGGATCAGGTAGACGAAGGTGGGCAGCGTCTGCATCAGGTCGAGCACCGGGCGCAGCACCGCGTAGAGCCGCGGGTGATGCGCCGCCGCGATCCCCACCGGCACGCCGATCGCCATGCACACCACGCAGGCCGACAGCACCAGCGTCAGGCTTTCCGTCGTCTCCTCCCAGTAGCCCTGGTTGAGGATGAACAGGAACCCGAGCGCGATCAGCGCGCAGATCTTCCAGCTGCGCTGCAGCAGCCATGCGATCAGCATGAAGACGGCGATGATGATGAACGGGTGCGGTTCCTGCAGGATCCAGAGGATCCCTTCGATCATCGTCTCCAGCACGACCGAGAGCAGGTCGAGAAGCCCCTCGGCGTGATCGCGGATGCCCTCGAAGATGGCGGCCGCGAAATCGCCGACGGGGATCTTGTATGAAGTGAGCCAATCCAAGGCTTCGCTCCTTTCGGTGAGCATTCAATAGCAGGATGCCGACCGGCCCCGCGCCGCGGCGCGAAGCCGGAATGCACCGGGCCTGGTCAGAGGCCGAGCGCCGCTTTCACCGCGGGAAGCGCCGGCGCGCCGTCGAGCGTGGTCACGCCGTCGAGCCAGCCGTCGAGCACCTCGGGGTTGGCGGTGAGCCAGGCCTTGGCCGCGGCATCCGCCTTTTCGCCGTCATTGAGGATGGACCCCATGATCTCGTTCTCCATTTGCAACGAGAAGACGAGGTTTTCCAGCAACTTTCCGACATTCGGGCATTCCTCGACGTAGCCCGCGCGGGTGTTGGTGTAGACCGTCGCGCCGCCGAAGTCCGGGCCGAACCACTCGTCGCCCCCCGAAAGGTAGGTCAGGTCGAAATTGGCGTTCATCGGATGCGGCTCCCAGCCGAGAAAGACGATGGGATCGTCCTTCTTGCTGAGCCGAGAGACCTGGCTCAGCATCCCCTGCTCGGAGCTTTCCTTGACGTCGAAGTCCTTGAGGCCGAAGGCATCCGCCTCGATCATGTCCATGATCAGCCGGTTGCCGTCATTGCCGGGCTCGATGCCGTAGATGGTCTCGTCGAGCTCATCGGCATGGGCGGCGATGTCGGCGAAGTCCTTGATCCCCAGCGCGGCCCCGGCGGCATTGGTCGCCAGCGTGTACTTCGCCCCCTCGAGGTTGGCGCGCAGGGTCTCGACGGTGCCCGCGTCGCGGTAGGGCGCGATGTCCGCCTCCATCGTGGGCATCCAGTTGCCGAGGAACACGTCCATGTCGCCTTCCTTCAGCGACACGTAGGTCACCGGCACCGACAGCACGCTGATCTCGGTCTCGTAGCCCATCGCCTGCAGCACGGTCGTGGTCGCGGCCGTGGTGGCGGTGATGTCCGTCCATCCCACGTCCGAGAACCTGACTTTCGAGCAATCCGCAGCGGCGGCGCTTGCGCAAATGGCGAGGGCGGAGGTGGTCAGTACGAATTTCATGGGGTCCCCTTTTGAGGTTAGCGTGATGCCGTTCTGAGTTATTGATTGACGAGTCAATTAATGGCGGGCTATTCCAGAAAAGCAACCAAAAATCCGTGGACCCCCCGCATGGCACGCAAATCCGAGGAAGAAAGACGCAGGGATCTGATCGCTGCGACGATCCGCGAGATCGGCGAGTCCGGCACGCTCAACGTGACCACCAGCCAGATCGCCCGCCGCGCCGGGGTGTCTCCGGGGCTGGCGTTCCACTACTTCACCGACAAGGATACGCTTTTCCTTGCGGCAATGCGCTCGATCCTGTCCGAGTACCGGGCCGATGTGACCGAGGCGCTGGCCGGTACGACCACGCCCGAAGAGCGCCTGCACGCCATCGCGCGGGCCAGTTTCGGCATGACCAGCTTCCGCCGCGAGGCGATCTCGGCATGGGTGAATTTTTACGCACTCGCCCTCCGCTCCGAGGAGGCGCGGCGCCTCCTGTCGCTCTATCACCGCCGTCTGCACAGCAACCTGGTGCACGCGCTGCGCCCGAAGATTCGCGAACGCGCCCCCGACGTGGCGCGGCGGGTCGGCGGCCTCATCGACGGGCTCTACCTGCGCTACGCGCTCGACACCCGCACCCTGCTCGCCCCCGCGGACCGGCTGGGCGAGGTCGACGGCTCGGAGGGGGCGCAGCACGTGCTGCGCGCCATCGCCGCCGAGTGCACCGAAATCCGCGAAAACGACGATATCTGCATGGCCGCGGCCGACCCTTCCCCCATGGCGCCGCTCGCCGGACCCCAGGAGTGATCATGACCACTGTCTACCAACCCGCCGGCAGCCACTTCATCAACGGCGCCTATGCCGAGGACACCGCGGGCGCGCCGATCGAGGTGATCTACCCCCACACCGGCGAGGTGATCGCCACCCTGCACGCCGCCACCCCGGCCATCCTCGAGGCCGCGCTCGCCTCGGCGAAGGCGGCGCAGAAGCATTGGGCGCAGCTGTCCGGGACCGAGCGCGGCCGTGTCCTGCGCCGCGCCGCTGACATCATGCGCGCTCGCAACCGCGAGCTTTCCGAGATCGAGACCCATGACACCGGCAAGCCGCTCTCCGAGACGCTGATCGCCGACGCTGCCTCGGGCGCCGACGCGCTGGAGTATTTCGGCGGCCTCGCCGGTACGCTGACCGGCGAGCACATCCCCGTCGCGGGCGGCGATTTCGTCTACACCCGGCGCGAGCCGCTCGGCGTCTGCGTCGGAATCGGCGCCTGGAACTACCCGATCCAGATCGCCAGCTGGAAGGCCGCCCCGGCGCTCGCCTGCGGCAATGCCATGGTCTTCAAGCCCTCCGAGATGACGCCGCTCACCGCACTCAAGCTCGCCGAGATCCTGATCGAGGCCGGGGCGCCCGCCGGGCTCTTCAACGTCGTGCAGGGCTTTAGTGCCGTCGGCGGCGCGCTGGTGAGCGATCCGCGCGTCGACAAGGTCTCGCTTACCGGCTCGGTGCCGACCGGACGCAAGGTCTATGCCGCCGCCGCCGAGGGGATGCGCCATGTCACCATGGAGCTCGGCGGCAAGTCCCCGATCGTGATCTTCGACGACGCCGACCTCGAAAGCGCCGTCTCGGCGGCGATCAACGGCAACTTCTACTCCACCGGCCAGATCTGCTCGAACGGCACCCGCGTCTTCGTGCAGGAAGGCATCTACGACCGCTTCGTCGCCCGCGTCGCCGAGCGCATGGGCAATGCCGTGATCGGCGATCCGATGGACGAGGCGACCACCATCGGACCGATGGTCTCGGCCCGCCAGCGCGGCATCGTCGAGGGCTTCATCGCCAAGGGCATCGCGGAAGGCGCGCGCCTCGTGAAGGGCGGCAAGCTGCTGGACGGCCAGGGCTTCTACATCGAGCCCACGCTCTTTGCCGATGTCACCGACGAGATGACCATCGCCCGCGAGGAGATCTTCGGCCCGGTCATGTCGGTGCTGAAATTCGCCACCGAGGACGAGGCGCTCGCCCGCGCCAATGCCACCGAATTCGGCCTTGCCGCCGGGGTCTTCACCGCCGACCTCACCCGCGCGCACCGCATGGCGGCGGGTTTCGAGGCGGGCACCTGCTACATCAACGCCTACAACCTGACCCCGGTCGAGGCCCCCTTCGGCGGCTCCAAGATGTCGGGCGTCGGCCGCGAAAACTCCAAGGCCGCCATCGCCCATTACAGCCAGGTGAAATCTGTCTACGTCGGCATGAACCCGACCGAAGCGCCGTTCTGAGGGAGGGCGCGATGCAGGCAGACTACGTCATCGTCGGCGCGGGCTCCGCAGGCTGCGCCATCGCCTACCGGCTGGCCGAGGCCGGGCGGAAGGTGATCGTCGTGGAATACGGCGGCAGCGACGCCGGGCCGTTCATCCAGATGCCCGGCGCGCTCTCCTACCCGATGAACATGAAGCGCTACGACTGGGGCTTCGAGTCCGAGCCCGAGCCGCACCTGGGCGGGCGCCGCCTCGCCACGCCGCGCGGCAAGGTGCTGGGCGGGTCCTCGTCGATCAACGGCATGGTCTACGTGCGCGGCCACGCGCGCGACTTCGACACCTGGGACGAGATGGGCGCGCGGGGCTGGGCCTATGCCGACGTGCTGCCCTACTACAAGCGCATGGAAAGCTGGAAGGACGGCGGCCATGGCGGCGATCCGGACTGGCGCGGCAGGTCTGGCCCGCTGCACGTCTCGCGCGGCAAGCGCGACAACCCGCTGACCCGCGCCTTCGTCGAGGCGGGGGTGCAGGCGGGCTACGAGGCCACCCACGACTACAACGGTGAGAAGCAGGAAGGCTTCGGCCCGTTCGATGCCACCATCCACAAGGGCGAGCGCTGGTCGGCCTACAAGGCCTACCTCAAGCCCGCCCTCGCCACCGGCCACGTCACGCTGGTGCGCGGGCTGGCCCGGAGGGTGGTCATCGAGAACGGCCGCGCCACCGGGCTCGAGATCGAACGCAAGGGCAAGGTCGAGGTGATCGGCGCCACGCGCGAGGTGATCCTCGCCGCCTCCTCGATCAACTCGCCGAAACTGCTGCTGCACTCGGGCATCGGCCCCGCCGCGCAGCTCCGCGAGCACGGGATAGAGGTCGTCGCCGACCGGCCGGGCGTCGGGCAGAACCTGCAGGACCACCTCGAGCTCTACATCCAGCAGGCGGCAACGCAGCCGGTCTCGCTCTTCAAGTACTGGAACCTTGTCGGCAAGGCCTATGTCGGCGCGCAATGGCTGCTCAGCCGCAGCGGGCCGGGCGCCTCGAACCAGTTCGAGAGCTGCGCCTTCATCCGCTCGAAACCCGGCGTCGAGTATCCCGACATCCAGTATCACTTCCTGCCCATCGCCGTGCGCTACGACGGCAAGGCGGCTGCGGAAGGCCACGGCTTCCAGGCCCATGTCGGCCCGATGCGCTCGAAGTCGCGCGGCGCGGTGACGCTGAAATCGCCCGACCCCCGGGACGCACCCCGCATCTTCTTCAACTACATGTCGCACGAGGACGACTGGACCGACTTCCGCACCTGCATCCGCCTCACCCGCGAGATCTTCGGGCAGGAGGCCTTCGCCCCCTACCGCGGCCACGAGATCCAGCCCGGCGCCTCGGTGCAGAGCGACGCCGAGCTCGACGCCTTCATCCGCGCCCATGCCGAGAGCGCCTACCATCCCTGCGGCTCGTGCCGGATGGGCGCGGCCTCCGATCCGATGGCGGTGGTCGATCCCGAGTGCCGGGTGATCGGCGTCGAGGGGCTGCGCGTCGCCGACAGCTCGATCTTCCCGCAGATCACCAACGGCAACCTCAATGCGCCCTCGATCATGACCGGGGAAAAGGCCGCCGACCACATCCTCGGCAAGCAGCCCCTGCCCCGCGACAACGCCGAGCCCTGGATCCACCCCGACTGGCGCACGGCGCAGCGCTGAGCCCTTCCGCGTGCCACCGCGCCCCGGCGGCTCGCGCCCTGCGTGCGGACCAGGCGGCGTTGCACAACTACATCATGCGTGGAATCGCGTTTCGCGTTAGGCTCGTGGCAGGCAACGAGCAGGACAGACCATGAGCACGAAACGCCCCGGATCAACCGTGAGGGCGGGTGCGCTGATCGCCGCGCTGGCCGCAACGCTGAGCGGTTGCGGCAGCCCGGCACCGCGGACCTCCGCCGCTTCCGGCACCGACACGCAGGCCCTCTACATCCGCGAGAACCGCGCGGCGGGCATCCCGCACCGCTTCGGCGACAGCAAGCCGCACGACTGGACCGGGTTCGGCCCGGCGCATTACCCGGTGCACGGGATCGACGCGGCGCGCTACCAGGGCCAGATCGACTGGCACACGGCGCGGAACGCCGGCATCCGCTTCGGCTACCTCAAGGCGACCGAGGGCGGCGACGTGCTCGACCCGGCCTTCGCCGGCAACTTCGCCGGCGCGCGCGCCGCGGGCGTGCCGGTGGGGGCGTACCACTTCTACTATTTCTGCCGTCCGGCCCGCGAGCAGGCGGCGTGGTTCATCGCCAACGTGCCGCGGCGCAGCGGCGATCTGCCCCCGATCCTCGACATGGAATGGAACCACCTGTCGCCCACCTGCCGGATCCGCCCGCCAGCCGACGAGGTGCGCGCCAGCATCCGCGAGTTCACCGCGATCGTCACCCGCCACTACGGCACCGCTCCGGTGATCTACACCACCCCCGACTTCTACGCCCGCAATGACCTCGGATCGCTCGGCGGGCACGAGTTCTGGCTGCGCTCGGTCACCGCGCACCCCTCCGAGCGCTACCCCGACGAGCGCTGGAGCTTCTGGCAATACACCGGCACCGGGCTGGTGCCCGGGGTGCGCGGCCATGTCGACCTCAACGCCTTCGCCGGCAGCGAAGAAAGCTGGCGCGACTGGCTGGCGGTGCGCAGCCAGGGCTAGCCCGGCGCGGCCCCGGGGCCCGCAGCCCCGGGGTGCAAGCGGGCCAACCCACCTTTTCCGCGACAAAAGAACATCCTCCGGCCCTCCGCGCGCCCCGGCGAACAGGCCGCGCGCCTTCCGGCACAAGCCGGAACGCCCTCCTGCGCATCCGGCGTGATACACTCCGCCGCAGGGAATTGCCGCGCTTTCGCCGCCCCGGCAGGGCTTGCGTCCCCGGCCCATATCCGGTCTATCGCGCCGCAAGGGGGAGGCCGGACGAAAACGAGAGACTCGTATGGCCGAAATGCAGACATCAGGTGCCGCGATCACCTTCGACAAGCTGGGAAAGTCCTTCGCCAAGAAGGGCTCCGGCATGGTCATGGCGCTCGAGGACATCAGCCTCGAGGTCGCCCCCGGCACGATCACCGGGATCATCGGCCGTTCCGGCGCGGGCAAGTCCACGCTCTTGCGCATGGTCAACGGGCTGGAGCAGCCCACAACCGGCACGGTCACCGTCGCCGGGCATGACGTCGGCCGCGCCGGCGGCGCCGCGCTGCGCCGCATCCGGCGCGAGGTCGGGATGATCTTCCAGCACTTCAACCTGCTGAGCTCGCGCACGGTCTACGGCAACGTCGCCCTGCCGCTCGAGATCGCGGGCGTGCCCGGTGCCGAGATCAAGTGCCGCGTCGACGACCTGATCGCCCGCGTCGGGCTCGAACAACTGAGCACCCGCTACCCGGCCGAGCTTTCCGGCGGGCAGAAGCAGCGCGTCGGCATCGCCCGGGCGCTCGCCACCCAGCCCAAGGTGCTGCTCTCGGACGAAGCCACCTCGGCGCTCGACCCCGAGACCACGCAGACCGTGCTGAAGCTGCTCGGCGACATCAACCGCGACCTCGGCCTCACCATCCTGCTGATCACCCACGAGATGGCCGTCGTCCGCGACATCGCCAGCCATGTCGCGGTGATCGACGGCGGGCGCATCGTCGAGGCGGGCGCGACCTACGACGTCTTCGCCGCCCCGCAGCACCCGACCACGCGCTCGTTCCTGTCGGGCATCACCGGCATCACCCTGCCGAGCTTCATCGCCGGGCGGCTGGTCGCCGAACGCCCGCAGGGCCCGAGCCAGGAGGTGATCCGCATCACCTTCGCCGGGAAACACGCCACCGACCCGATGCTGGCCATGCTCACCTCGGAACTCGGCATCCCGGTCAACATCCTTGCCGGTGCCATCGAGGAGATCGGCCCGCATCCCTTCGGCAACCTGCTGGTCTCGGTCGAGGCCGAGCGCGGTGCCGAGGCCCGCGCCTATCTTGAACGTCACGAGCTGCTCACGGAGGTGCTGGGCTATGTCGGCTAACCTCATCAACCTGCTGATCGAAGCCACGCTTCAGACCCTCTACATGGTCGCCATCTCGGGCGCGCTCGGCACGCTCTTCGGCCTGCCCATCGGCGTCTACCTCGCCGTCTCGCAACGCGGCGAGCTGCTGTCGAGCCCTTGGGTCAACAAGGTGCTGGGCCTCGTCGTCAACGCGGCGCGCTCGGTGCCCTTCATCATCCTCGTGGTGGCGATCATCCCCTTCACGCGCATGATCGCGGGCACCTCGATCGGCACCACCGCCGCCATCGTGCCGCTGACCATCGCCGCCGTGCCCTTCATCGCGCGACTGGTGGAAAATGCCATCCGCGAGGTCGACAGCGGCCTCATCGAGGCGGCCCGGGCGATGGGCGCGACGCCGCTGCAGATCATCCGCAAGGTGCTGATCCCCGAGGCCCTGCCCGGCATCACGCTCGGTCTCACGCTCGCCGTGGTCAGCCTCATCGGCTACTCGGCCATGGTCGGCGCGGTCGGCGGCGAGGGCCTCGGCGATCTCGGCATCCGCTACGGCTACCAGCGCTTCATGCCCGAGGTGATGCTGGCGGTGGTCGTCATCCTCATCGTGCTGGTCCAGCTCGTGCAGTCCCTCGGCGAGGGTCTGGCCCGGCTGGTCGACAAGCGCGCGCCGCGCAACCGCGGCCGCTGAACCAAGAACAAGAACGCAATTGGAAGGAGAATTCCCATGAAGCGTATGATCCCCCTCGTCTCCGCCCTGGCCCTGATGGCCGGCACCGCGATGGCCGACGACATCAAGGTCGGCGTCTCGCCGGGCGAGCACGCCGAGATCATGGAAGAAGTGGCCAAGATCGCCGCGCCCATGGGTCTCAACATCGACGTGGTCGAGTTCTCCGACTACGTGGTGCCGAACCAGGCGCTGGCCGACGGCGACATCGAGGCCAACTCGTTCCAGCACGAGCCCTACCTCGACAACCAGATGAAGGACCGCGGCTTCGAGCTCAGCCCGATCGCGACCACCATCACCACCCCGATGGGCGTCTACTCGGACAAGATCACCTCGATGGACGACTTCCCCGAGGGCGGCTCCATGGGCATCCCGAACGATCCGACCAACGGCGGCCGCGCCCTGCTGGTGCTGCAGCAGCTCGGCCTGATCAAGCTCGCCGAGGGCACCGGCCTCGTGCCGACCGTGCTCGACGTGGTCGAGAACCCCAAGGACATGCGCTTCCAGGAGCTCGACGCGGCGCAGCTGCCGCGCTCGCTGGCCGACCTCGACGCCGCGCTGATCAACACCAACTACGCGATCGCCTCGGGCCTGAACCCGAAGGAAGACTCGATCGCCATGGAAAGCGCCGACAACCCCTACGTGAACATCATCGTCGTGCGTAAGGGCGACGAGGAGCAGCCCTGGGTGAAGCCGCTGATCGACGCCTACCACAGCCCCGAGGTGAAGGCCTTCATCGAAGAGAAGTACCACGGCACCGTGCTGACCTCCTGGTAAGCGACGGCGGCGGGCCCCGTGCCCGCCTTGCCCGAAACGCGAAGGCCTGCCGCGATCCCCGCGGCAGGCCTTTCCCGTTCCGGCAGGGGCTGCGCTCTCAGCCCATCCGCTCGGACGCATGTTCCCCGGGGCTCGCCGGGAAGACCACGGTCTTGTTGCCATTGAGAAAGACCCGGCGGTGGATATGCGCATGGATCGCCCGCGCCAGCACCTGGCTTTCCACGTCGCGGCCCAGCGAGACGTAATCCGCCGCGCTCTGCGCATGGGTCACGCGGATCACGTCCTGCTCGATGATCGGCCCCTCGTCGAGGTCGGCGGTCACGTAATGCGCCGTCGCGCCGATCAGCATCACGCCGCGCTCATAGGCCTGCTTGTAGGGGTTCGCCCCCTTGAAGCTGGGCAGGAAGGAATGGTGGATGTTGATGATCCGCCCCGACATCTCGGTGCACATCTCGTCGCTCAGCACCTGCATGTAGCGCGCCAGCACCACCAGTTCCGCGCCGCTCTCGCGCAGGATGCGCATCTGCTCGGCCTCGGCCCCCGCCTTGGTCTCTTTCGTGACCTTGACGCAGTAATAGGGGATGTCGTGGTTCACCACGACCTTCTGGTAGTCGAGGTGGTTGGAGATCACCGCGACGATCTCGATCGGCAGCGCGCCGATGCGCGAGCGGTAGAGCAGGTCGTTGAGGCAATGCCCGAACCGGCCCACCATGATCGCGACCTTCATCTTGCGGCCCGGATCGTGGAAGGCGAAGTCCATGCCGAGATCCCGCGCGAGCCCGGCAAAGCCCTCGGCCAGCGCCTCACGGTCGCGGCCCTGCTCGGAGCTGAAGCTCAGCCGCATGAAGAAACGGTCATTCGCGAGGTCCGAGAACTGCGCGCTGTCGTGGATGTTGCAGCCCTGCTCGGCAAGATAGGTCGAGATCGCCGCCACGATGCCCGAGCGCACCGGGCAGGACACGGTCAGGACGATGTTCCGCTCACGGGTCCCCTTGGTCTGAACCCGGTCGGCGGCAGCTTGGACTTCCTGGATGATACCCATCTTTCAATGACTTTCAGCGGCAAGTTCACGTGCCCCGATCTGCAGGAGATGCAGCAGGTGGGGGGCGAAGCTGTTCCAGGCGTCGAGGCGGAAGCGGTCTTCGGCGTCGCGCCAGAGGGTCACCGTGGCGCCGTCGAAGAGCGTGCGGCGGGCGGTGCCGGGGGCGATGGTATCGATGTCACGGGCGCAGCCGATGGTGATCAGCTCGGCGGCGCGCGGGCCCTCGATGACGAAGGTCACCTCGCGGGCCGAGATGTCGACGAGGCTGTGCGGCAGCGTGCCGTAGACCCCGGCGCAGGCCTCCGCGATGGGCGCGGCCTCCGAGGCCAGCAGGACCCATTCGTCGGGGCCGAGGCAGGCGGCCTCGATGGGGCCCTTGACGGTCTGCCCGATGCGGCGCGGCAGGGTCACCCCCAGCGCCTGCTCGAGCGGCGCGAGATCCCCCCGCGCGCGCAGCGAGAAGCGGGTCCTGGGCAGGGCCGAGCTCACCTTGGCGGCCGGGGTCTCGGCCAGGGTGGCGGGCGGGAAGGCGGAAAGCGGGGCGTTCATCATGGCCTCCTCAGATCTTCAGCCGGGTGTTCTCGGGATCGACGAAGACCGTTCCGGTGATCTTCGCCGCGATGGTGCGGTCGGGCATCGGGATGTGGACGGTCTCGCCCATCCGCCCGTGCCCGCCCGCGACCAGCGCCAGCGCGATGGGACGGCCCGCGGCATCCGAGTGGTAGGACGAGGTCACGTGGCCGACCATGGTCATCGGGATCGCTTGGCTGGGGTCGAAGACGATCTGCGCCCCCTCCTCGAGCTTGCTGCCATCCTCGGTCAGCAGCCCGACCAGCTGCTTGCGGCCCTCGGCCACGAGGTCGGGCCGCGCCATGCCGCGCTTGCCGACGAAGTCGGGCTTCGACTTGCCGACGGCCCAGCCCATGCCCGCGTCGATCGGCGTGACCGTGCCGTCGGTGTCCTGGCCGACGATGATGTAGCCCTTCTCGGCGCGCAGGACGTGCATGGTTTCCGTGCCATAGGCGCAGATGTTGAACCTCTGCCCGGCCTCCCAGAGCAGCTCCCAGAGCCTGCGGCCCATCGGCGCGGGCACGTTGACCTCGAAGCCGATCTCGCCGGTGAAGCTGACGCGGAAGAGCCGCGCGGGGATGCCCGCGACGCTGCACTCGGTGCAGGACATGTGCGGGAAGGCCTCCTCGGTCAGCTCGACGCCCTCGACGAAGGGCGCCAGCAGCTTCGCGGCATCGGGGCCGTTGAGCGCGATGGTGGACCATTGCTCGGTGGTCGAGGTGAGCCAGACGTTCAGGTCCGGCCACTCGGTCTGCAGGTAGTCCTCCATCATGTTCAGCACCCGCGCGGCGCCCCCGGTGGTGGTGGTGACGTGGAACTTGTCCTGCGCCATGCGGCCGATGACGCCGTCGTCGCGGATGAAGCCGTCGTCGCCGCAAAGCAGGCCATAGCGGCAGCGGCCCGGCGCCAGCTTGCTCCAGGGATTGGTGTACATGCGGTTCATGAACTCGACGGCGTCGGGGCCGACGACCTCGATCTTGCCCAGCGTCGAGGCGTCGAAGATGCCGACGCCGGCGCGGGTGGCGCGGCACTCGCGGCTGACCGCCGCCTCCATGTCCTCGCCCGGCCGCGGGAAGTACCAGGCCCGGCGCCACTGGCCGACCGGCTCGAAGACCGCGCCCTGTTCCTCGGCCCAGAGATCGATCTGGGTCTTGCGCGTCACCTCGAAGTGCCCGCCGCGGTGATAGCCCGCGAAGGCGCCGAAGCTGGTCGGGGTATAGGGCGGGCGGAAGGTGGTCAGGCCGACCGAAGGCTGTTTCTTTCCAAGCGCATCCGCGGCGATGTTGAGACCGTTGATATTGGACATCTTGCCCTGGTCGGTGGCCATGCCGTTGGTGGTGTAGCGCTTGACGTGCTCGATCGAGCGCATGCCCTCGCGCACCGCGAGGCGCAGGTCCTTGGCGGTCACGTCGTTCTGGTAGTCGACGAAGGCCTTGGCCTTGCCGGGGCTGAGGTCGGTCGGCAGTTCCCTGTGCGACACGCCCGAGCCGGCGCGGTCGTCCGAGACGGTGTAGGCCCGCGCGTCCCCGGTCTTGCCGAGCGCCTCGACCACCGCGCGGCCCTTCTCGGCGCCGTCGTTCAGCACCGCCTCGAGGCCCCAGAGGCCGCGGCTGGCGCCGGCGATGACGCAATCCTCCGGCGTGCGCTCGGGCAGGAAGGTGGTGCGGTCGTCGTCCCAGGCGAGCGTGCCCCTGGTGTGCGAGAAGAGGTGCAGCGAGGGGGTCCAGCCGCCCGACATCAGCACCGCATCGCAGGCGATCTCCTCGCCCGCGCCGACCCTGCCGCCGGAGACCGGGTTGATCCGGATCGAACTCACCCGCAGCCGGCCCTTGGTCGCCGTGGCGGTGCGGCCGAGCTTGACGGGGATGCCGCGCAGCCGCGCCTCGGCCATCAGCTCCTCGCTGACGCTCTGGCGCGTGTCGGCGATGGCCTGCACCCTGGCGCCCGCGTCCGAGAGATCAAACGCCGCGTGCCAGGCGCTGTCATGCGAGGTCAGCACCACGGGGCGCTGCCCGACCAGCACGCCGTAGCGGTTGAGGTAGGTCTGCGCCGCGCCCGCCAGCATGACGCCGGGACGGTCGTTGCCGTGGAAGACCAGCGGCTTTTCCAGCGCGCCCTGCGCCAGCACCACCTGCTTCGCCCGCACCCGCCAGAGCCGCTCGCGCGGGGTGTCGGCGGGCAGCTGCGCGAGGTGGTCGGTCAGCCGCTCGCAGAGGCCGATGAGGTTCTGGTGGTAGTAACCGATGGCGGTGGTGCGGGTCATCACCTTGACGCCCGCCGCCTTCAGCGCGGCCAGCTCGGAGGCCAGCCAGTCCCAGGCCGGGATGCCGTCGATCTGCGCCTGCGGCTCCGAGAGCAGCGTGCCCCCCGCCTCGGCGTTCTCGTCCACCAGCACGACCTTGAGGCCCGCCTCGGCAGCGACCTTCGCCGCGGCGAGGCCCGAGGGCCCGGCGCCGACGATCAGCACGTCGCAATGCAGGTTGCGCGAGGCGTAGCTGTCGGGGTCTTCCTCGGTGGGGCTCACCCCGAGCCCGGCGGCGGCGCGGATGAAGGGCTCGTAGACCTTGTCCCAGAAGCTGCGCGGCCACATGAAGGTCTTGTAGTAGAAACCGGCCGAGAAGAGCATGTAGGCGGCGTCGTTGACCGCGCCGACGTCGAAGCTGAGGCTCGGGTACTTGTTCTGCGAGGTCGTCTCGAGCCCGCCCCAGATCTCCTGCACCGTGGCGCGGGTGTTGGGCTCGAACCGGCCCGGGCCGCGGCGGGTGCCGATCAGCGCGTTGGGCTCCTCGGAGCCCGCCGCCACCGGCCCGCGCGGGCGGTGGTACTTGAACGAGCGGCCCATCAGGTGCACGCCATTCGCGAGCAGCGCCGAGGCGACCGTATCGCCCTCGTAGCCCTGGAAGGTCCTGCCGTCGAAGGTGAAGTTCACCGGGCGGCTGCGGTTGACGCGGCCCTTGCCGGATACGCGATGGCTGCTCATTTCTGGCCCTCCTTCAGCGCGGCGAGGTCGGGGCGCGGCGCGCCCGCCTTGTAGGTGGTCAGGAACTTGTCGGTGACGGTGTTGCGCACGGCGTTGAAGAAGCGCCCGCAGCCGTGCAGGTGGCGCCAGCGCTCGAAGTGGTCACCCTTCACGTTGTCACGCATGAAGAGGAACTGCTGCCAGGCATCGTCGCTCATCTCCGAGGGGTTCTCCGGCCGGGCGATATGCGCCTCGCCGGCATAGGTGAACTCGACCTCGGGCAGCGTCTCGTCGCAATAGGGGCAATTTATCAGGAGCATGGGCGTCGTCCTTAATGCACAGTCATCATCGCGCGCAGGTCAGTGCGCGACGGCGGCGGCCGCCGCTTCGTCGATCAGCCGGCCGGTGCGGAAGCGGTCGAGCGTGAAGGGGGCGTTGATCGGGTGCGGCTCGTCCTTGGCGATGGTCCAGGCGAAGACATGCGCCGAGCCCGGCGTGGCCTTGAAGCCGCCCGTCCCCCAGCCGCAGTTGACGTAGAGGTTCTTGACCGGCGTCTTGCCGATGATCGGCGAACGGTCCGGCGTGTTGTCGGTGATCCCCGCCCATTTGCGCAGCATCCGCATGCGGTTGAAGATCGGGAAGACCTCGGAGATCGCGGCAATGGTATGCTCGATCAGCGGCAGCCCGCCGCGCTGGCTGTAGCTGACGTACTGGTCGGTGCCGCTGCCGATCACCAGCTCACCCTTGTCGGACTGGCTGCAATAGGCGTGCACGGCGTTCGACATGACCACGCAGGGGAAGACCGGCTTCACCGGCTCGCTCACAAGCGCCTGCAGCGGCATGCTCTCGAGCGGCAGGCGGACATCGGCGGTCGCCATCACCTGCGTGTTGTGACCCGAGGCCGAGACCGCGACCTTTTTCGCCTTGATGAAGCCCTTCTCGGTGTCGACCCCGGCGACCGAGCCGTCGGGGTTGCGGCGGATCGCGGTCACCGCGCAGTTCTGGATGATGTCGACGCCGCGTGCCGCCGCGCCCCGGGCATAGCCCCAGGCCACCGCGTCATGCCGCGCCGTGCCCGCCCGCTCCTGCAGCGCGCCGCCCATCACCGGGTAGCGCGAGGTCTTGGAGATGTTGATCGGCGGGCAGTACTCCTTGCACTCCTCCGGCGTCAGCCAGCGGTTGTCGACGCCGTTGAGCCGGTTGGCATGCACGTGGCGCTTGAAGCTCTGCACGTCATGCACGGTATGCGCGAGCATGAGGCAGCCGCGGTTCGAGTACATGACGTTGTAGTTCAGCTCCTGGCTGAGGGTCTGCCAGAGGTCGACCGAGTGGTCGAAGAGCCGCGCGCTCTCGTCGTAGAGGTAGTTCGAGCGGATGATCGTGGTGTTGCGCCCGGTGTTGCCGCCGCCGAGCCAGCCCTTGTCGATCACCGCCACGTTGGTGATGCCGTGCTGCGTCGCGAGGTAGTAGGCCGCCCCGAGCCCGTGCCCGCCGGCGCCGACGATGACCACGTCATACTCGGCCTTCGGCTGGCTGTCCGGCCACTGCTCGGTCCAGTTCCTGTGACCGGTGACGGCGTTCTTGAGAAGGGAAAAGGCGTTGAACCGCGTCATGGGCAGGCCCCCGGCTGTGGTGAGTTCTGGGGATCCTTGGTAGGTCATCCGGTGCGCAGGTATATGAAGATTTGCGCCACCCCGGCTGAACCGAAGCGTCACGGGACGGATTTCCGACGCCGCGCGGCAGCCTCTTTTCAGCCGCGCGCAGTTCTTGTAGAATTCCGCCAGATCATGAAGAATTCCGCCATGCCGCCCAGCCCGTCCCAGAAACGCCTGCGTGTCGCCTTCCTGCTTGCGGGGCGCTTCACCCTGTCGGCCTTTGCCAATTTCGTCGACGTGCTGCGCCTTGCCGCCGACGAGGCCGACAAGTCGCGCCCGATCCTCTGCGACTGGACCGTGCTGTCGGACACACTGGGCCCGGTGCGCTCGAGCTGCGGCGTGCGGGTGCAGCCCGACACACGGCTGCGCAACGCCGGGAGCTACGACTACCTCGTGGTGGTGGGCGGGCTGATCAGCGACGAGGTGGCGCTGAGCCCGGCCGAGCTTGCCTTCCTCAAGCGGCAGGCGGCGGCGGGGGTGCCGGTGGTGGGGCTCTGCACCGGGGTGTTCATCCTGCAGGAACTGGGGCTGCTCAAGGGCTACCGCTGCTGCGTGAGCTGGTTCCACCACCAGGATTTCATCGACCGGTTCGAGGCGGAAACCCCGGTCTCGGACCAGATCTTCGTCGTCGACCGCGACCGGCTGACCTGCTCGGGCGGGCATGGCGCGGCGCATCTCGCGGCCTTCCTCGTGCAGCGCCACATCGGCCAGTCGGCGGCGATCAAGAGCCTCAACATCATGATGATCGACGAGGCGATGAGCGGCGAGAAGGCGCAGCCCGGGCAGGCGCTCACCCGGCGCGCCAGCGACGAGCTGGTAAAGCGCGCGGTGCTGCGGATGCAGCAGCACATCGAGGTGCCGAAACCGATCGACGAGCTGGCGCGCGAGCTGGGCGTGGGGCGGCGCACGCTGGAACGGCGCTTCCTTGCGGACCTGCGGCAGACCCCGCTCAAGGCCTACATGGAGCTGCGGCTCGAGCGCGCGCTGATCCGGCTGCGCAGCACCGAGGCCTCGGTCACCGAGGTGGCGCTGGCCTGCGGCTTCTGCGACGGGCCGCACCTGTCGCGCACGCTGAAGGCCGAGCGCGGCGTGACCCCGGTCGAGTACCGCAAGGCGCAGGCCGGGGCCGATCCGGAGCTGGCCGTGGGCGTGCTGCTGCCGCGGGCGGACTGAGGCGCGGATGGCCTGTCCCCGCGGGGACAGGTGCGCGGCCCGAGGTGAAAGGCGCGCCCTGCCCCTCCCAAGACAGGGCGCGCGACGCCGGAAGGGCCTGCCGTGTCAGGCGGGCTCCTTGGCGTATCCCAGCGGCATCACCGCCTCGCGGATCTCGCCGAGCACGGCGGGATCGTCGATCGTCGCGGGGGTCTTGAACTCGGCGCCGTCGGCGATCTTGACCATGGTGGCGCGCAGGATCTTGCCCGAGCGGGTCTTTGGCAGGCGGTCCACCACGGTGCAGAGCTTGAACGCCGCGACCGGGCCGATCTGGTCGCGCACGAGGTTCACCGCCTCGCGGACCACCTCGTCATGCGGGCGGTCGCAGCCGGCGTTGAGGCAGAGGAACCCCATGGGCAGCTGGCCCTTGAGCGCGTCGCTGACCCCGATCACCGCGCATTCGGCGACGTCGGGATGGTTCGACAGAACCTCCTCCATCGCGCCGGTCGAGAGGCGGTGGCCCGCGACGTTGATCACGTCATCGGTGCGCGACATGATGTAGAGATAGCCGTCCGCATCCTTCATCCCCGCGTCGCCGGTCTCGTAATAGCCGGGGAAATGCGTGAGGTAGGCCTTGCGGAAACGGTCCTCGGCGTTCCACAGCGTCGGCAGCGTGCCCGGCGGCAGCGGCAGCTTGATCGCGATGGCGCCAAGCTCGCCGTCCTTCACCTCGTGCCCTCCCTCGTCGAGGATGCGCACGTCGTAGCCCGGCATCGGCACCGAGGGCGAGCCGAGCTTGACCGGCAGTTCCTCGATCCCCAGCGGGTTGGCGGCGATGGCAAAGCCGGTCTCGGTCTGCCACCAGTGGTCGATCACCGGCACGCCCAGCTGTTTCTGCGCCCACTGGATGGTGTCGGGGTCGGCGCGCTCGCCGGCGAGGTAGACGGCGTTGAGGCAGGAAAGGTCGTATTTCGTGACGAACTCGCCCTTCGGATCCTCGCGCTTCACCGCGCGGAAGGCGGTGGGCGCGGTGAAGAAGCTCTTCACCTTGTGCTCGGAGATCACCCGCCAGAAGGTGCCCGCGTCGGGCGTGCCGATCGGCTTGCCCTCGAAGACGATCGTGGTGTTGCCGTGGATCAGCGGCGCGTAGCAGATGTAGCTGTGACCGACGACCCAGCCCACGTCCGAGGCGGCCCAGAAGCGGTCGCCGGGCTCGACGTTGTAGATGTTCTTCATCGTCCAGTCGAGCGCCACGAGGTGCCCGCCGGTGTGGCGGACGACGCCCTTGGGCTGGCCGGTGGTGCCCGAGGTGTAGAGGATGTAGGCCGGGTGGTTGCCCTCGACCGGCACGCAATCCGCCGGGGCGACGCCGTACTGGAAGCCGTGCCAGTTCACGTCGCGCCCGGGGGTCAGCTCGGCCACCTCCTGCTCGCGCTGGAAGATGACGCAGAAGTCGGGCTTGTGGGTCGCGAGGTCGATCGCCCCGTCGAGCAGCGGCTTGTAATGCACCACCCGGTTCGGCTCGAGCCCGCAGGAGGCGGCGATGATGCACTTGGGCTTGGCGTCGTCGATGCGCACGGCGAGCTCGTTCGCGGCAAAGCCGCCGAAGACCACCGAGTGGATCGCGCCGAGCCGGGCGCAGGCGAGCATCGCCTCCAGCGCCTCGGGGATCATCGGCATGTAGATGATGACGCGGTCCCCCTTCTCCACCCCCTTCGCCCGCAGCGCGCCCGCCAGCGTGGCGACGCGGTTGCGCAGCTCGACATAGGTGATCTCGCGCTTGGTGTGGGTGATCGGGCTGTCCCAGATGATCGCCACCTGCTCGCCCCGGCCATTCTCGACATGGCGGTCGACGGCGTTCCAGCAGGTGTTGGTCATCCCGTCGGAGAACCACTCGAACATGCCATCGCCCTTGTCGAAGAGCGCCCTGGAGGGGGCCTTGTCCCAGTCGATCGCCTCGGCGGCCTGCATCCAGAACCCCTCGGGGTCGGTTGCCCAGCTGTCGTAGATGTCCTTGTAGCCCATGGTGCCTCCTCCTTGCGCCGTCTCTCCACAGCGGTGCGCAATTTGATACGGCTCCGGACCCGCCCCGGGCAAGTCCGTTACCGCGCACAGGGACAGAAGGACGCAGGAGTTTGCTGTTTTTTGCGAAACCTCGGCGAAGAAATTTTGCAAAGCCCGCGGAACTGCAAATTCTTCTGCAAATCTGAAGATTTTTTGCAAAATTCCCGAGAATCGGCGGCGCATTTCGGGACGAGAAACCCGTCATGATTCCTGACCAATTCCGACCCATTCCATCTCTATTGATTTCAAATCTGTAACAAACTGTCCGTTATCTAAAATGGTTATTTCAGAATCACGATTGCGGGTGCACGATTTTTAAAAAAGGAGGAAATCCGTTTTAAGTCTCGGCATTTGCCACCTCGGTGAATATTTGCTCCGTCGAGCAATTTCCCCAACTAAGAGCATTTGCTCAAAATAAAAAATAATATGAGGGTCGGGCAACACACATGGCACAGGAAGATATTCAGGTCACCCCCTACAACGGCTCGGTCGCGGCAGCCGACCTCTTGGGGTCAGAACGGAATCTGCTGATTTCGAACTTCGGCAGCCCGACGACAGGAACATTGGAGGACGGCGATGGCATCCTCGGCTCCGGCGATGACGGAGCGACGACTTTCAACGGCTCGCCAGTTACTTACATCGGGAGCGGCACGGTAACCCCGGGCATCGACCTTGGCATTCTCGGCGTCTCTCTCGGCACACCGGTGGATGTCGTCGTCTTCAAGGCCGGTGGCGACACCTATTTCCACTACCCCGCGGGCGAGCCGAACCTTCTTGGAAACGTATTTCTTGTCGTAGATATCGACGCGACCCCCTATACGATCTTCACCCCGCTGTGCTTCACGCATGGCACGGAAATACGTACGCCGACAGGCCACCGGCCGATCGAGTCGTTGAGCGCCGGGGATTGGGTCATGGATATCCACGGCGACCGGCAGGTGATCGAGTGGATCGGGAAGACAACGCTGCGCATTCCCGACCGTCCCGAGTATCGCAAGTGGCATCCGGTGAGGGTTGCGGCGAATGTCTTTGGCCGCGGTGTCCCCTATCGTCCGACCTGGCTGTCGCAGCAGCACCGCGTGCTGGTGCGCTCGGCGCTGAATGAGCTCTACTTCGATGAAGCGGACTGCCTTGCGCCCATTGTCCGGCTGGCGGACGGCAAGAACATCCGCATCGACCGCACGGTCACCGAGGTGACATATTTCCACATCCTCTGCGCAGAGCACAAAGTGCTGAGCGCCAACGGCATGCCCGCAGAGAGCCTGCACCTCGGACAAGTTGCGCGCTGCGGCGTGGAGCGGGCGGCCTTCGGGGAATTCGAGATCGAGGAGGAGATCGCCAGCGTACCAGCCGCTGCGCCGATCCTGCGCGGCTTCGAGGCGCGTCTCCTCGCCGGGCAGTACGAGCAGGTCTGAAAGAAAGGTCGCGGCAGGCAGGGCCCGCCGCGACTCGGCAGATGTCAGCCGTAATGCGCGACCGGGGTGCCCGCGACGGCGGCCATGTTGAGCAGCCCGCGCGCGGTGATCGAGGGGGTCACGATATGGGCCCGGTTGCCCATTCCCATGAGGATCGGCCCGACCTCGAGCCCGCCCGCCTTGACCTTGAGGATGTTGCGCACGCCCGAGGCGGCGTCGGCCTCGGCGAAGACCAGCACGTTCGCCGCACCCTGCATCCGGCCGTTCGGCAGCAGGCGCTCGCGCAGCTCGGGGTCAAGGGCGCTGTCGACATGCATCTCGCCCTCGTAGACGAAATCGCGCGGCGCGCCGTCGAGGATCTCGAGCGCGTTGCGGATGCGCGGGCCCGAGCCGTCGGCCTGGTTGCCGAACTGCGAGCGCGAGCAGAGCGCGACCTTGGGCTCGATGCCGAAGCGCCGCACGTGGCGCGCCGCGCCGATGGCGGTCAGCGCGATCTGCTCGGGGGTGGGCTCGATCCAGATCTGCGTGTCGGTGATGAAGAGCGGGCCGTCCTCGAGGATCATCATCGAGAGCGCGCCATGCGGCTGCAGCCGCTCGCTGCCCAGAACCTGCGTGACGTAGTTGAGGTGCCAGCGGTACTCGCCGAAGGTGCCGCAGATCAGCGCGTCGGCCTCGCCGCGATGCACCATGACCGCGCCGATGGCGGTGGTGTTGGTGCGCATCACCGCGCGGGCCAGATCCGGCGTCACGCCGCGGCGTGCCATGATGCCGTGGTAGGTTTCCCAGTAATCGCGGTAGCGCGGGTCGTTCTCGGGGTTCACCACGTGGAAGTCGCGGCCCGGCCGCACGGTGAGGCCGAGACGCTCGCAGCGCATCTCCAGCACCTCGGGACGGCCGATGAGGATCGGCGTCTCGGTGGTTTCCTCGAGGATGGCCTGCGCGGCGCGCAGCACGCGCTCGTCCTCGCCCTCGGCAAAGACGATCTTGCGCGCGGCGGTGGCGGCGGCCTCGAAGACCGGGCGCATCAGCAGCGCCGACTTGAAGACCGAGGCGTTGAGCTTGTCCTTGTAGGCCTTGAGATCGGCCAGCGGGCGCTGCGCCACGCCGGTTTCCATCGCCGCCTTGGCCACGGCCGAGGAGACCACCGCCGAGAGGCGCGGATCGAAGGGCTTGGGGATCAGGTAGTCGGCGCCGAAGGTCAGCTGCTCGCCGTGGTAGGCGGCGGCGGCCTCGGCCGAGGTGGTGGCGCGGGCCAGCGCCGCGATCCCCTCGACGCAGGCCAGCTGCATCGCGTCGTTGATCTCGGTCGCGCCGACGTCGAGCGCGCCGCGGAAGATGAAGGGGAAGCACAGGACGTTGTTGACCTGGTTCGGGAAGTCGCTGCGGCCGGTGGCGATGATCGCGTCCGGCGCCACGCTGCGCGCGAGGTCGGGCATGATCTCGGGCGTCGGGTTGGCGAGCGCGAAGATGATCGGGCGCGCGGCCATCTTGGCCACCTGCTCGGGCTTCAGCACCCCGGGGCCGGAGAGGCCGAGGAAGAGATCGGCGCCGTCCATCACCTCGTCGAGCGTGCGCTTGTCGGAGGGCTGGGCAAAGGCGGCCTTCTGCGGGTTCATGTCCTCGGTCCGGCCCTCGTAGACGAGGCCGTGGATGTCGCAGAGCCAGATGTTCTCGCGCTTGACGCCGAGCTTGACCAGCATGTTGAGGCAGGCGATGCCCGCCGCGCCGCCGCCGGTCGAGACGATCTTGATGTCCTCGAAGGACTTGCCGGCCACGTGCAGCGCGTTGGTCGCCGCCGCGCCCACCACGATGGCGGTGCCGTGCTGGTCGTCATGGAAGACGGGGATGTTCATCCGCTCGCGGCAGATCTTCTCGACGATGAAGCAGTCGGGAGCCTTGATGTCCTCGAGGTTGATCGCGCCGAAAGTCGGCTCGAGCGCGCAGACGATCTCGGCCAGCTTCACCGGGTCGGGCTCATTGAGCTCGAGGTCGAAGCAGTCGATGTTGGCGAATTTCTTGAAGAGGACCGCCTTGCCCTCCATCACGGGCTTCGAGGCGAGCGGACCGATGTTGCCGAGACCGAGCACCGCCGTGCCGTTCGAGACCACCGCGACGAGGTTCCCGCGCGAGGTGTAGCGCGCGGCGTTGGCGGGGTCGGCCTTGATCTCGAGGCAGGCCTCGGCAACGCCGGGGGAATAGGCGCGGCTGAGGTCGCGGCCGTTGGCCAGCGGCTTGGTCGCGCGGATCTCGAGTTTCCCGGGCTTGGGGTTTTCGTGGTAGAAGAGTGCCGCCTGGCGCAGGCTCTCCTGAGCGGTATCGGTCATGTCGTAGGCCTCCCAACGAAGATGGTTCAACGTTGAACAATCTGCCCCGAAGGGCTTGGGAGGCCGGGTATCAGGATTTGCCGAGCCGGTAAACGAAAAACACGGGACAGGGGATCACGGCTCTGTAGGGGCGCTGACGCAAGGGCGGAAACCCGCGCGTCGCAGGCTCAGGTCGGCCGGCTTCCGGCCGGGTCGTCGAGCGCGGCGATCCGCCGCTCGGCCTGCCAGAGGCTCAGCCCCGGCTCGAACTCGGTCCCGGCGCGGCGGCAGAGCTCCCGCAGGCGCCGGGCCTGGTCGTCGGTCATTGGCTGGCGCAGGTCGGGCGGCACGTCCATGGCGGCGTCGATCCGGCGCGGGCTGGTCATAAAGGTCATCGGGTTGCCTCCTTCTGACGGTCTCAACGCGGAGGGAAAGGCGCGGTTCCATGCCCCGCGGAGGTCGCGCGGGCGGTGTTGCGCCTGCAGCATTTGGCCGCGTGACAAGCCCCGGCCGCGTGCCTATAACCCGTCGCGAAAGCCGCAGGGCACCCAGACGCATCGCATATGCACCCTATGAACCCGAGGAGTTTTTCCGCATGACCACCCTGGTTTTTGGCCACAAGTCCCCCGACACCGACTCCACCGGCAGCCCGATCATCTGGGCCTGGTACCTCAACGAGGTGAAGGGCGTCGCGGCCAAGCCCGTGCTGCTCGGCGAGCCGAACACCGAGGCCGCCTTCATGCTCGAGCACTGGGGCCTCGAGAAGCCCGAGATCATCTCCGACGTCGCGGCTGACGCCCCGGTCGTCATCGTCGACACCAACAACCCGGCCGAACTGCCCGCCGGGATCAACGGCGCCGACATCCGCGCGATCATCGACCACCACAAGCTGGTCGGCGGGCTCGAGACCAAGGGGCCGATCGACATCACCGTGCGCCCGCTGGCCTGCACCGCGACCATCATGATCGACCTGATGGGCAAGGACATGGTGAAGATGCCCGAGCCGATCATGGGCGCGGCGCTGACCTGTATCCTGTCGGACACGCTGGAATTCCGCTCGCCCACCACCACCCCGCATGACCGCGCCGTCGCCGAGACACTGGCCGACACGCTCGGCGTGAGCATCCCCGAGTTCGCCGCGCAGATGTTCGCCGCCAAGTCCGACGTGTCGGACTTCTCCGACGCCGAGCTGATCCGCATGGACAGCAAGGAATACGAGGTCGGTGGCACCAAGTTCCGCGTCTCGGTGCTGGAGACCACCGCGCCCGAGATCCCGCTCGGCCGCAAGGACAGCCTGATGGAGAGCTTCAAGACCGTCGCCGCCGAGGATGGCGTCGACCAGGTGCTGCTCTTCGTCGTCGACATCCTCAAGGAAGAGGCGACGCTGCTGGTGCCGAACGATCTGGTGAAGACCGTGGCCGAGAAGAGCTTCGGCGCGAGCGTCGAGGGCGATACCGTGGTGCTTCCGGGCATCATGTCGCGCAAGAAGCAGATCATCCCGAACCTGAAGCTCTGAGCCTTCGCGCGTCGCACAGCATCAAGGGCACCCCGGCGGGTGCCCTTTTTCATGCCTTCCTCCCTGCCCCAGCTGACCGGAGCCCTGCCATGACCGACCTCGTGACCCTCGCGGACGCCGACCTCACCCTCACCGTGGCGCCGCTCGGCGCCGAGATGCAGAGCTTTCGCAAGGCCGGGCGCGAACTGCTCTGGCAGGGCGATGCCGCCTGGTGGTCCGGTCGCGCGCCGATCCTCTTTCCCATCGTCGGCCCCGCGCCCGAGGGGCGGATCCGCATCGGCGAATTCGAGGCCGAGATGGGCCAGCACGGCTTTGCACGGCGCAGCACCTTCGCGCTGGAGGAGGTCACCGCGACCTCCTGCCGCCACGTGCTCACCGACACCGACACGACCCGCGCCCAGTACCCCTTCGCCTTCCGCCTGACCGTGACCCACGCGCTCGAGGGCGGCACGCTGTGCGTCTCCGCCGAGGTCGCGAACACCGGCGACACGCCGATGCCCTTCTGCCTCGGCTATCACCCTGCCTTCGCCTGGCCGCTGCCCGGCGCCGAGGGGCTGGCACACGAAGTCACGCTGGCAAACGGCGGCGAGCCCGCGCTCGCCCGCATCGACGGCGGGCGCCTTCCCGAAACCCGCCTGCCCTCGCCCTTCACCAAGGGCCGCCTCACCCTCGCCCATGACCAGTTCGAGGCCGACGCAATGATCTTCCCCGAGGGTGCGGGCGCGGCGCTCGGCTACGGCACCGAAGGCGGGCCGCGCCTCGACTTCACCTTCGAGAACCTGCCCTTCCTCGCGCTCTGGCAGAAGCCGGGCGCGCCCTTCCTCTGCGTCGAGCCCTGGCACGGGATGCACGCGCCGCTCGGCGGCTCGGCGCAGCTTGCCGACCGCCCCGGCGCGCTGACCCTCGCCCCCGATGCCGCCGCCCGCTTCGGCTACACGGTGACCCCGCATCTCTGAGCACCCGGCTCTGGCCTCGCTGCCACCGCTGCCCTATCAAGGGCGTGAACCTCTCACCCCAAGGTCCGACAAAGGCTTTCCATGACCCGCATCATCCAGTCGCTTTCCGAGATCTCGCAGAATTACGAGGCCGCCTTCGTCGACCTCTGGGGCTGCGTGCATGACGGCGTGAAGGCCTTCCCCGCGGCCATCGAGGCGCTCCGCGGCTTCCGCGCGCAGGGCGGCACCGTGGTGCTGCTGACCAATGCCCCGCGCTCGCGTCACGAGGTGGTCAAGCAGCTCGAGGTCTTCGGCGTGCCCGAGGACGCCTGGGACAATATCGCCACCTCGGGCGACAGCGCCCGCGTCGCCATGTTCCGCGGCGAGGTCGGCCAGAAGGTCTATTTCATGGGCACGCCCTTCGACGAGCCCTTCTTCGAGCCGATCAAGCTGCTGGAGCACCCGCTGCCGATCGAGCGCGTCGCGCTGGAAGAGGCCGATGGCATCGTCTGCTGCGGCCCCTTCGATCCCCATGCCGACCCGTCCGAGCTGCGCCCGCAGCTGCTCTACGCCAAGCAGAAGGGCATGAAGCTGCTCTGCGCCAACCCCGACATCGTGGTCGACCGCGGCGAGACCCGAGAATGGTGCGCCGGGGCCGTGGCGCAGCTCTACACCGAGATGGGCGGCGAGAGCCTCTACTTCGGCAAGCCGCACCCGCCGGTCTATGACCTCGCGCGCCGCCGCCTTGCCGAGATCGACCGGATGGTACCCGACAGCGCCATCCTCTGCATCGGCGACGGCATCCGCACCGACATCCTCGGCGCGGTGGGCGAGGACCTCGATTCCCTCTTCATCACCGGCGGGCTCGCGGCGAAGGAGACGAAGACCGCCGAGCAGCCCGAGGCCGGGGCGCTTGCGGACTACCTCGCCGGGCAGCAGATGGAACCCACCTATTCGATCGGTTTCCTGCGCTGACCGGGCACAATTTTCCCCCTTGATTTTCTGCGGCCGCGAAGTAATAAAATTACTCATGGATGCCGGTTTGGCGTCAATTTATTACCGGGCCGCAGATCATGGAGGACAAGATGCTCGACAACCTGCCCCGCGGGACGATCTGCATCGAGGACATCGAGATGGGCATGACGCGGTATCTGCGCAAGCAGGTGACCGACCGCGACATCGCCCTCTTTGCCGAGGTGTCTACCGACCACAACCCGGTGCATCTCGACGACGCCTACGCGCAGGACACGATCTTCGAGGGGCGGATCGCCCACGGGATGCTCACCGCCGGGCTGATCTCGGCGGTGATCGGCGAGCAGCTTCCGGGCCATGGCACCGTCTACCTCGGCCAGACGCTGAAATTCATCGCCCCCGTGCGCCCCGGCGACACGGTGCTGGCCGAGGTCACGGTGACCGACATCGACTTTTCCAAGCGCCGGGTGATGCTCGACTGCAAGTGCTCTGTCGAGGGCAAGCCGGTGCTCGTCGGCGAGGCGAAGGTGCTTGCCCCCTCGCGCAAGTTCGACTGACAGAGCCGTCCGCCTTTCTTGCGCGCAGACAATGTCTTGCCGGATGGAGTTGCAAAGGCCATCCTGCGCCCTGACCCTGCGGAAGGACTGACCCATGCCCCGGATTCTCGGCCTCAGCGGCAGCCTGCGCGCTGCCTCGTTCAACGCCGGCCTGCTGCGCGCGGCCATGGAGCTCGCCCCCGAGGACTGCCCGGTGCTGCCGGGCTCGATCCGCGAGGTGCCGCTCTACAATGCCGACGACGAGGCCGCCGGGGGGCTGCCCGTCGCGGTGAAGACGCTGCAGGCGCAACTCGCCGAGGCGGACGGGCTGCTGCTGGTCACGCCGGAGTACAACAACGGCATTCCGGGCGTCTTCAAGAACGCCATCGACTGGATGTCGCGCGGCGACGGGCTCAAGATCTTCAGGGACAAGCCGGTGGCGATCATCGGCGCCTCGCCCGGCGGCTTCGGCACGATCCTGTCACAGGCGCATTGGCTGCCGGTGATGCGGGCGCTCGGCGCGCAGCCCTGGTTCGGCGCGAAGCTCATGGTGCCGCAGGCGCGGCAGGCCTTCGACGCCGAGGGCAACCTGACCGACGAGACGGTGCGCACCCGCCTGCAGGCGCTGCTGGCCAGCTTTGCCGCCAGCCTCGGATGAGCCTCAGAGCGGCTTGACCAGCAGCACCCACTCCTCGAGATCGCTCTCCCAGCTGCCGTGGATGCAGGGCCGGCGCGCCGCTTCGGCGTAGCCCTGCCGCTCGTAGAGCCGCCGCGCATCCTCGTTGCCGCCGGCGACGATGATGCTCATGCGATCCAGCCCCTCGTCGCGGGCGATCTCCTCGGCGAGTTGCAGCAGGCCCGAGCCGAGCCCCATGCCGCGGTGGTTCGGGTAGCAGGCAAGCACGTTGACGTACCAGCTGCCCGGCGCGGCGTTCTCGAGCTCCTGCAGCGGGCGGAACACCTCGGGAAGGTCATCGGGCACCGGCTCGGGCTCGGCGTCGATCGGGTAGCCGGTCAGCCCGGCCACCGCGCCGGCGCCGAAATCCACCACCACCACCTGCCCCTCGCGGGCCTTCTCGGCCTGCCGCTGGCGGCCCACCTCCCAGGGGTCCTGCCCCTCGGCGGCGAGCCCCGTCCAGAAGTGCAGCGGCAGCCCCTCCCCGGCGAAATTCACAAGCTCCGCAAGCTCCTGCGCATCTTCCGGCGTGGCAAGCCGATATGGCGGTGAAAGGTCGATCATCTTGCCGGTCCTCCCCTGACGGCTGGCAGTCCACCCTATCACGCCGGCGCCCTCCTGTCCTTGCCTGCCGCTATCGCCACGTCACGATGCCGCAGGGACTAGACGACCGGTCTATTTTAACTATGTAGCCCTGCATGACCGAGCCGAGCAAATCCGAAGCCACCCGCAAGAAGATCCTGACCACCGGGCGCGAGCTTGTCCTTCGGGGCGGGTTCACCGGCGTGGGCCTGTCGCAGATCCTGAAGGAGAGCGGCGTGCCGAAGGGGTCGTTCTACTACTACTTCCCCTCCAAGGAGGCCTTCGGCTGCGCCCTGCTCGAGGATTACGTGGCCGAGTACCTCGCGCAGGTCGACGCGCTCGCCGAGTCCCCCGGCAGCGCCGCCGACCGGCTCGGCGCCTACTGGGACGGCTGGCTTGGCGAGGCTGCCTCCGACGGCATGGCCGGCCGCTGCCTCGTGGTGAAGCTCGCGGCCGAGATCGCCGACCTTTCCGAGGACATGCGCCGCGTGCTCGACGAGGGGGTCCAGGACCTGATCGCCCGCATTGCCGCGCTGCTCACCGAGGGCGGCGAGGACGGCTCGCTGCGGCCGCTGCCCGACCCCGAAGGCACGGCCTCCGGTCTTTACGCCCAATGGCTCGGGGCGGCGATCCTGTCGAAGCTCTCGCAGGACGACGCCCCGCTCAGGCAGGCGCGCGCGGACACCGCCCGCCGCCTCTTCCCCGACATTCCCTGACACGAAGGATACCCAACATGCGCGCAGCCTATCACGACGTCTTCGGCGACCCGGCCGAGGTGATGCTCTTCGGCGAGATCGACATCCCCAAGCCCGCCGCGGGCGAGGTGCTGGTCAAGATGATCCTGTCGCCGATCCACAACCATGACCTCTGGACCATCCGCGGCCAGTACGGCTACGTCCCCGAGCTGCCCGGCGAGATCGGCGGCTCCGAGGCGGTGGGCACCGTGGCCGCCGTCGGCGAGGGTGTCGATGCAGCGCTGCTCGGCCAGCGCATCTCGGTCGGCGGCGTGCACGGCAGCTGGGCCGAGTTCTTCATCGCCAAGGCCGCGACCCTCGTGCCGCTGCCCGAGGCGATCAGGGACGAGGACGCGGCGCAGCTCATCGCCATGCCGTTCAGCGCCATCGCCCTGCTCGACTCGCTGAAGGTCGGCGAATGCGAGTGGCTGGTGCAGACCGCCGCGAACGGCGCGGTCGGCAAGATCATGGTGAGCCTCGCAAAGGCGCGCGGCATCAAGCTCTTGAACCTCGTGCGCCGCGCCGAGGCGGTGGACGAGTTGAAGGCGCTCGGCGCCGAGCACGTGCTCTGCACCTCGGACGAGGGCTGGCTGGACGCCGCGAAGGCGCTGATCGGCGAGGCGGGCGCGGTCTCGGCCATCGACTCCGTCGGGGCGGAGCTCGGCATGGCGCTGGCCGCGCTCCTGGGCCGCGACGGTGAATACGTGGTCTTCGGCACCGCCACCGGCGCGCCGCTGCAGCTGCCGAGCGGCGAGATGATCACCAAGCACCTCGCGGTGCGCGGCTTCTGGGCCTCGCGCGTCTTCGGCGAGATGGACAACGCGACGCAGGTGCGCCTGCTGACCGAGCTCGTGACGCTGGCCGCGCAGGGCAAGCTCGCGCTCGACGTGGGCGGGGTCTTCCCGCTCGAGGAGGTCGCCGCCGCGATGACCGCCGCGCAGACCCCGGCGCGCAGCGGCAAGATCATGCTGCGGGCCTGAGGCCGGACAAGACAAAGCCCCCGCGCCGTGACGGTGCGGGGGCAGTTCCCACGGGCCGGGGAGTGCGGCCCATGGTGGGGGATCAGAAGGCGCTCAGAGGAAGATCTGCGCCACGATGGCCGAGCCGACATAGGTGCCGGTCATCACCAGCACGGCGACCACGGCGATCTTCCAGCCCGAGGTCTTGGCGATCTCGATCTCGCGCCGGGCGATCGCGATGCCCGCGTAGGCGAGGCAGGGCGTGGCCAGCGTCAGGAAGTTGACGTGGCTGACCTGCTCGAGCACCCACGCGCTGCCCGGGGTCCAGGGCATGGTGGCGAGGATGCCCACGAGTGAGATCCAGGCCACCGAGGGCAGCTTGAAGGGCACGACCTTGGTCAGCACCATGCCGACCATGCACATCACCCACAGGATGATCAGCCCCACCAGCCCCTGCGGCACGGTGTTCTCGGTCGCCACGGTGTTGCCGACAAGGGCGATCACGCAGACCACCGCCAGCGCCGCGGCATGGGCGCCGAGGCCGAGCTTGGGCTCTTCGGAAAGGTCGAGCTCTTGGGTTTGGATGTCGCTCATGGCTCAGGCTCCGGCTTTCGAGGGCTCTTTGCGGCCCAGCAGGTCGTAGAGTTTCTCGGTCACCGGCAGCGCCACGAAGACGCAGAGGTAGAGGCCGGTGGCGTAGGTCAGCACGTTCGAGGCGCCCGCGAGCGCGAGGATCTGCTCCTCCATGTCGGGCACCGCGTGCACCAGCGCGCCGGAGCAGGCCGCCATCATGCTGCCCGAGCCGATGCCGCAGGCCATGGCGAGCGCCTCGATCGAGAAGGCCCCGGTGGTGGCGAGGATCGAGGCGAGGATGGCGAAGATGAAGGTGCCGAAGAGCGTGCCGATCACGTAGACACCCATGACGCCCGCGCCTTCCTGGCTCTTGAGCCCGTACTTGTCGGCGATGATCGCGATGTTGGGCTCGCGCGCCACCGAGAAGCAGGCACCGATCGACTCGCGGCCCATGCGCAGCACCAGCACGGCCACGGGGAAGGCCAGCACGATGGTGCCGAGGTTGCCCAGCTCCTGCAGGATGAGCGCGGGACCGGCGGCGACGATCTTGTCCATCGACGGGCCGATGATCGTGCCGAACTTGGCGATGAAGGGCATGATCGCGATGACGATCAGCGGCGAGGCGGCGTGCACCTCGCGGTCGCGGATCAGCGCGCGGGCGCCGGCGATCACGTTGGGGTTGATCAGCAGCCCCATGACGAAGGCGTAGAGCAGCGGCAGCAGCAGGATCGAGCCGATGCCGATCGGGATGGCGATGACGCCGATCATCTCGGCGATCACGGTGATGACCAGCACGCTCAGATGCAGCCGCCAGTCCAGAAGGATGTCTTTTATGGGCATGAAGGGGACCTCTCTGTTGTCGCCCGCGATTTTTCGGGCGCATTGGCCGGGACCGGGGGGCTACCCGGTCCGCGGCAGAAGGTGAAGGGCGAAACGACCTTGCGTCAGCCCGGCGCGTAGCCGAAGCCCTGCGCGGGGCTCGCCGCGGTCTCGACCCAGACCGATTTCGTCTGGGTGTAGGCGGCCAGCGCCTCTCGGCCCGAGGAGCGTCCGTAGCCCGAGCGGCCGAAACCGCCAAAGGGCGACATGACGTTGATCGTCTTGTAGCTGTTGACCCAGAAGGTGCCCGCCCGAACCTGCGCCGCCATGCGGTGCGCCCGGCCGACGTCCTGCGTCCAGACCGCGCCGGCAAGGCCGTAGGGCGTTGCATTCGCGAGCGCGATCGCCTCTTCCTCGCTGTCGAAGGGCAGCACCGAGACGACGGGGCCGAAGACTTCCTCGTTGGCGATGGTCATCTGCGGCGTCACGCGGTCGACGACGGTCGGGGCGAAGAAGTAGCCACCGCTCGCCGCCAGTGCCTCGGGCTTGGCGCCGCCGCTGGCGATCTCGGCGCCTTGGCCGACAGCTTCCTTCACCATCGCGTCGATCTTCGACCATTGCCGCAGGTTGTTGACCGGGCCGATCTGGGTCGCCGGATCCATCGGCGCACCGACCGGGATGCGGCCCGCGGCGAGGCTCAGCTTCTCGACCATCTCGGCATGGACCGAGCGGTGCACCAGCAGGCGCGAGCCCGCGACGCAGCTCTGCCCGCAGGAGGCAAAGATCGCCGCCTGCGCGCCGATCACCGCGCGGTCGAGGTCGGCGTCGCCGAAAACGATGTTGGCCGACTTGCCGCCGAGCTCCAGCACCGAGGGCACCAGCCGCTTCGCCGCCGCGCCCGCGATCTTGGCTCCCGCCTCGGCCGAGCCCACGAAGACCACCAGCGCCGTCGCCGGGTTCTCGATCATCGCCTGGCCCGAGCCCGGACCGTCGCCCGCGATGACGTTGACGAGGCCCTTGGGCGCGCCCGCCTTCTCGCAGAGGATGCCGACCACGATGGACGAGAGCGGCGTCAGCTCCGAGGGTTTGATCATCACGCCGTTGCCCGCGCAGATCGCCGGGGCGACCTGCCAGCAGCAGGTGAAGAGCGGCGCGTTCCAGGGGGTGATCTGGCTGACCACGCCGAGCGGCTCGTGCCGGGTGTAGTTGAGGTGCGTCGAGGGCACGGGGATCACGTCGCCGGTGATCTTGTCGCACCAGCCGGCGTAATACTCGAACATCTCGGCCATGCGCGCGGGCTCGCCGGTGGTGTCGCGGATCGGGCGGCCCGAGGAAAGGGCTTCCAGCTCCGACAGCGCGGCGGCATTGGCGCGCAGCTGGCGGCCGATCTCGAACATGATGCGCCCGCGCTCGGAGGCGGTCTTGGCGAACCATTCCTTCTGCGCGCGGGTCGCGGCCTCGGCGGCCTGCGCGACCACCTCGGCGCCGGCGTCCCTGTAGCGGGCAAAGACCTCGCCCGTCGCCGGGTCGGTCAGCTCGAGCGCGTGCCCGGTGCCCGGCACCAGCGCGCCGCCGACGTAGGACTGCACCTCGGAGGAGCCGGTCAGGTCCTTCAGCAGCTCGGCCACGCGGGCGGCGGTATCGACCATGTCCTTGGCCATCACATCTTTTCCTTCTGGCTGAGGCGGTCCACCGCGGGATCGCCCATGTGCATGAAATCGTCAGCGTCGGTCAGGCCCGAGTTCTCCTCGGCCCAGAGACCCGCCACGAGGTCGGCCACCGGCATCGCGCAGCCGACGCTTTGCGCCAGCTCGCGGGCGAGCCGCACGTCCTTGCGCATCAGCCCGGTGCTGAAGCCCGAGTTGAAGCTGCGCGGCAGCACCCAGTTGGGGAAATGGATCTCGGACAGCGCGCTGCGCCCGGTGGCCGAGTTGATCACCCGCAGCGCATCCTCCGCGCCGACACCGGCGGCTTCGGCCAGCCGCAGCGCCTCGAGCGTGGTGACCATGTGGCTTGCCACCAGCATGTTGTTGACCAGCTTGGCGACGTTGCCCGCGCCGCTGGGGCCGACGTGGAGGATCTTCGCCGCCATCGCCTCGAGCGCGGGCATCGCCGCGCCGACCCATTTCTCGTCGCCGCCGAGCATCACCGAGAGCTGCCCCGATGCGGCGCCCGAGGGGCCGCCGCTGACCGGCGCGTCGAGGAAGCCGTGGCCGGCCGTAGCCAGCCGGGTTGCGAGCTTGCGGCTGACCTCGGCCTCGGAGGTCGAGGTGTCGATGATGACCTTCGCGGCGGTGCCCGGCTCGAGCAGCCCCGCGCCTTCCGCCGCCGCGACGACCGCCTCGACGTGCGCCGCCGTGGGCAGCGAGAGCACGATCACCTCGGCCGAGGCAAAGACCTCCTCGGGGCTGGCCTTGGGCGCGATGCCCGCCTCGCGCGCCCGGTCCTGCGCGGCCGGGGCCGGGTCGTAGCCCGCCACCTCGAAGCCCGCGCGGGCAAGGCTCGAGGCCATGCCGAAGCCCATCGCCCCAAGCCCGATCACCCCGGCCCGTCTGCCTGTCTCTGCTGCCATGTGATCTCCTGTTCTTTTCCGTTTGGGCCCCGGGGGGCCGGTGTTCGGAAAACTATCCGGAGGAGGCGTGTTCACAGGAAGCGCTGCAATCGAGCACATCGCGTTGCCCTGCAGGCAACACGGAATGTCAGGCGCGGAAGGCCACCATGCGGTCGGAGAGGAAGCTGGCGACCAGTTCCACCGACTTCGGAAGGCGGCGGCGGGCGCGCACCATGAGGTGGGTGCTCACCCGGTGCAGCGCGGGCTCGTCCAGCTCGACCACCGCGAGATCGCCGCGATCCGCCTGAATGGACGCGGAAAACCGCGGCAGGAAGGTCACGCCCATGCCCGCGCTCACGTAGCGGATCAGCAGCGCGATCGAGGCGGTTTCGACATGCACCCGCAGCGCCAGCCCGCGGTCCGCGGCGACCTGCCCGACGAGGTGGCGGATGGCGTGGCGGGCGTCGAGCATGGCGACGGGATGCTCCAGCACCTCGGCCAGCGCCACGCTCTCGCGCCCCGCCAGCGCTGAATTTGCGGGCACCACGGCGCAGAGCGGCTGGCGTCCGACCGCGAGCGAGCGCGTCGCCTCGGTGACCAGCGGGTTGTAGGCGATTCCGATGTCGGCCTCGCCCTCGATCACCCGGCGCTGCAGCTCGCCGGTGCCCGCGTGGTCGATGGCAAAGCGCAGGTCAGGCTGAAGGCGGCTCAGCTCCGAGAGGCCGTTCTCCAGCAGGTCGGCGGTGAACCCCTCGCCGAGCGCGATGCGCACGGTCTGGCTGCGCCCGTCGCGGTAGCGGCCGATCTGGTCGAGCAGGAAGGTCTGCTCGTCCTGCAGGTGCAGCGCGTGCTCGCGCAGCAGCTCGCCTGCCTCGGTCACCGTCACCCCCTTCGAGCTGCGCTCGAACAGCGTGACCCCGAGCCGCGCCTCGGCCTCGGCGATCTTGCGCGAGATCGCCGAGGGCACCACGTTCAGCCGCTCCGCCGCGCGGCGGATCGAGCCCTCCTGCGCGACCGCGAGGAACTCGCGCAGGAAGCGGCTGTCGAGCGCGTCCATTATCCAGCCGTCGCGCGGCGCGCGAGCCGCACCCAGAACTCCGCCCCGGACGGCAGTACCGCGTCGTTGAAGTCGAACTTCGCCGAGTGCAGTCCGGGGTTCTCGCCCTCGCGCGCCGCGCCGAGCCAGAGGTAGGCGCCGGGCACCTCGTTCAGCATGAAGGCGAAATCCTCCGAGGCCATGCTCGGCCCGACCATCGCGGTATCAAGGCCCATCTCGCCCGCCACGTCGCGCGCCAGCGCGGCCTCGGGGGCGGTGTTGATCGTCGCGGGGTAGCGGCGCTGGTAGTCGATGTGGGCGGTGCAGCCCTGCGCCGCGGCCTCGGCGGTGGCGATCCGGCGCACGCGCTCCTCGATGATGTCCCCGGCCTCGGGGGCGAACCAGCGGCAGGTGCCGCTCAGCACCGCGCGGTCGGGGCAGACGTTGTAGGCCGAGCCGCTGTGGATCTGCGTGACCGAGACCACCCCGGGCTCGAGCGGCGAGAGGGCGCGGGCCGGGATCTCCTGCAGCGCCGCGGCGGCGCGGGCGGCCGCAGCGATCACCCCGTCCGACTGCTCGGGCATGGCGCCATGGCCGCCCTTGCCGCGGATCTCGATGTCGAAGACCGAGAAGGCCGCCATCATCTTGTCGTCCCGCGCCACGAAGCGCCCCGGCGCGAGGCCGGGCCAGTTGTGGATGCCGAAGACCCTGTCCATCGGGAACTGCGTGAAGAGCCCCTGCTCGACCATGACCCGCGCGCCGCCCTCGCTTTCCTCGGCGGGCTGGAAGATCAGCGTGACGGTGCCCTGCTCGACGCCCTCCGCCGCGATCTGCCTTGCGGCGAGCAGCAGCATCGCCGTGTGCCCGTCATGGCCGCAGGCGTGCATCTTGCCGGGGATGGTCGAGGCATGGGCCGCCCCCGTCGCCTCGAGGATCGGCAGCGCGTCGATGTCGGCGCGCAGGCCGATGACCGGCGCACCCTGCCCCATCTGCGCCACGACGCCGGTGCCGGCGAGCCCGCGGTGCACCCGCCAGCCCCAGCCGGTCAGCAGCCCCGCGATCATCTCCGAGGTCCGGTGCTCTTCGAACCCCAGTTCGGGATGTCGGTGCAGGTCGTGGCGCCAGGCGATGGCTTCGGCGATGTGGTCATGGTCGAACATGGGGTCTCCTTTGCGCGCGGCGCAGTGCGGGTCAGGCGGCGCGGGGCGCTTCCCGGAAGGTGAGAAGGATGCCGCCCAGACGGGCCGGCTCCAGCAGAACCAGCGCGCCGCCGGTTTCGCGATATGCAATACCCGAGCGCGCGACGAAAGGCCGGACCTGATCCAGCGAGGTGCAGGCGACGTCGAGCGAGACGACCGAGGGCGCGCCGTCCGGGGCGAGATCGGCGGGCAGCGGGCCGAAGAGCAGCCGCGCGGCATCGCGGCTGACCACGCGCCAGTGACCCTTTGCGGTCGCCACGGTGAAGCCCCAGCCGGTTTCGGTCACCGACCCCGGCCCGTGCAGCGTGGCGAGCCAGTCCTTCACCGCCGGCTGGTCCTGCGGCTCGGCAAGGATCGTGGCCGAGACGAAGCCATGCGCGCCGTTCGGGTGATCCATCCACATCGGGAATTCGATGAGGTCGCGCCGGTGCTGCTGGCAGGCGAACATCGTCAGCCGCGGCAGACCCTCCCGGGTGAAGATCTTGAGCGTCGTGGCGGTGCGGTCGGGCGTGCCGTCGTCGCGCGTCACGTCGCGGCCGAACTCGATGGTGCCGGCGCAATGCCCGCCCCGCGCGACCACCTCGGCCTCGTCCGCCGCCGCGTCCGCGGAGTTGAGCGCCGAGAGCGGCACGCCCTCGCGCTCGCCGAGCCAATGCTGCACGTGGCGGCCGAAGCGGAACCCGCCCGCCGGGTAGCCGTCCAGCAGGCTCTCGTCGCCGATGCCCACCAGTTCGAGCAGCTGGTTCCGGAAGATCACCAGCGCGGTCGAGGTCCCCCAGGGGTGCATCCCCGGCGGTTTCATCAGGAAGCCGAGCGACAGGTACGTCTCGCGCGCCGCCGCCAGGTTGCGCACGCAGACCAGCGGGTGATCGAGCCCGAGCGAGCTCATGCGCCCTCTCCCTTCAGCGCGGCAAGCGGCACGAAACCGGCGAAGCGCCTCGCCCCGCGGTCGCTGGCGCGCGGGCCGGTGACCACGTGGCCGGGCGGCACGTCCTTCGTCACGATCGCCCCCGCCGCCACGGTCGCGCCCTCGCCGACCTCGACCGGGCCGAGGATCACCGCCCCGGCGCCGACCACCGCGCCCTTGCGCAGCCGCGGATGCCGCCCCTCGCCCATGTCGACGAAGTTCGAGCCGAGCGTGACCCCGTGCCAGAGGCTCACGTCATCCTCGATCACCACCGTCTGGCCGATGACCAGCCCGAGCCCATGGTCGACCCACACGCCGCGGCCGATCTGCGCCTGCGGCCAGATCTCGACCGAAAGCGCGCGGGTGAACTGTCCCTTCACCGCCAGCGCGAGGGTCTCGCGCCCGGCCAGCCAGAGCGCCCGGCTGAGCCGGTAGGACAGCAGCGCATGGTAGCCGTTGGCGAAATGCAGCACCGCCGCAGCGCCGCCCGGATGGGCATCGCGCACCGTGGTGGCGAGCAGGTCGTCGAGCGCGATCTCGAGCAGCTCCGGGTCCGCGCCGAAGACCTCGCCGGCAAGGCCGCGCAGCCAGGCTCGGGCGAGCCCCTCGGGCAGGCAGGCCGACAGCGCCGCGGCCAGCAGCTCGGCAGGGTTGTCGAGCCCGGCCGGATCGTAGCCGAAGAGAACCGCGAGCCCGGGCTCGGCGGCGAACATCTCCTGCACCGAGGGGAGCAGGCTCTGCGACAGGGGGTTGGGCATGCGGTCCCTTTTCTGAGGCGGACGGGCGTTGCAGCGAAGCTGCACCGGGAGGGGTGATGCGGACAAGTGCCGATATGTGGCGGGTGCGTTGCCCTGCGAAGAACACACCCGGCGCGGCAAACAGGGCGCACCGGCGGCTTATCCCGGCCCGCCGGGGCAAGACCCCTTGACCTCGCGGCCTGCGCGGCGATTGTCCCGCACGCGGCGCGGGCCGCCTCCGCCGTGCCGAGGGCACCCGACCTCCGCGCCGCGACGATCCGCAGCAGAAGAAAGACTGCCCATGCCCGCCGCAAGCCGCCCGCGCTCCGCCGTTCCGACCCGCGCCCGCCGCTCCGCCCCCGAAGAGGTCTGAGCCATGGAATACCTCACGCTTTTCGCCATCATCGCCGCCTCGGGCGCGGTGGCCGGGATCATCTCGGGCCTGCTCGGGGTCGGCGGCGGGATCATCCTCGTCCCGGCCTTCTACTACGTCTTCACCGGGCTCGGCTATCACCCCGAGCAGCTCATGCAGATCTGCGTCGCCACCTCGACCGGCACCATCATCGTCACCTCGCTGCGTTCGGTGACCTCGCACCACAAGCGCGGCGCGGTCAGCCTCGAGCTGATCAAGGGCTGGGGTCCGTTCATCGCCATGGGCTCGGTGCTGGGCGTGCTCGCCGCCACGGTGCTGCACAGCGACCAGCTGCTGCTGGTCTTCGGCATCATCGGCGTCTGCCTCGGGCTCTACATGCTGCTCGGCAAGAAGAGTTGGCGGATCTCCGACACCCTGCCCGGCCGCGCGCTCAGCGGCGTCTACGGCGGGATCATCGGCTTCTTCTCGGCACTGATGGGCATCGGCGGCGGCAGCTTCACCGTGCCGCTCTTGACCGCCTACAACGTGCCGCCGCACCGCGCCGTGGGCACCTCGCCCGGTTTCGGCCTGCTGATCTCGATCCCCGGTTTCATCGCCTTCCTGCTGACTGGCTGGGGCATCACCGGCAAGCCGCCGGGAACCGTGGGCTACGTCAACCTGCCCGCCGTGCTGCTGATCATGGTGACCTCGCTCATGACCGTGCCGATCGGGGTCAAGCTGGCGCACAGCCTGAGCCCGGCGCGGCTGCGGCTGATCTTCGCGCTGACCGTGCTGGTGCTGGCCGGGAACATGCTGCGCAAGGCGCTGATGGGATGACCCCCGCGAGGCGGCGCGGACCCGCGCCGCCTCACCGCTTCAGCCGCGCGTCCAGCCAGTCGGCGAAGGCGCGCGCCGCGGGCAGGTTTTCCCGCACCGCGATGTAGTAGCCCTCGCGCGGGGCGATGGCGCCGGGATGCGCCGGGACCAGCAGGCCCGAGGCCAGCGCGTCCCGCCCCAAGAGCGCCGAGACCAGCGCCACGCCGCTGCCCCCCGCCGCCAGCTGCAGCGCCATGCCGTAGGAATCGACGTAGAGCCGCGGGTGCAGCGGGCCGAGCCCATGCGCCGCGCCGAAGGCATCCCAGCCGACCGAGGTGCCGACGGATTCGATCAGCGGCAGCGCCTCGATCGGCCCCTCGAGCGCGGGCGATTTCAGCGCCACCAGCTCGCTCGGCTCGAGCGGCAGGGCGCTCTGCCCCACCTGCCGCTGCGAGCCGAAGCGGATCTCGACATCGGCCATGGCGCTCTGGAAATCGTCCGGCCAGATCGCGCTGACGAAGCGGATGCGCACATCCGGGTGGCTCTCGTGGAAGTCGGGCAGGTGCGGCGCGATCACCCAATGCGCGATGCTGACCGAGCTCGCGACGGTCAGGAACTCCGCCTCGGGCGGGCCGTCGAAGGCCAGCGTCGCCGCCTGCAGGAGCTCCAGCGCCGAGCCCACCTGCGGCATCAGCTTGCGCCCGGCGTCGGTCAGCGCCAGCCCCCGCGGCTTGCGGGTGAAGAGCGCCGAGCCGAAGCGCGTCTCGAGCGCCTTGATCTGCTGGCTGACCGCCGATTGCGTCATGCCGATCTCTTCCGCCGCGGCGGTGAAGCTGAGGTGCCGGGCCGAGGCCTCGAAGGCGCGGAACCAGGCGACGGGCGGCAGGGATCGGGACATCGGCGGGCTCCATTAGCAGGACTAATGGATAAGACCGCGATTTCCCCGTTTGTCAAACCACCCTTCCCCGGCAACACACTGTGATAGCGAACAGGAGATGGTGCATGTTGCCGGAAATTCGGAAGATCGTGACTTATGACGAAGAGGTGCTGATCGAGGGGTTCCGCCCCGCGGACACGCCCTGGCGCATGTTCGCCGTGGCCGCGGTGGTGCGCAATCCCTGGGCCGGGCGCTTTGTCGAGGACCTCGGGCCCGAGATCCGCGCCTATGGCCCGGTGCTCGGCGAGATGATGACCAAGCGGATGATCGCCCTTGCCGGCAGTGGCGACGCGATCGAGGCCTATGGCAAGGCGGCGGTGGTCGGCCTCGACGGCGAGATCGAGCATGCCTCGGGGCTCATCCACACGCTGCGCTTCGGCAACCACTACCGGCAGGCGGTCGAGGCCAAGAGCTACCTTGCCTTCACCAACACCCGCGGCGGGGCGAACGCGCCGATCATGGTGCCGCTGATGGACAAGAACGACGCCGGGCGGCGGTCGCATTACCTGACCATCCAGTTCTCGATCCCCGACGCGCCGCGCGACGACGAGATCGTCGTGGTGCTGGGTGCAGCCACCGGCGGGCGCCCACATCACCGCATCGGCGACCGCTACCAGGATCTCAAGGACCTCGGCCATGACCTGGACAACCCGGCCGCGGTCTGACCTCGGGTCCGGCCTTGCGGGGATCGTCGCGGGACCGCGCGGCCCGCGGGTCCTGCTGATCCACGGCGTCGGCCTGCGGGCCGAGGCCTGGGGGGCGCAGATCGACGCCTTGGCACGGAGCTGCCGGGTCGTCGCGGTGGACATGCCCGGCCATGGCGACAGCGGACATCGGGCCGAGGCTTCGCTTGCCGACTATGCCGCGCGCATCGCCGAAGTGCTGGACGGGCCATCGCTGGTCGCCGGGCATTCCATGGGCGCGATGATCGCCGCCGAGTTGGCGCGGATTGTCCCCGGCAAGGTCGCCGCGCTCGCCTGCCTCAACGCCATCCACCGCCGCAGCCCCGAGGCGCGGCAGGCGGTGGCGGCGCGGGCGGCGCAGCTCGATGGCAGGACCACCGGCGATCCCGAGCCGACGCTGCGGCGCTGGTTCGGCGAGGAGGAAACCCCCGCCCGCGCCGCCTGCCGGGATTGGCTCACCCATGCCGACCCCGAGGGCTACCGCGCCGCCTACCGCGTCTTCGCCGCCGAGGACGGGCCAGAGGACGAAACCCTGCGCGGCCTTGCCTGCCCCGCGCTCTTTATCACCGGCGGGCGCGAGCCCAACTCGACCCCCGCCATGTCGCGCGCCATGGCCGCGCTTGCCCCGCAGGGCCGCGCCGTGGTCCTGCCCGAGGCCGCGCACATGATGCCGATGACCCACGCCGAGGCGGTGACGGCGGAGCTTGCCCGCCTCGTCGACGCCGCCTTCCCCGAAACCCTCGCCGACAGGAGCTGAGCGATGGAGTTCTCCCTCTTTGCCCACATGGAACGCCTCACGCCCGAGCAGCCCCACGCGGTGCTGCACGAGGAATTCATCGCGCTCTGCAAGATGGCCGACGAAGGCGGCATGCGCGCGATCTGGACCGGCGAGCATCACGGCATGGAATTCACCATCGCCCCCAACCCCTTCCTGTCGATCGTCGATCTGGCGCATCATACGAAGAACGTGCGGCTCGGCACCGGCACGGTAATTGCCCCCTTCTGGCACCCGATCCGGCTGGCCGGAGAGGCCGCGGCCACCGATCTCATCACCGGCGGGCGGCTCGAGCTCGGCATCGCGCGGGGCGCCTACAGCTACGAGTACGAGCGCATGATGCCCGGGCTCGACGCGGCGCAGGCGGGCGCGCGGATGCGCGAGACCGCGCCGCTGCTGCCGCAGCTTTGGGCCGGGGACTGCACGCACGAAGGGCAGTTCTACAGCTTCCCCGCCACCACCGCCGTGCCGAAGGCGGTACAAGAGGGCGGCCCGCCGATCTGGATCGCCGCGCGCGAGGAGGCCAGCCACCAGTTCGGCGTGGCCAGCGGCTTCAACATCCAGGTGACCCCGCTCTGGCAGGGCATGGAGGAGATCATCGCGCTCAAGTCCCGCTTCGACGCCGCCCGCGCCGAGAGCCCCGGCAAGTCGCCGAAGATCATGCTGCTGCACCACACCTATGTCGGGAAGGACGACGAGGACGTGGCGCAGGCCGCCCGGGAAATCTCGCGCTATTACTGCTATTTCGGTGCGTGGTTCCAGAACAAGCGCCCGGTGCGCAACGGGCTGATCGAGGAACTGACCGAGGAAGAGATCGCCGGCAACAACCTCATGGCCCCCGAGAAGCTCGCGCGCGATCTGACCATCGGAACCAAGCAGGAGGTGATCGACCGGATCCGCCGCTACGAGGACCTCGGCTACGACGAGTTCTCGTTCTGGATCGACACCGGCATGAGCCACCAGCGCAAGCGCGACTCGCTGGCGCGCTTCCTCGACGACGTCCTGCCCGCCTTTGCCTGAGGAGCCCCGATGACCGACCTGCCGCATTACCAGCTCTACATCGACGGCGCCTTCTGCGACGGGGCGACGGGCCAGACGCTGCGGACGGAGAACCCCGCCACCGGCACGCCTTGGGCCAGCTTCGCCTGCGCCGCGCCCGCCGACGTGGACCGCGCCGTGACCGCCGCGCGCCGCGCGCTCGACGACCCGGACTGGCGCGACCTCAGCCAGACCAAGCGCGGCAAGCTGCTCTACCGGCTCGCCGATCTCGTCGAGCAGCACGCGCCGGAGCTGGGGCGGCTCGAGACCACCGACAGCGGCAAGCTGCTGGCCGAGACCGCCAGCCAGACCGCCTATGTCGCCGACTATTACCGCTACTACGCCGGGCTCGCCGACAAGATCGAGGGCGCGGTGCTGCCGATCGACAAGCCGGACATGCACGTTTTCACCAAGCCCCTGCCGATCGGCGTGGTCGCCGCCGTGGTGCCGTGGAACGCGCAGATGTTCCTCACTGCCACCAAGCTCGGCCCGGCGCTGGCGGCGGGCTGCACGGTGGTGCTGAAGGCCTCCGAAGTGGCCCCGGTGCCGATGCTGGAGTTCGCCCGGCTGATCCACGAGGCCGGCTTCCCGCCCGGCGTCGTCTCGGTGATCACCGGCGACGCGAAGGGCTGTGCCATTCCGCTCACCAGCCATCCCGAGGTGGACCGCATCGCCTTCACCGGCGGGCCCGAGACGGCGCGCTACGTGATCCGCAACTCGGCCGAGAACTTCGCGGTGACCACGCTGGAGCTCGGCGGCAAGTCCCCGATCCTCGTCTTCGACGACGCCGACCTCGATGGCGCGGCCAATGCGCTGATCGCGGGCAACTTCGGCGCCTCGGGGCAGAGCTGCGTCGCCGGATCGCGCGGGCTCGTGCAGCGCGGCATCCTTGATGCGCTGGTCGCGAAGATCACCGAGAAGGCGGCAGGCATCGTGGTGGGCGACCCGCTCGATCCGGCAAGCCACATGGGGCCGCTCTGCACCCGCGCGCAGGTCGAACTGATCGGGCGAACGCTGGCGCAGGCGCAGGCGCAGGGCGCGACGCTGCGCTTCGGCGGGGCGCCGCTGGACCGGCCGGGCAACTACATGGCGCCGACGCTGGTCGAGTGCGCCTCGCCCGAGATCGCCACGCTGCACACCGAGATGTTCGGCCCGGTCATGTCGCTGCTGGCCTTCGACACCGAGGAGGAGGCGATCGCGCTCGCCAATGACAGCCTCTACGGGCTGGGCTCGGGGGTCTTCACCCAGAACCTCGCCCGCGCCCACCGGGTCTCGGGGCGGCTGCGCGCAGGGATCTGCTGGGTGAACACCTACCGCGCGATCTCGCCCATCGCGCCCTTCGGCGGCTTCGGCGACTCAGGGTACGGGCGCGAGGCGGGGATGGAGGCGATCAAGGACTACACCCGCACACGGACGACATGGATCAGCACCTCGGCAGAGCCGATGTCCAATCCCTTCGTGATGCGGTGAGAGCGGAGCCGGGCGTGCCCGGCTCCAGACACGTCAGCCCCAGGTCGGGTGGAACTTTCCGCCCGGCGAGAGGGTGAAGATCTCGGCCCCGTCCGCGGTCACGCCGACGGAATGCTCGAACTGCGCCGAGAGCGACTTGTCGCGGGTCACCGCGGTCCAGTCGTCGGCGAGCACCTTGGTCTCGGGGCGGCCGAGGTTCACCATCGGCTCGATGGTGAAGAACATGCCCTCTTCCAGCACCGGCCCGGTGCCCGGGCGGCCGTAGTGCAGCACGTTGGGCGCGGCGTGGAACACCCGGCCCAGCCCGTGGCCGCAGAAGTCGCGCACCACCGACATGCGCTGCGCCTCGACATAGGTCTGGATGGCGTGGCCGATGTCGCCGAAGGTGTTGCCCGGCTTCACCGCCTCGATGCCCAGCATGAGCGAATCGTGGGTCACCTCGATCAGCCGCTCGGCCTTGCGCGAGAGCTTGCCGGCCACGTACATCCGCGAGGTGTCGCCGTACCAGCCGTCGACGATCACCGTGACGTCGACGTTGAGGATGTCGCCGTCCTTCAGCTTCTTGTCGCCGGGGATGCCGTGGCAGACCACGTGGTTGATCGAGATGCAGCTGGCGTGCTGGTAGCCCTTGTAACCAATGGTCGCCGAGACCGCGCCCGCGTCCTCGACCGCGCCGCGGATGAAATCGTCGATCTCCGCCGTGGTCCGGCCCGGCTCGACCAGCGGCGCGATCTGGTCGAGGATGCGCGCGGCCAGTTCGCCGGCCTTCTGCATGCCGGCAAAGTCGGCGGATTCGTGGATGCGGATGCCGTCGCGGGTGAGACGGCCGCTCGTGTCGTTTCGCAAGACGGGGCGCTCCATGGGTCTCTTCCCTTCAATACTTAATGCGTGTTGCGTCCCATTGCCAGAGGATGGCAGGGGAACGCAATGGCATGTCCCTGCGTTAAGACCCGCGGTGCGGGTCCGCCTGCGGGACCTGCCTGCCCCGGCACCGGCGGGAAAACCGCCGGAAGCAACCGCCGAACAACACTGCCCGAAGGGGATCGGGCCACCATGAAACGAAGTCGCGCCGGTCGCAGCGGCGCGCGGATGAGGCACAGTTCACGACACGGGCCGCAAGAAAGGAACATCGAGGGACAATGGACAGTATCAACGAGGTCATGAACACCGAGATCTACAACGGCACGTCGCTTTCGGACGTGTTCACGCTGGATTTCCTTGCAAGCATGCTCGGCAACGTGGTGGCGGCGATCCTGCTGCTGCTGGTCGGGCTCTTCATCGGGCGCTGGGTCAAGGGGCGCATCACCGCCATGTCGGCGCGCAGCGCCCGGCTCGACGACACGCTCTTCAACTTCCTCGGCAACATCGCCCGCTACACGGTGATGATCTTCACCATCCTCGTGGTGCTCAACACCTTCGGCGTGCAGACGACCTCGGTCATCGCGGCGCTCGGCGCCGCCGGTCTCGCCGTCGGCCTCGCGCTGCAGGGCACGCTGTCGAACGTCGCGGCGGGGGTGATGATCATCGTCTTCCGCCCGATCAAGCTGGGCGATTTCGTCTCGGTCGCGGGCCAGTCGGGCACGGTGAAGGACATCACGCTCAACACCACCGAGCTTGCCAGCCTCAGCAACACGCAGGTCATCATCCCGAACTCCGAGGTCTGGGGCAACGTGATCGAGAACTACTCGGTCTACCGGACGCGCCGGGCGGAGTGGAGCTTCGGCGTCGGCTACGGCGCGAACCTCGCCACCGCCGAGCGGGTGATCCGCGACACGATCATGGCCGACCCGCGCGCGCTGAACGAGCCCGCGCCCTTCATCCAGGTGAACGGGCTGAACGAGAGCTCGGTCGACTTCCTCGTCCGGGTCTGGGTGGCGAGCGCCGATTTCTTCCAGTTCCAGGCCGACATGAAGCGCAAGGTGAAGGAGGCGCTGGACGCGAACGGCGTCGACATCCCCTTCCCGACGCGCACGCTGCACCTCGCGCGCGACGAGGAGCCCGCCACCGAGGCGCGGCCGGCGGCATCGCGGCTGGCCTGAGCCGGCGCGGGATGCTCCGGAGGATGGGGGCCCGGCCCCCGTCCGATGGCGCGCAGTGGCCGGGATCTCTCCGCCCGGCGGAAGGCGTCAGGAGGCCCGGAACGGCAGCGGCGCGCCGAGGCTGATCTCTTCGGGGGTGATGTCGCAGCCGAGCGCCAGCACCTCGACCCCCGCCGCAGCGGCCGATGCGAAGGCCGTCGCATAGGACGGGTCGATGTCGGCGGCGAGCGTCACCTCGACCGCGTCGGTGCGCTGCACGAGATAGAGCATCACCGCACGGTGGCCCTGCGCCACCATCGCCGCGAGTTCGCCCAGATGCTTGGTACCGCGCGCGGTGACGCTGTCGGGGAACTCGGCGAGGCCGGGCCGGCGCGAGAGCGTCACCGATTTCACCTCGACGTAGCAGTCGCGCCGGCCCTCGCCACTCAGCAGGAAGTCGATGCGGCTCTTCTCGCCGTAGCGCACCTCGGGACGGACCGCCGCGTAACCCTCGAGCCCCGCCACCTGCCCCGCCTCGAGCGCCGCGCGCAGCACGCGGTTCGGCACGCCGGTGTCGACCCCGGTAAAGGCGCCGCTCTCGTGCTCGAGCAGCCGCCAGGCGTAGTTCAGCTTTCGCTTCGGATCATCGTTCGGCTCGAGCCAGATCTTCGACCCGGGCTCCGCCATGCCCAGCATGCTGCCGGGGTTGGCGACATGGGCGGTGATCTCGCTGCCGTCTGCAAGCTGGCAATCCGCGAGGAAACGCTTGTAGCGGCGCAGCAGGCGGGCGGGGATGAGCGGGGTGTCGAAACGCATGCGCCGAGCTATAGCGGCCGCCACGATGGGCGCAAGCTCAGCCCCGCCCGGCGACGATCACCTCGCAGCCCCAGTCGGCGCAGGCCGCGGCCAGCCCGGGCTCGAGCGGCGCATCCGTGAGGAACTTGTCGATCTCGGCCAGCGAGGCGATGCGCGCCGGCGCGCTGCGGCGGAACTTGGTGTGGTCGGCGACAAGGAAGGTGCGGCGCGACTGGCGCAGGATGGCGCGGCTGACCCCCACCTCCTGGATGTCGAAATCGAGAATGTCGCCCTCGGCATCGAGCGCCGAGCAGCCGATCACCGCGAGGTCGAACTTGAACTGCCGGATGCTCTCGGTCGCCAGCGCGCCGATGAGCCCGCCGTCGGTGCGGCGCAGGCTGCCGCCGCTCACCAGCACCTCGCAATCGGGGTTGGCGACGAGGATGTTGGCGACGTTCATGTTGTTGGTCACCACCATCAGCCCCTTGTGGTGCAGAAGCTCGCGCGCCACCGCCTCGGTGCTGGTGCCGATGTTGAGAAAGAGCGAGATGCCGTGCGGGATGCGCGCCGCGCAGGCGCGGGCAATGGCGCCCTTTGCCTCCATGTTGAGGTGCCGCCGCTCCTCGTAGCCTATGTTCATCGTCCCCGAGGGCAGCACCGCCCCGCCATGCACCCGCTCGAGACGGCCGCTGTCGGCAAGCTCGCTGAGATCACGCCGGATGGTCTGCAGCGTGACGCCGAAATGCTGCGCGAGCCCCTCGACGGTCACCTTGCCGTCGCGGCGGGCGATCTCGAGAATCTCCGGGTGGCGAAAGGACTGGGACATGCGTGTTCGGTTTCTTTCGTTTTGCGCGCGGGTAGCGGCAGAAAAGCCGCAAACACGCGGACGATCCAGCGAAATCGTTGCTGCACCTGCGAAGATGCGGCGAGCGATTGCAGTAAAACCACAGGAATTCAAAGAGGAATTTCCACCGCGCTCCACTTCGAACAAAAACGAAAACAAATCTCTTGCGTGGATGCGCGGCGCAGGGGTAGCTTCATCCCAAGTCTGGAGAACCCGCGTGTCCGAAACCACCCCTCAGAGCCCAGTCGACCTCTTCGTCATCGGTGGCGGAATCAACGGCTGCGGCATCGCGCGCGACGCGGCGGGGCGCGGTCTTTCGGTCACCCTGGCCGAGATGGGCGATCTCGCCTCGGCGACCTCCTCGGCCTCGACCAAGCTCTTCCACGGCGGGCTGCGCTACCTCGAATATCTCGAGGTGCGGCTGGTGCACGAGGCGCTGGTCGAACGCGAGGTGCTGCTGCGCGCCATGCCGCACATCAGCTGGCCGATGCGCTTCGTGCTGCCCTACCACCCCGACATGCGCTTCGAGAGCGAGACGCCGATCTCGAAGATGCTGGGCCTTGCCATGCCCTGGATGAAGGGCCGCCGCCCGGCCTGGCTGATCCGGCTCGGGCTCTTCATGTACGACAATCTCGGCGGGCGGAAGATCCTGCCCGGCACCGCGACCCTGTCGCTGAAGGGCACGCCGGAAGGCGCGCCGCTGCAGCCGCGCTTCACCCGCGCCTACGAATATTCCGACTGCTGGGTCGAGGATTCCCGGCTCGTGGTGCTCAACGCCCGCGACGCCGAGACGCGCGGCGCGCGCATCCTGACCCGCACCAAGGTCATCCATGCCCGGCGCGAGGGCGCGCTCTGGCGGATCGACACCGAGGATGCCGAGACCGGCGCCCCCGCGACCCATCACGCGCGGATGCTGGTCAACGCCGGCGGGCCCTGGGTCGGCGAGATCATCCACGACACCATCGACCTGCCCTCGCGGGCGGGCGTGCGGCTGGTGCGCGGCAGCCATATCGTGACGCGCCGGCTCTACGATCATGACAAGTGCTACTTCTTCCAGGGCCGCGACGGGCGGATCATCTTCGCCATCCCCTACGAGCGCGATTTCACCCTGATCGGCACCACCGACGCCGAGCATGACGATCCCGATCGCCGCCCGGTCTGCACGCCCGAGGAACAGGCCTACCTGATCCGCTTCGCCAACCAGTATTTCGCCATGCCGATCGCGGATGCGGACGTGGTCTGGACCTATTCCGGCGTGCGCCCGCTCTACGACGACGGCGCCTCGAGCGCCACGGCCGCGACGCGCGACTACACGCTGAAGGTCGACGCGGCGGGCGCGCCCCTGCTCAACGTCTTCGGCGGCAAGATCACCACCTACCGGCGGCTCGCGGAAAGCGCGCTCGAGAAGATCGGCGCGCACCTGGCGCTGAAGTCCGGCCCCTGGACGGCCGGCGTGCCGATGCCCGGCGGCGATTTCCCGGTCGACGGCTTCGACGCCCTCGTGCACAGTCTGGAGGGGAAATATCCCTTCCTTGGAGAGGTTTGGGCGCGCCGGCTTGCGCGCGCCTACGGCACCGAGGCCGAGATGCTGCTCGGCGAGGCAAGGCGCGTGGAGGACCTGGGGAGGGACTTCGGCGCCACGCTCACCGAGGCGGAAGTGACCTGGCTGATGCGGCGCGAGTTCGCCCGCACGGCCGAGGACGTGGTGTGGCGACGCACCAAGCTCGGGCTGCGCCTGGGCGAGGAGGAGATTTCGGCGCTGGACGGCTGGATGGCATCCCGCCGGGAAAGGGCCGACGCCGCCGAATAGCACGGCGGTCAGGTACGGCGCGGGGAGGAGGACCTTATGACGCTGGAATTGAAGGGCGTTTCGAAGATGGTCGAGGGGCAGATGCACATCGCCCCGACCGATCTCACGCTCGCGAACGGCACGATGAACGTGCTGCTGGGCCCGACCCTGTCGGGCAAGACCTCGCTGATGCGGCTGATGGCGGGGCTCGATGCGCCCTCGGCCGGGAAGATCTACTGGGAGGGCAAGGACGTCACCGGGATGCGGGTGCAGGACCGCAAGGTGGCGATGGTCTACCAGCAGTTCATCAACTACCCCTCGATGACCGTCTACGACAACATCGCCTCGCCGATGAAGCTGATGGGCGCGGACAAGGCCGAGATCGACCGCCGCGTGCGCGAGAGCGCCGAGCTGATGAAGCTGACCCCCTTCCTTGCCCGCAAGCCGCTGGAGCTGTCGGGCGGCCAGCAGCAGCGCTGCGCGCTGGCGCGGGCGCTGGTGAAGAACGCGGGGCTGGTGCTGCTCGACGAGCCGTTGGCCAACCTCGACTACAAGCTGCGCGAAGAGCTGAGGGTTGAAATTCCAAAGATATTCGAGGCTTCTGGCTCGATCTTCGTCTACGCCACGACCGAGCCCGAGGAGGCGCTGCTGCTGGGCGGCAACACCGCGACGCTCTGGGAGGGCCGCGTCACGCAGTTCGGCCCGACGCCCGAGGTCTACCGCCAGCCGCTCGACGCGACCACCGCGCGCGTCTTCAGCGACCCGCCGATGAACTTCCTGCAGATCTCCAAGACCGGCGAGCGGCTGATGTTCGGCGAGGGCCAGAGCGCGCCCGCCTCCGGCAAGCTCAAGAACCTGCCCGACGGGCGCTACATGGCGGGCTTCCGGCCCAACCACCTCGAGATCCGGCAGCACGAGCCCGACGCGCTGCGCTTCCGCACCGAGCTGCAGGTGACCGAGCTGACCGGCTCCGAGACCTTCGTGCACCTCGGCCACCACGGCGAGCGCTGGGTGGGGCTCATCAGCGGCGTGCATGACCTGCCGATAGGCCAGCCGCTCGATGTCTGGCTCTCGCCCCGGCACGTCTATGTCTTCGGCGAGAACGGCGCGCTGGTCGCCCCCGCCGCCTATGCGCAAGCCGCCTGAGGAGGAGGCGACATGGCCAAGATAACGCTCGACAATCTCGCCCACTCCTACATGGCGCACCCGCGCGGCGAGGAGGATTTCGCGCTCAAGCGCATGACCCATGACTGGGAGGACGGCGGCGCCTATGCGCTGCTCGGCTCCTCGGGCTGCGGCAAGTCCACGCTGCTCAACATCATTTCGGGGCTGCTGATCCCCTCGCAGGGGCGCGTACTCTTCGGCGGCAAGGACGTCACCCACGCCCCCACCGCCGAGCGCAACATCGCGCAGGTCTTCCAGTTCCCTGTCGTCTACGACACGATGACGGTGCACGACAATCTTGCCTTCCCTCTGCGCAACCGCGGTCGCGACGAGGCCTATGTCGCCGCCCGCGTGCAGGAGATCGCGCGGATGATCGGCATGGAGGACATGCTGAGGCGCAAGGCCAGCGGGCTCACCGCCGATGCCAAGCAGAAGATCAGCCTCGGCCGCGGCATGGTGCGCAAGGACGTGAACGCGCTGCTCTTCGACGAGCCGCTGACGGTGATCGACCCGCACATGAAGTGGGAGCTGCGCACCCAGCTCAAGAAGCTGCACCACGATTTCGGCCACACGATGATCTACGTGACCCACGACCAGACCGAGGCGCTGACCTTCGCCGACAAGGTGGTGGTGATGTACGACGGGCGCGTGGTGCAGATCGGCACGCCCGAGGAGCTCTTCGAGCGGCCCGAGCACACCTTCGTCGGCTACTTCATCGGCTCGCCGGGGATGAACGTGATCCCGGCCAAGGTCGAGGGCACGAAGGCCTACATCAACGGCTCGTCCTTCGAGCTCGGCGCGGGCTACCGCGCCATGGACGGCAAGGTCGAGATCGGCGTGCGCCCCGAGTTCGCGCAGCTGAGCACGAACGAGGGCCTGCCGGTCAAGGTCCGCCGCGTCGAGGATGCCGGCCGGCACAAGATCATCCGCGCCGAGTTCTTCGGCCATGACATCAACATCGTCGCCGGCGAGGACGACCGCATCGGCGCCGACATGACCCGCGTCCGCTTCGATCCGGCGCATGTGAACGTCTACCGCGACGACTGGCGCGTCGCGCCCGAGGGGGAGGCCGCGTGATGAACAAGACCGTCAACCACAAGGCATGGTTCCTCGTGCTTCCGGTGCTGGTGCTGGTCGCCTTCTCGGCCGTCATCCCGCTGATGACCGTGGTCAACTACTCGGTGCAGGACACGTTCGGGAACAACCAGTTCTTCTGGGCCGGGCTCGAATGGTTCGACGAGATGCTGCACTCCGACCGCATGTGGAACGCGCTCGGCCGGCAGCTGCTCTTCTCCGGCATCATCCTCGCCATCGAGGTGCCGCTGGGGATCTTCGTCGCGCTCAACATGCCCAAGCGGGGCTTCTGGGCCTCGTTCTGCCTCGTGCTCATGTCGCTGCCGCTGCTGATCCCGTGGAACGTCGTGGGCACCATCTGGCAGGTCTTCGGCCGGGTCGACATCGGCCTCCTCGGCCGCGTGCTCGAGAACCTCGGCATCGACTATAACTACACGCAGAGCCCGCTGGCGGCCTGGGTCACCATCGTGGTCATGGACGTCTGGCACTGGACCTCGCTGGTGGCGCTGCTGGCCTATGCCGGGCTCAAGTCGATCCCCGACGCCTACTACCAGGCCGCCAAGATCGACCAGGCCAGCCGCTGGAAGGTGTTCCGCTACATCGAGCTGCCGAAGATGGCGGGGGTGCTGATGATCGCCATCCTGCTGCGCTTCATGGACAGCTTCATGATCTACACCGAGCCTTTCGTGGTCACCGGCGGCGGGCCGGGCAATGCCACCACGCTGCTGTCGATCGACCTCGTGAAGATGGCGCTCGGGCAGTTCGACCTCGGCCCCGCCGCCGCCTTCTCGATCATGTACTTCCTGGTGATCCTGCTGATCTCGTGGGTGTTCTACACCGTGATGACCAACCTCGACAAAAAGGGGATGTGAGATGACCGACGCCACCCTCGCCCCCGTCCCCGCCGCGAGCCGGTCGCGCAGCCTGCCGCGCGTGAGCGGACGGCTTATCGTGATGACGCTCTACCTGCTGTTCCTGCTGGTGCCGATCTACTGGCTGCTGAACATGAGCCTGAAGACCAACACCGAGATCCTCGGCGACTTCACGCTCTGGCCGCGCAACCTGACGCTGCACAACTACCGGGTGATCCTGACCGACCCGAGCTGGTACATGGGCTATGTCAACTCGCTGATCTACGTGGTGATGAACACGGTGATCTCGCTCACCGTGGCTCTGCCGGCGGCCTATGCCTTCTCGCGCTACCACTTCATGGGCGACAAGCACCTGTTCTTCTGGCTGCTGACCAACCGCATGGCACCCCCGGCGGTCTTCGCGCTGCCGTTCTTCCAGCTCTACAGCTCGATCGGACTCTTCGACACGCATATCGCCGTGGCGCTGGCGCATTGCCTCTTCAACGTGCCGCTGGCGGTCTGGATCCTCGAAGGCTTCATGCGCGGCGTGCCGAAGGAGATCGACGAGACCGCCTATATCGACGGCTACAGCTTCGCGGGCTTCTTTGTGAAGATCTTCATGCCGCTGATCTCGTCGGGCATCGGCGTCGCCGCCTTCTTCTGCTTCATGTTCTCCTGGGTCGAGCTGCTGCTGTCGCGCACGCTGACCACGGTGGACGCGAAACCCATCGCCGCCACGATGACCCGCACCGTCTCGGCCTCGGGGCTCGACTGGGGCGTGCTGGCGGCGGCGGGGGTGCTGACGATCATCCCGGGCGCCTTGGTGATCTGGTTCGTGCGCAACTACATCGCCAAGGGCTTTGCCCTCGGCCGGGTCTGAGAGGAGAAAGACCATGGACTGGATGGCATGGACCTGGCCCACGGCCGCCTTCTTCGGAACCATCGCCCTTCTGCTGGTGATCTTCACCGTGCTGGCGATCCGCTTCCCCGAGACCCCGCGCCACGGGATCCTCGGCATCGAGACCACCCGCGGAGACCGGCTCTTCATCACGCTCCTGGGCTCGGCCTTCATCAATCTCGCCTGGCTCGGCCTTGTCGGCCAGGCGCAGCCGGCGGCGCTCGTCGTCTGCCTGATCTACGCGGTGGCGGTGTTCCGCTGGGTCTGAGACCCGGCAGAGCCCCGGCCGGGCAGGAGGAGCCCGGACCACCGCACCTGTCAAAACGGTTCAATAAGGGAGGAAACCATGAACCTGAAGACATCCACAGCCATAGCGCTCGCGCTAGGCCTGCTGAGCGGGCCGGCCTTTGCCGACATGGAGGCGGCCAAGGCCTTCCTCGACAGCGAGATCGGCGATCTGTCGACGCTCTCGCGTGCCGACCAGGAAGCCGAGATGCAGTGGTTCGTCGACGCAGCCCAGCCGTTCCAGGGCATGGAGATCAAGGTGGTCTCCGAGACGATCACCACGCATGAGTACGAAAGCCAGGTGCTCGCCCCGGCCTTCGAGAAGATCACCGGCATCAAGATCACCCATGACCTCATCGGCGAGGGCGACGTGGTCGAGAAGCTACAGACCCAGATGCAGTCGGGCGAGAACATCTACGACGGCTACGTCAACGACTCCGACCTCATCGGCACGCACTGGCGCTACCAGCAGGTGCGCAACCTGACCGACTGGATGGCGAACGAGGGCAAGGACGTCACCAGCCCGACGCTGGATCTGGCCGATTTCATCGGCACCCAGTTCACCACGGCACCGGACGGCAAGCTCTACCAGCTGCCCGACCAGCAGTTCGCCAACCTCTACTGGTTCCGCTACGACTGGTTCACCGATCCCGAGATCATGGCCGAGTTCAAGGACAAGTACGGCTACGAGCTGGGCGTGCCGGTCAACTGGTCGGCCTACGAGGACATCGCCGAGTTCTTCACCGGACGCGAGATCGACGGCAAGAAGGTCTTCGGCTCGATGGACTACGGCAAGAAGGATCCCTCGCTCGGCTGGCGCTACACCGACGCGTGGATGTCGATGGCCGGCATGGGCGACAAGGGCGAGCCGAACGGCCTGCCGGTCGACGAGTGGGGCATCCGGGTGAACGAGAAGTCGCAGCCCGTGGGCGCCTGCATGGCGCGCGGCGGCGCGGCCAACAGCCCGGCGGCGGTCTATGCCGTCGACAAGGCGATCGAGTGGCTCAACAAGTACTCGCCGCCCTCGGCCATGGGCATGACCTTCTCCGAGGCCGGCCCGGTCCCGGCGCAGGGTGACATCGCCCAGCAGATGTTCATGTACACCACCTTCGTCGCCTCGCTGGTCGAGCCCGGCCTGCCGGTGATGAACGAGGACGGCACGCCGAAATGGCGCCTCGCGCCCTCGCCGCACGGCGTCTACTGGGAAGACGGGATGAAGGTCGGCTACCAGGACGTGGGCTCCTGGACGCTGATGAAGTCCACCCCGGAAGATCGCGCCAAGGCCGCCTGGCTCTACGCGCAGTTCGTCACCTCCAAGACCGTGGACGTGAAGAAGAGCCACGTCGGCCTCACCTTCATCCGCGAGAGCACCATCCAGGACCAGAGCTTCACCGACCGCGCGCCGAAACTCGGCGGTCTGGTGGAATTCTACCGCTCGCCGGACCGCGTGCGCTGGTCGCCGACCGGCACCAACGTGCCTGACTATCCCAAGCTGGCGCAGCTGTGGTGGCAGAACATCGGCGACGCCATGTCCGGCGCCAAGTCGGTGCAGGACGCGCTCGACAGCCTCTGCTCCGACATGGAGAAGGTCATGGAGCGCATCGAGCGTGCCGGCATCCAGGGCGACCTGGGCCCGGTGATGAACGAGGAGAAGGATCCCCAGGAATGGCTCGACGCCGAAGGCGCGCCGAAGCCGAAGATCGAGAACGAGCGCGAGGAGCCGAAGACCGTCTCCTACGACGAGCTCGTCGCCTCCTGGAACTGAGCTGACTTCGCGGGGGCAGGCCATGGCCTGCCCCCGTTTTCTCGTCTTCGCCATGGCCAGACGCGGCCATCGCCGATACGAGTCGGGCAAGAGACTGATCCGGGACGCAAAACCCCGGGGTCAGGGATCGCGCAGGGATCGCCCCGCGCATCCGACAGGACAGACGACACCACAGAAGGCCGGAAGACACCCATGACCCTCATCCTCGCCATCGACCAGGGCACCACCTCCTCGCGCGCGATCCTCTTCGATTCCAGGCTGCAGGTCGTCGCCTCGGCGCAGGAGGAGTTCCCGCAGCACTTCCCGCAGAGCGGCTGGGTCGAGCACGACCCGCTCGACCTCTGGTCGACCACCGCCGCCACCTGCCGCGCCGTGGTCGAGAAGGCGGGCGTCGGCCCGGACGAGATCGCCGCCATCGGCATCACCAACCAGCGCGAGACCACCGTGGTCTGGGAGAAATCCACCGGCCGGCCGATCCACAACGCCATCGTCTGGCAGGACCGGCGCACCTCCGAGCTTTGCCGCACGCTGCGCGACGAGGGCTTCGAGGCGACGGTGACGGAAAAGACCGGGCTGCTGCTCGACCCCTATTTCTCGGCCACCAAGCTGGCGTGGATCCTCGACAATGTCGACGGCGCGCGGGCCAAGGCCGAGGCGGGAGAGCTGCTCTTCGGCACCGTCGACAGCTGGCTCGTCTGGAAGCTGACCGGCGGCGCGGTCCATGCCACCGACGCCACCAACGCCGCGCGCACCATGCTCTACAACATCCGCGAGGGGCGCTGGTCCGAGGCGATCTGCAAGCGGCTCGACATCCCCACGAACATGCTGCCCGAGGTGCGCGACTGCGACGCCAATTTCGGCGACTGCCGCGCCGATCTCTTCGGCCGCCCGATCCCGATCCTCGGCATCGCGGGTGACCAGCAGGCCGCCACCATCGGGCAGGCCTGCTTCACCCCCGGCATGGTGAAATCCACCTACGGCACCGGCTGCTTTGCCCTGCTGAACACCGGCGAGACGCCGGTCGTGTCGCAGAACCGGCTGCTGACCACCATCGCCTACCGCATCGGCGGGCGGACCACCTACGCGCTCGAGGGCTCGATCTTCGTCGCCGGCGCGGTGATCCAGTGGCTGCGTGACGGTCTCAAGGTGATCCGCGAGGCGGCCGAGAGCCAGCCGCTCGCCGAAGCCGCCGACCCGGCGCAGGAACTGGTGCTGGTGCCCGCCTTCACCGGGCTCGGCGCGCCCTACTGGAACGCCGACTGCCGGGGCGCGATCTTCGGTCTCACCCGCAACTCCGGCCCCGCCGAGTTCGCCCGCGCCGCGCTGGAAAGCGTCGGCTACCAGACCCGCGACCTCATCGAGGCGATGAAGGCCGACTGGGGCGCCGAGCATGGCGACGTCGAGATGGCGGCGCTGCGGGTGGACGGCGGGCTCAGCGCCTCGGACTGGGGGATGCAGTACCTGTCGGACATCCTAGACGCGCCGGTCGAGCGGCCGACGGTGCTCGAGACCACCGCCATGGGCGCCGCCTGGCTCGCCGGTCAGAACGCCGGGATCATGCCGGGGATGGAGGAGTTCGCCGCCGCCTGGGCCCGCGACGCGCGGTTCGAGCCGAAGATGGACCCGGCCCTGCGCAGCCGCAAATACGCCGCCTGGAAGCGCGCGGTCGAGGCGACCATCGGTTTCGGCTCCCCGAACGGCTGAGCGCTTCGGGGCGGGATCAGAGGATCTCGCCCCCGTCGATCACCAGCGCCAGCCCGGTGACGAAGGCCGAACGGTCCGAGGCGAGGTAGAGGATGCCCTCGGCGATCTCTTCCACGCTGGCCCAGCGGCCCATCGGGATGGTGCCCGCGACATAGCTCTCCAGTGCCGCGCGCCCGCCCATCTGCTTTTCGAAACCGAGGTTGAAAGGCGTGTCGACAAACCCCGGGCAGAGCGCGTTGAAGCGGATCCTCTCGCGCGCGTAGTCCACCGCCATCTGCTTCACCATCGCCACGGCGGCGTGCTTGGTGGTGGCATAGGAGACCATGCCCCGGTCGTACTGGCATCCCGAGTTCGACGCGGTGATGATCACCGACCCGCCGCCCTGCGCCCGCATGTGCGGGATCACCGCGCGCGAGGCGACGAAATGCGCCCGCACGTTCAGCGCCCAGGAGGCATCCATCTGCGCGGGGGTGACGTCCTCGGCCCTGCCCTCGATCTGGATCCCCGCGTGCGAATGCAGCACGTCGAGCCGCCCGTGGTCCTTCGCCACCCGGTCGATCAGCCCCTCGACCGCCGCGTCGTCGCGCATGTCGAGCCCCTGCGCCATGCCGCGCCCGCCCGCAGCCTCGATCTCGGCCAGCGTCTCGGCGGCAAGCTCCTCGCGCAGGTCGGTCACCACCACGAAGGCGCCCTCGCGGGCCATGGCCACGGCACCGGCACGGCCGATCCCCGATCCGGCGGCGGTCACCAGCGCGACACGGTGTTTCAGCATGGGTCTCTCCTGCAGTCTTGTTCTGGGGATCGGGATTACCGGCGCGCCTGCGCCTGCGAGCGCCGCAGCAAGAGCTGCGCGACGATCAGCATGAGAAGCGAGGCGGCCATGACCATCGTGCCGATCGCGTTGATCTCGGGGGTCACGCCGCGGCGGATCGACGAGAAGACGTAGATCGGCAGCGTGGTCTCGGCCCCGGCGACGAAGAAGGCGATGATGAAGTCGTCGAAGCTGAAGGTGAAGGCGAGCAGGAAGCCCGCGAGGATCGCCGGCAGGATCTGCGGCAGGGTCACCTGCCGAAATGTGCCCATCGGCGTCGCGCCAAGATCGCCCGAGGCCTCGATCAGCGCAGGATCCAGCGTCTCCATCCGGCCGCGCACCAGCAGCACGACGAGCGACATGGTGAAAAGCCCGTGCGCCCCGATCAGCGAGCCGATGCCGAGTTGCAGCTTCCAGCCGGTCGCCACCTCGAGCCAGGGGTTCACCAGGTCGAAGACCGACACGAGCGCGATAAGCGTCGCGATGCCGATCACGATGCCGGGGATCATCACGGCGATCTGCACCAGCAGATCGAACACCCGGCGCATCCGCCCGCGCATCCCGGTCAGCGCCAGCGCCGCCATGGTGCCCACGATCGTGGCCAGCACCGCCGACAGGAAGGCCACGCGCACCGAGGTCCAGAGCGCCTCCATCACGAAGGGGTTGTTCAGTGCCCGCCCGTACCATTGCAGCGAGAAGCCCTGCATCTGCGAGGCCGAGCGCCCCGCCGAGAAGGAGAACAGCGCGATGATGGCGATCGGCAGGTAGAGGAAGGCGTAGACCGCCAGGGCATAGAGTCTCATGCGTGTCTCTTCAGGTTCACATCAGGCCGACGTCGTCGCGGCTCGCGCCGAAGCGCTTCACGAGGCGGGTGTAGATGCCCACGGTGATCAGCATGATCACCACCAGCGCCACCGCCACCGCCGAGCCGAAGGCCCAGTTGCGCGACTGCAGGAACAAATCGACCAGCGCGTTGCCGACGAAGAAGACCTTGCCGCCGCCAAGGATCGCGGGGATCAGGAACTCGCCCATCAGCAGGATGAACACCAGCATCGAGCCGGTCAGAACGCCGGGCATCGACAGCGGCAGGGTGATCTGCAGGAAGGCGCGCCAGGGCGGCGTGCCGAGATCGGCGGCGGCCTCGAGCAGCCGCTTGTCGAGCTTTTCCAGCGCCACGTAGATCGGGAAGACCATCAGCGGCAGGTAGCCGTAGACGATGCCCACCAGCACCGCGAAGGGGGTGTTCAGCAGCCGCACGTCCGCGAGCCCGATCACGTCAAGAAGCGCCGGGATGCCCTTGCCGCCAAGCAGGAAAATCCACGCGTAGGAGCGGATGAGGATCGAGGTCCAGAACGGCACGATCACCAGCACCAGCAGCATGGTCTTCCACTTGGGCGAGACCTTCACCGCGAGGAAATAGGCCAGCGGATAGGCGATCAGCAGCGAGGCCAGCGTGCCCACCGGCGCCAGCGTCAGCGTGTTGCGGAAGGCCGCGAACCGCGCCGGCAGGTTGGCGTATTGCTCGAGGGTAAAGCCGGGCGCGTAACCGCCGATGGCGCTGCGCTCGCCGAAGGAGAAGATCAGGACGACGGCCAGCGGCAGCAGCAGAAGCGCCGCGTACCACAGCCCTGCCGGTGTCAGCAGCAGGGCGCGCGCCCGGGTTTGGGTCATGGCCATCGTCCGGTCTCCGTCGTCTTCTTATGCCGACTTGAAGCGCGCCATCAGCTCGGCACGGTTCGGGTCGGTCAGGGTCACCGCCGCGCCGAACTCCAGCGGGCTCAGCGCCTCGGCGGCCGGGTAGATGATCGGATCGTTCAGCAGTTCCTCGGGCAGCAGCGCGTTGGTGCGGCTGTCGGCCACCGGGTAGCCGTGGGCGAGCGCTTCCCTTGCGTTCACTTCCGGCGTCAGCAGGTAGTTGATCAGCGCGTAGGCGGCCTCCTTGTGGGGCGCGTCCTTGGGGATGGCGTAGTAATCGGACCAGATCTCGCCGCCCTCCTTGCCGAGCGCGAAGCCGATCTCGGGCATGTCGGTGTTCATCTGCTTGCCGTCGCCGGTCCAGCACATGGTGAGCCACGCATCGCCGTTGCGCATCGCCGGCTGGTAGTCGGACGAGATCGCGTAGAGGTGCGGCTTGACGTCGATCAGCAGCTTCTCGGCCTGCGCAAGCTCGCTCGGGTCCACCGAGTTGAACGAGAAACCGTGGTAGACCAAGGCGTTGCCGATGGTGGTGAGCTGGTAGTCATGCACCATCACCCGGCCGTCCCACTGGTCTCGGGCGCCGTCGAAGAAGGCCTTCCAGCTGTCCACCACGCCGCCGGTCTTGTCCGAGTTGAACGCGATGCCGGTGGTGCCCCAGTTCTTCGGCACGCCGTAGACCACGCCGTCGATCGTGCCCGCGTCCGAGAAGCGCTTCTCGAAAGCCGCCGCGTCGAAGTTCGGGATCTTGCTCAGGTCGAGCGGCTCGATGAGCCCCGCCTCGACATAGGTCGGGATGGCGTAGTTGGTCGGCACGAAGACGTCCCAGCCCGAGCCGCCGGCCTGGATCTTCGCCAGCATCTCCTCGTTCGAGCCGAAGACGTTGACCTGCGTGTAGGCGCCGGTCGCGTCGGTGAAGGCGTCGAAGTTGGCGGGGTCGTGGTAGTTCGGCCAGGTCGCCAGCACCACGCGGTCGCCGATGTCCTGCGCGCGGGCGCGGCTCGGCAGGAAGCCCGGGATCGCGCCGCCCATGACCGCCGCAGCGGTGCCGAGGCCGGTCACCCCGAGGAAGTGGCGACGGGTCACCGACCCCTTCTGGTAGCGCCGCAGCTCTTCCATGAACGCCTTGCGCGAAATCGGCGTATTGTCGTCTTTCATTTCGATTTTCCCTTGTTGGACCATGGACTTCTGGAAGTTTCCTCAGTCGTCTGCGGCGAGAACGAGCCCCGTTCCCTCCGGCCAGAGCACGTGGACCTGTGCGCCCACGTCGTGCCCGCCCAAAGCTCTTTCGGCCTGTCGCGGAGCGTTGACCTGCAGCATGCCGATGCCCTCGGCGGCGAGCAGGTATTCGGTGTGATCGCCCAGGAAGGTGCGATGCGTGACGCGGGCGGGAACGGCGGCCGTCCCCGCGGGGACAGCAGTTTCGCGCGGCGCGATCGAAAGCGCCTCGGGGCGCACGGCGATCTCGGCGGCGGATCGGGCGTCTCCGGGCTCGTCGCGCAGGACGACCTTCACGCCGTTGCGCAGCACCGCCTGCGCCAGCCCGCCCTGGCGGCCGGTGATCTGGCCCGGGACGATGTTGGCCTTGCCGACGAAATCCGCGACGTAACGGCTACGCGGGCGGTCGTAGAGCTCCTGCGGGGTGCCGACCTGCGCGATGCGGCCCTTGCCCATGATGCAGATGCGGTCGGACATGGCGAGCGCCTCTTCCTGGTCGTGGGTGACCAGCACGAAGGTGATCCCGAGGCTGCGCTGCAGCTCCAGCAGCTCGCGCTGCATCTCGCCGCGCAGCTTGGCGTCGAGCGCCGCCATGGGCTCGTCGAGCAGCAGGATCTTCGGCTCGTTGACGATGGCGCGGGCGAGCGCCACGCGCTGCTGCTGGCCGCCCGACATCTCCCAGATCCGGCGCGGTCCGAAATCCGCCAGCCGCACCGTCGCCAACGCCTTGGCCACCTTCAGCTCTATCTCGCGCCTGTGCAGCCGCGGGCGGCGCTGGCGCAGCCCGTAGCCGACGTTCTGCGCCACGGTCATGTGCGGGAAAAGCGCGTAGTGCTGGAACACCATGTTCACCGGGCGGCGGTGCGCAGGCACGGCGCTCATGTCCTGGCCGTCGATCATCACCTTGCCCTCGGTCGGGCTCTCGAAGCCCGCCAGCATGCGCAGCGCCGTGGTCTTGCCGCAGCCCGAGGGGCCGAGGAACGACAGGAACTCGCCGCGCCGGATCCGCAGGTCGATGCGGTCCGCTGCAAGGACGTCGCCGAAGCGCTTGGTCGCGCCGACAAATTCCGCCACGGCCTCCGGCGCGCGGACGTGAGTGGTGGAGGCGTCGGTCATGTGCGGTTCCTGAATCATCGTACTCCCCGGTCCGGCTTATCCCCTGTTGCCCGACGTGGCTGTTTACCCTTGCGTCAGGCGGCATATGCCGTAATTTTCAAAAACGGTACGAAAACTCCTTGGGCCTGTATATACCACAAAGGGCATAGATGGCGACGAAACTTCAGATGGAGCATTGGATTTCCGCCAGCGCGGAGGTTCTCTCGTCGCTCGGCACGGAGCGTTTCCCGAAGGCGCTGACCGACGCGATGCGGGTCGTGGTGCCCTTCGAGTTCACCGTGACCTTCGCCTATTACCGCGACAGCAGGCCCATTGATTTATATGATGATTTTCCGCCGAAGAAGCGCCGGGTCATGGTCGACGACTACCAGGAGGGGCCGTATCTTCTGGACCCGTTCTACCGCCACTCCGCCGCCCCCACGAGCTCGCGCCTTGTGCGCCTGCGCGAGCTGGCGCCGGACCGCTTCTACCAGGCCGAATATTTCCGCAATTACTACGTGCAGACCGGACTTGCCGAAGAAATAGGCTTCATCGTCGATGTCGGCAGCGAGGTGAGCGTGGTGATCTCGGCGATGCGCGAGCACAAGGCCTTCTCGGCGCGCGAATTCCGCGAGATGCAGGTGATCTTCCCCTTCGTCGAGGCGGCGGCGCGGCAGCACTGGTCGGGGCTGATCGAGCAGTTCTCCGAACGCCCGACCTCGGCGACGCCGCGCCTGCCGCAGCTGATCGACGACGCCTTCCAGAGCTTCGGGCGCAACCTGCTGACCCCGCGCGAGGCCGAGATCGTCGAATACACGCTCAAGGGCCATTCGGCCGAGGCGACGGGCCACGCGCTCGGCATCGCCCCCGGCACGGTGCGCATCCACCGCCGCAACATCTACGGCAAGCTGGGGGTGAGCTCGCAGGGCGAGCTCTTCTCGCAGTTCATGTCCTCGCTCGAGGATCTCTGAGCGGGGCTCAGACCGCAACCCGCTGCAAGGTCATCCGGTGCGCCCCGGCGGGCAGCGTGAAGGCGCCCTGCCCGTCAAGGCTCCAGCCGACCGGCAGCGTGGCCAGCGCGCGCGTGCCCGGCGGCAGCGACACGTCCCATCTCACCGCCTCGCCCGCGTAGGCCCAGGCGCTTTCCACCGGGCCGCTGGGGGCGTCGTAGCGCGCGGTGACATGGCCGATGCGGCGGTCGAAGACCGGGCGCATGGTGATCTCGCGGAAGCCCGGCCCCGTGGCGCTCCAGTCGATGCCGGCGAGCCGCGCCCAGATCCATTCCCCGACCGCGCCGTAGGCGTAGTGGTTGAAGGAGTTCATCGCGGTGGACTGGAAGCCCCTTTCCGGGGTCCAGCCGTCCCAGCGTTCCCAGATCGTCGTCGCGCCGTGGCGGATCGAGAAGCCCCACGAGGGGTAGGTTTCCTTGAGCAGCAGGTCGACCGCGCGCTCGGGCCCGAGCCAGTCGCAGACCACCGGCGCAAGGTGGCGCACGCCCAGAAAGCCGGTCTGCAGGTGCCCGTCCGCCACCTCGAGCAGCGCGCCGAGACGCGCCGCCGCAAGCGGGCGCAGCTCCTCGGGCAGCAGCGCGAAGTCGAGCGCCAGCAGGTAGGCGGTCTGGGTGTCGCCGCTGAGCCGCCCGTCGAGCCAGAACCGGTCGAGGAAGGCCCCGCGCAGGCGCGCGGCAAGGTCGGTCCAGCGCGCCACCGGCTCGCCCAGCACCCCGGCCAGCAGGCCCATGATGTCGGCGAGGTGGATCCAGTAGGCAGTGGCGATCAGCGCGCGGTCGGTGGCGGGGCCGATCGACAGCCAGTCGCCGTAGTTGTTGTGCACCGCCCGCTCGCGGATGCCGCCGGGGTTCTCGCGTTCGATGTAATCCATCCACGCGACCAGCGGGCCCCACATGCGGCGCGGCAGGTCGGCATCGCCGTAGCGCAGCCAGTGGTCGCGGCAGAGGATCACCGGCGCGTCGCCCCAGGCGGGCGCGCCGGGCTGCGGCGTCAGGCGGTAGGGGTTGAGCGGCTTCGTCGGGGCGACATCGGGGAAGACGCCCTCGGCGGACTGGCCATCGACCATGTCCTGCAGCCATTTCCCGGTGAAGGCGCCGACGTCCATGAAATAGCCTGCGGTGCGCCAGAAGACCTGCGCATCGGCGGACCAGCCATAGCGCTCGTCGCGCTGCGGGCAGTCGGTCGGCACCGACAGGAAATTGCCGCGCTGGCTCCAGAAGATGTTCGAGATCAGCTGGTTGACCATCGGATGGCCGGTCTCGATCCGGCCGGTGAGCGGCAGGTCCGACTGGATCGCGACGGCGCGCAGGTCCAGCGACGCAACCGGCGCGCTGGCGCGCAGGCCGACGTACTGGAAGCCGTGGAAGGTGAAGCGCGGGGTGAAGCGCTCGCGACCGCCGCCCTTGCAGACGTAGACGTCCTCGCTCACGGCAAAGCGCAAGTTGGCGGTGTAGAGCGCGCCGGTCCCGTCGAGCCGCTCGGCGTGGCGCAGGCGGATCTCGGTGCCCGCCGGGGCCTCGAGCTCGAGCGTCACGTATCCCGCGAGATTCTGGCCGAAATCATAGATGTGCTCGCCGTCCGGCCCGGTGGTCTCGGAGCGCGGCTCGAGCGTTTCGACCTCGCGCGCGAGCGGCGCGCGGGCGGCGTCGAGCTGCGGCGCCTTCGGGTCGGGGGTGAAGACCTCGACCGGCTGCCAGTTCACCTCGTCAAAGCTGGCGGTGTCCCAGCCGGGCATCTCGAGCCGCGCGTCGTACATCTCGCCGGCGAGGAAGTCCGAGTAGCAGACCGGCCCCTGCCGGGTGCGCCAGCTTGCGTCGGTGACAAGGCGCTGGGTGCGCCCGTCGGCGTATTCGAGATGCAGCTGGCACAGGAAGGCCGGGCGGCCGCCATAATGGTTGCCGGCGCGGCGCTGGTTGTGCCCGACCCGGCCCGAGTACCAGCCCTCGCCCATGATTGCGCCGATGGCATTCGGCCCCGCCGCGAGATGCGCGGTGACGTCGTGCACGGTGTACTCGGTGCGGGTGTGGTAGTCGGTCCAGCCGGGCGCCATCACGTCCTGACCGATGCGCGCGCCGTTGAGGTACAGCTCGTAGAGGCCGAGCGCGGTGACGTAGGCAAAGGCGCGGACGGGGGCCTCGGGCAGGTCGAAGCTGCGGCGCAGGTAATCGGCGGGGCGCGCCTGGAAACGGTTGTCGTAGCTGCTGTCCTGCGGCACCTCGCGCCCGACGGGCAGGACGAAGTAGCGGGCGATCCACTCGGCCTCCCAGTCGGCGGGATCGAGGCCGGTGAAGAGCTCCGCCGGTTCGGACCATGTCTCCGCCCCCTCGGCATCGCGCAGGCCGACGGCCCACCAGAGCCGCGCGTCGCGCGGCAGCGGCGCGCCGGGATGGCGCAGCGGCGAGGGGTTGCCCGCCAGCCAGCCGCTGTCCCAGAGCGCGCCCTGCCCCGAGGCCACCGCGCCCCGGTCCCGGCCCAGCACCACCCGGCTTGCGGCAAGCTCCGCCCTGCCCGCGCAGCCCCAGGCGAAGCTCGGGTTCAGGTCGTTGAGGCCCCTCGGCGCGACCTGCTGCGCGCAGCGCATGCCCACGGGACGCAGGACGTCGCCCGCGGGTCTTTCGCCATATCCGGCCATGTCAGATCTCCAGCGCCCGTTCGCGGGCATTCGCGATGTGGCGGTCCATCGCGGCGGTGGCGGCCACCGGATCGCGCGCCAGCAGCGCCTCGATCACCGCGATATGGTCGGCAAAGGCGGCGGGCAGCGTCACCGGGCTGAGGCGGATCCGGTCGAGCTTGATCAGCCGGATGCGGATCGAGTTGATGTCGTAGGCCGACATGATCAGCTCGTTCTTCGTCGCCTCGATCAGCAGCACGTGGAAGCCCGTGTCGATCTCCTGCCCGCGCTCGAGCAGCGCCTCGCTGGGATCGAGCTTGACCGCCTCGAGCACCTCGCGGTGCAGGTCGAGCTGCTCGCGGATCACCTCGTCGGGCATGGTGCGCACCGCGTGCAGCACCGCCTCGCGCTCGAGCGCCGCGCGCATCTGGAAGGCGTCGCGGATCATCGGCAGGTCGATCGCCGGGATCTGGATGCCCCGCTGCGGCAGCACGTTGATCAGCCCCTCGGACGAGAGGCGCGGCAGGAGTTCGCGCAGCGCCCCGATCGACAGGCCCAGCATGGCGACGAGATCGCGCTGGCTGACCAGCTGGCCCGGCCGCAGCCGGCCGTCGAGCAGCGCCTTCTGGAACTGCTCGTAGCCCGATTGCCGGACCCGCCCGTCGTGGCGCCTCTGGGTTTCCTCAGCGCGATTGCCCGCCATGTGGCCGCCTCCCGTGTTCCTAGTCCTGCCGCGCCTCAGATCGGCGTGGCGGTGAAGCCCAGCTCCTCCGCCAGGCGCGCGCTCAGCCCGGCCTCGAGCGCGGCCAGCGGCGGCACGGTGCGGCGATAGCCGTCGTCGCCGTAGCGGGCCGCCACGAGCGCCTTCAGAACCACGAGCCCGCCATGACCGTCAACCGCCTCGATCCGCATCGCGGCGCGTTTCTCGAAGGCCGCGTCCACCTTGCCACCGAAAAGCGTGACGCTGTCCGCCGGGAAGAGGTTGACCAGACCGCCGATCATCCCCGCGCCGCCGGCCGCGACCATGCGCGTCAGGATGCGGTCGTCGCCGGTGAAGATCGACAGCTCGGGGAAGGTGCGGATGAGCTCGAGCCCGCCCTCGAGGTTGCCGGTCGAATCCTTGATGCCGATCACCAGCTCGCCGAGCCGCGCCTGCACCGCGCGCACCAGCGACGGGGTGAAGGTCACGCCCGAGAAATGCGGGAAGTTGTAAAGCACGATGTCGAGGCCGGGATTGCCCGCCTTGGCCGCCACCGCCGCGTAGAACTCCGCGATCGCCGCCTCCGAGGAGGCGGTGTAGTAGAAGGGCGGGATGATCAGCGCCGCGCGGCAGCCAAGATCGGCGGCGGCGCGGTAGAGCCGGGCCGCGTCCTCGAGCGCCGAGGTGATGATGCCCGGCACCTGCCGGGACATGTCGCAGCCCGCGGCCTTCATCGCCTTCAGCGCCGCGATCTTCTGGTCGGTCGAGAAGGAGGCGCCCTCGCCGGTCGTGCCGAAGGCCGAAGTCATCGCGCAGCCCGCCGCCAGCATCGCGTCGCAATGCGCGACGAGGCGCGGCACGTCGATCTCGAATTCCGGTGTCACCGGCGTCACCGCGGCCCCGACCACTCCCTTGAAATCCGTCCCTGCGCGCATCCCATCTGCCTCCGATTCATGGGCAACCAGCCGTAACGGCTTGATTGTGTTATTAATCCAATAACTGATACAATCAGTGTTTACATAAGCCGTTCCGCTTTGTAAAGTCTCGCTCAATCGCCGCCGGAGGAGGATCCGGCCATTGGCAACGCGGCGAAAATCCTTAAACGGAATACAGGGAGGACCATCATGAACGTCACACGCATTCTCACCGCGCTTGCCCTCGGCACGGCGCTGGTGACCCCGGCCTTCGCCGCCGACCAGATCGAGATCAAGTACACCACCCCCTCGGTGCCGAGCGACCTGCACACCAAGGCGATGCAGGTGTTCAAGGACGAGCTCGAGAAGCGCGCCCCCGGCCGTTTCGACGTGCAGCTCTACGATTCGGGCTCGCTCTTCGCGCAGGGTGCCGACCTCGACGCGCTGCAGCGCGGCAACGCCGAGATGACCTACCTGTCCTACCAGCTGATTGCCGACGCAATTCCGGCCTATGGCCTGATGACCGCGGGCTACCTGTTCCAGAGCCCCGAGCATTACCGCGCCTTCCTCGCCTCGGACATCGGCGCCGAATTCAAGCAGACCGTCTCGGACGAGATGGACGTGCAGATCCTCGACACCTGCTATCTCGGCACGCGCCAGCTCAACCTGCGCAAGGCGCGCGACGTGAAGACCCCGGCCGATCTCGCGGGGCTGAAACTGCGCATGCCGGGCTCGGACGCCTGGCTGTTCCTCGGCAGCGCGCTTGGCGCCGCGCCGACGCCGCTGCCCTTCGGCGAGGTCTACCTCGGCCTGCAGACCGGCACGATCGACGCGCAGGACAACCCCCTGCCCACCGTCGAGGCCGCCAAGTTCTACGAGGTGACCGAGCAGATCGTGCTGACCAGCCACCTCGTCGACGGCATCAACGTCGTGGTCAACAACGAGACCTGGGACAAGCTCTCGGACGAGGAAAAGACCGCGATGACCGAGGCCGCCGTCGCCTCCTGCGACTGGAACAACGCCGAGCGCCTCGCCAACGAGGAGCGCCTGGTGGACTTCTTCAAGGAGCAGGGCCTGCAGGTGACCGAGCCCGACGTGGCGGCGTTCCGCAGCCACGTGCAGGAGGTCTACGCCACCTCCGACCGCTCGGCCGACTGGCCCGAGGGCTGGGCCGAGAAGATCAACGCCCTGGCGGAGTGATCCGCCGTGACCGCCCGCAGTCATTCCGCGTCCGGGACCGGGTCGGACATGACCCGGCCCGGCACGCTCGAAACCCTTGGCCGCCTGCTCTCGCGGGCGGCCGACATCGTCGGCATCGGCCTGTTCCTTGCGGCCTTCGCCGGGTTCATCGTGCAGATCTTCTTCCGCTACGTGATGGGCACGCCGCTCGTCTGGTCGGAGGAGTTCGTGATGATCGCCTTCATCTGGACGGTGTTCTGGGCCGCCGCCTTCCTCGTGCCGATCCGCGAGCACGTCACCTTCGACGTGGTCTATGACGTGGTCTCGCCGAAGACGCAGCGGATCCTGGCGATCTTCACCATGGTCGTGGCGATCACCGCCTTCGGCCTGCTGATCCTGCCCACCATCGACTACCTCGACTTCCTCACCCGCAAGAAGAGCCCGGTGCTGCGCATCCCGATGCACTGGGTCTACGGCTGCTACCTGTTCTTCGTCGTCGGCCTGACGCTGAAGATGCTCGGCCGCCTGCTGCGCCTCTTCGGGCCGAACTGGCGCGACGCGCTCTGAACCAAGGGAAACCAATGGAATTCTTCGCGGACAATGCGCTGCTGCTGATGATCGGCCTGCTGGTGGCGATCACGGTGGCCGGACTTCCCATGGGGCTCGCGATGATCGTCTCGAGCGTGTTCTACCTGCTGATGGCGGGGCGCGACATCGGCCTTGCCGCCGAGAACGTGCTCAACGGCGTCTTCGGCAACTTCGTCGCGCTGGCGGTGCCGCTCTTCATCTTTGCCGCCAACATCATGAACGCGGGCAAGGTCTCGGACCGGCTGCTCGACTTCGCGCTGGCGCTGGTCGGCCGGGTGCCGGGCGGGCTCGCGCAGGTCAACATCCTGACCTCGCTCATCTTCTCGGGCATGTCGGGCTCGGCGATCTCGGACGCGGCGGGGGTCGGCAAGGTGATCACCGACATGATGACCAAGGACGGGCGCTACCCGCGCGGCTTTGCCGGGGCGATCACCGCGACCTCGGCCGTGGTCGGGCCGATCTTCCCGCCCTCGATCCCGATGGTGTTCTACGCGCTGATCTCCTCGACCTCGGTGGGCGCGCTCTTCCTCGGCGGCGTCATTCCCGCGCTTCTGCTGGTGCTGGTGCTCGGCATCGCGGTGATGATCATGGCCAAGCTGCGCGGCTTCCCGGTCGAGGCGGCGGTGCCGTGGCGCACCTTCCCCGTCGTCTTCCTGCGCGCCGCCCCGGCGCTGATGATGCCCGCGATCCTGCTTGGCGGCATCTACACCGGCATCTTCACCCCGACCGAGGCCGCCGCCGTCTCGGCCTTCTACGCGCTGCTGCTCTCGGTCTTTGCCTACCGGGTCATGGGCCTGCGCGACTTCCTCGAGGTGGTCCGCGCCACGGTGCGCACCACGGCGGTGGTCACCATCGTGCTTTGCGGCGCCTTCATCTTCAACTACGTGGTGACCGTCGAGCGCGTGCCGGCGAGCGTCTTCGCCTTCTTCGACAGCATGGACCTCAACGCCATCCAGTTGCTCATCCTGCTGAACCTGCTCTATCTCGCGATGGGCTGCTTCCTCGACGTGTCGACCATCATGCTGGTGGTGACCCCGCTCTTCCTGCCCTCGGCGGCGGCGCTGGGGATCGACCTGACGCACCTTGGCGTGGTGCTGGTCTTCAACATGATGATCGGGCTGATCACCCCGCCCTACGGGATATTGCTCTTCATCATCAAGGCGTTGAACGGCATCCCGGTGAGCGAGATGATCCGCGAGGTCTGGATTTTCCTCGCGATCCTGATCGCCCTGCTGGCGGTGCTGACCTTCGTGCCCGAGCTGGTGCTCTGGCTGCCGCGCGCGGCGGGGATGCTGGGGTAAGAGGAAAGTCTCAGGCCTGCTGCGCGGATGCGGCGGGCCTGCGCTGCCAGCGCGGCACGACCTCGTCCCGCGCCACCGAGAAGAGCAGGCTCGAGCATTCGCGGCGCAGCACCCGCACGCCCGCGTCGAGCGCGGTGATCCGCGCCAGCAGATCCGCCACCGCGCGCTGCGCGCCCGCCTCGGTCGTGGCTTCCTGCAAGACGACGAGGTGATGGCGCCCGGGCTCGGAAAGCTCGGGGCTGGCGAAGACGCCATAGGCCGGGATGCGGTCGGCACGGCCAAGGTGGAAGGCCGAGGTGCGCTGCTCGGCGAGGCCCTCGCGAAGCAAGTCGAGGATCACCCCGTCCGACGCCGCCGAGCCATTGCCGAGGCTCAGCGCCAGCGTGCCCACCTGCCCGGCGCAGCCGGTGCCCTCGGAGGCCAGCGTCGCGCAGGGCAGGCGCAGGAAGTTGCGGAAATGCGGTCGCATCTTCGCCGACCAGGGCGTCGGCTCGCGCTGCAACTCGGCGTAGTCGGGCGTGTCGAGCGCCGCCAGCGACTGCAGGTCGTAAAGCGTCATGTAGCGGCTCTCGCTCCGCGCGAAATCACCGTAGCGGCGGCCCGACAGGAAGCCCGGCGCGGCGACCCGCTCGGGCACGTGCTCGAGGCTGTGCCAGCGCTCGTATTCCTCGGCGCGGCTCTCGTCGAAGTCGTTCCAGAGGCAGAGGAACCCCGATCCGGTCAGGGGCATGCGCCCGCCTCCTGCAGCACCATCACCTTCGAGGCCTGCTTGGCCCCGGCGATCTTCACCGCCTCGGGCGCGTCCGTCAGCGGCAGGCGATGGCTGATCATGCCGCGCAGCCGCTCGGGGTTCGCGGAAAGGAAGGCCAGCACCTCGGGCCATGTTTCCACCGGCGCGCGGTAGGAGCCGAGGATCTGCTGGTGGTTGCGCACGAGCGCGGTGAGATCCACCTGCGCCGGGGCCGGATGGATGCCGACGATCACCAGCTTGCCGCGCTTGGCCAAGACGCTCAGCGCCTCGGGGACCACGGCGGGCACGCCGGTCGCCTCGAAGATCACGTCGAACCGGCCATGCTCGAGCCACGGCGCAAGCGCCCCGGCCAGCGTGGTGCCAAGGCTGTCGGCAACGTTCGGAAAGCCGAGCGCGCGCACGCGCTCCAGCCGCGCCGCGTCGTCGCGGCCGACCACCACCACCTCGCCCGCGCCCGCCGCCTCGGCGAAGAGCGCGATGCCCTGCCCGATGGTGCCGGGGCCGAGTACCAACACCCGCGCGCCGGGCCTCAGGCCCGCCGTGTCCACCGCCTCGCGGCAGACGGTCATCGGCTCGGTCAGCGCGGCGATCTCGGCCTCCATGCCCTCGGGCACCGGCACGCAGTTCTCGGCCGGGACCAGCAGTTGCGGGGCAAAGGCGCCGCTGCGCCCGATGCCGACGCCGAGCCGGCCGGTGCAATTGTCGGGATCGCCGTTCAGGCAGGGCGCGCAGCGGTGGCAGAGCACCGAGGGGCGGATGGTCACGCGCTGGCCGATGAGCGCCGGGTCGACGCCCTCGCCCGCCGCGCAGATGCGCCCGCAGGTCTCGTGGCCGATGGTGACGGGCATGGCGCGCTGCATCGACTCGTAGCCGGGGGTCCAGTGGGCGATGTGCACGTCGGTGCCGCAGACACCCGTCGCCTCGATGCCGATCAGCACCTCGCCCGGGCCCGGCGCGGGGGGCGGTGCCACCTCGCGCAGCTCCACGCCGGGGGCGGCCTCGGTCTTCTGCAGGGCCAGCATGGGGCTCACGACCTCCAGCCGAGGAAGCGGCGCTCGATGAGGCCGATGACCCAGCCGACGACCAGACCCATCAGCGACAGGACGGTGACCCCGGCGAAGAGCCGTTCGAGATCGTAGAGCGAGCCCGCCTCGAGGATGTAGGCGCCGATGCCGTGCTCGGCGCCCAGCATCTCGGCGGCGACGAGCAGGATGATGGCGATGGCGATCGAGACGCGCAGCCCCGACAGGATCCCCGGGAAGGCGCCCGGCAGCACGATCTTGCGCACCACCGACCACCACGACAGGCCGAAGCTCTGGCCCATGCGGATCAGCGTGCGGTCGACGCTGTCCACCGCGCCGAAGGTGGCGACCACGGTGGGGGTGAAGGTGCCGAAGGCGATGAGCGCGTATTTCGAGCTTTCACCGATGCCGAACCAGATGACGAAGAGCGGCAGCAGCGCGATCTTGGGGATCGGGAAGAGCGCCGAGACCAGCGGCACGAGGCCGGCACGGGCAAGGCTGAAGAGGCCGATCATCGTGCCCACGGCGACACCCGCCGCCGCGCCGATGCCGCCGCCGATCAGCAGCCGCATGAGCGAGGGCGCGAGGTGCTGCCACAGGAGGCCCGACGCGGCGAGGTTCCAGAGCGTCTCCAGCACCGCCGAGGGGCGCGGCATGGTGAGGTTCGAGATGACCCCGCTGCGCGTGCCCGCCTCGAGCGCGGCGATCAGGATGACGAAGACCGCGATGGCGGCGCCGCGCACCGGCTCGGGCTGGAAGCCGCCGCCGCGGAAGCGGACCGGGCGGCCGGTCTCGGGCTTGGCCGCCGTGGTGTCGAAGGGGGCCGCGTTGGCCGGAAGGGTCTTATCCATCGATCAGCTCCATGTCTGCGGCTTCCGCCTCGGCGCGCATCAGCTCCCAGAGCTCGGCCTGCCGCGCCTCGAGTTCGGGCGAGCCGAGGTGCCGGTCCTGCAGCGGCGTGTCGATGTCGACGACCTTGTGGATCCGCCCCGGGCGGCGCGAGAGCACGACGATGCGGTGACCGAGCCGCACCGCCTCGTTGAGGTTGTGGGTGACGTAGATCGCGGTGAAGGGCTCGCGCGTCCAGAGCGAGATGAGGTCCTCCATCAGCAGCTCGCGCGTCTGGCTGTCGAGCGCCGAGAGCGGCTCGTCCATCAGCATGCAGGCGGGCCTGACCGCCAGCGCCCGGGCGATGGCGACGCGCTGCTTCATGCCGCCCGAAAGCTGCTTCGGCAGGGCATCGGCGAAATCCGAGAGCCGGGTGCGGGCCAGCACGTCGGCGATGACCGCGTCTTCCTGCGCTCGCCCGAGCTTGTGGTCCTCGAGCACCAGCCGGACGTTGTCGGCGACGCTGCGCCAGGGCAGCAGCGCGAAGTGCTGGAAGACGAAGGTCAGCGGGTTGAGCGAGTCCGTCGGCGGCTCGCCGACGGTGCGCACCTCGCCCAGCATCGGGCGCTCGAGCCCGCCGATCATCCGCAGCAGGGTCGACTTGCCGCAGCCCGAGGGGCCGACGAGGCAGACGATCTGCCCCTGCGGGATGACCAGCGAAATATCCTTGAGCACGACCATGTTGCCATAGCTGTGGCCCAGCTCGTCGACGATGAGCTTCATCGCTCTCCTCCCGCGTCAGATGGGAGGGACCGGCCCGCGCGGGGCCGGCCCCGCGTGGTCACTTGGTCTCGACGTAGGAGTCGTCGACGAACATGTCGAGCGTGATGTCGCTGCCGACGAGGCCCTCGGCCTGCATCCAGCCGAGCTGCGCCTGCAGCGAGGTGGTGGACAGCGCCAGCCCCTCGTTGATCCGCATCGAGCCCTCGGTCATGTCCTTTGCGAACTTGTCGTCGGGCACGTCGACGCTGACGTACTTGTGCACGATCGCGGTCAGCTCGGTGACCTCGTCGTCGCTCGCGGTCTTGTCGACGAAGGCGGCGTTGTAGTCGGCGACGCCGTGCGACAGGGCGCGCAGGAAGGCCTCGGTCTGGTCGCGCTCGCCCTCGGCGATGGCGGTCGAGGTGAAGATCGCGGTCACCTGGTAGTCGGGGTCATAGGCCGAGAAATCGGCGATCTTGCGGGCCGCGCCCTCGGCGACGAGGCGCTTGCCGATGCTGGGCTGGATCACCCAGGCGTCTACCTGCCCGGTGCTGAGCGCGCCGACGATCGCGCCGACCTTCTGCAGCGGCTTCATCGACACGTCGGAGACGGCGAAGCCTTCCTTCTCGGCGATGCGGCTCAGCATGTAGTGGAAGGACGAACCGGCGGTGGTGATGCCGAAGCTCTTGCCCGCCAGCTTCGACGGCTCGGTCAGACCCGCGTCATAGGCCGCGTTCGAGGCCAGCACGACCGCGCCATCGACATTCGCATCCTCGGCCAGCGCACCTGCGATGACCTTCACCGCACCCTTCTGGCCAAGGTTGATCAGCCCGCCGGTGATCGAGGTCACGCCGTAGTCGAGATCGCCGCCGGCGACGCCCACGGCCATCGCGGCGGAACTCTCGAAGAAGGCCAGCTCGACCTCGAGCCCCTCGTCGGCGAAATAGCCGCGCTCGAGCGCGATGTAGGTCGGCGAATGGCTGGTCAGGCGCAGCGCGCCGAGCGTGATCCCCTCGGCGGCGGCAAACCCGGTGGTGGCGCCGAGCGTGGTGCCGGCAAGCAGCAGCGCCAGCGCGCCACGGCGCGTGGTGGTGAGATAGGTCATCATGTCCTCCCTGAAACTCGTGCGCCGGAGCATCGGGGTTTCGGGGCATAGGCACAATGCAGAAATTATCGGTCGGCCATGCCTTCAGGACATGGGGCAGAAAAATGAGCCTCGCCCGGATTGTCCCGCAATTCCCGGATGATGACCTCGCGCAGCTGCGGCACATGCGCCGAGGTGGGCCGGTTGGGATTCCACTGCAGGTAGAGGGTGAAGACCGGGCTCTTGCGCAGCGGGCGCAGCACCACGCCCGCGCCGACCGGCCCCAGCGCGGTGAAACTGTCGACCAGCGCGATGCCCATGCCCTCGGCCGCCATGGCGACCGCGGTGTCGGCAAAGCGAACCACGGTGCTCGACTGCGGCGCGGGCCGCTCGCGGCCGAAGAACTGCCGGATGGCGCGCTGGTGCGGCCCGTCGATCTGGAACGAGATCACGTCCGCCCCGTCGAAGTCGCCGGGCGACAGCAGATCCCGCGCGGCCAGCGGGTGATCGGCGGGCACCGCCGCGACCAGCCGCCCCTGCCCGAGCGGCTCGGCGCTCAGCATCGGGTGATCGACCGGCGCGAGGGTGACGACGCATTGCCCCGTCCCGTCGAGCAGGTACTGCGCGATCTGGTCGACCGAGAGCACGTCGAAGAAGAGGTCCGGCCGCGCCGCCCGCGCGCTCAGCGCCCGCAGCGCCCGCGGCACCAGCCCGCGCGCCACGCTCGCCGTCGCGCCGAGGCGGAACGACACCGACCCGCCCGAGGCGATCTCCTCGATCCGCGCGCCGAGCCCGCTCAGCCGGCCCATGACCCCGTCCACCTCGGCGAAGATCAGCTCTGCCTCCATGGTCGGCATCAGCCCCGACGAGCCGCGCTGGAAGAGCGAGACCTTCAGCACGTCCTCGAGCCGCTTGACCATCCGGCTGACCACCGGCTGCGAGATCGACAGCAGGCGCGAGGCGGCCGAGATCGAGCGGGTGGAATAGACCGCGTGGAACACCTCGATCTGGCGCAGGCTCAGCCCCTGGATGGGCCCCGGCGTGCGCGCGGCGGGAGTGGGTTGGTCTGGCATGTCTGGGGCGGGCCGCCTTGGCTGGGTGCATCTGCGGCAAGCATATCCGAGCGCGTGCCGCGAATACAGGCGTCCCTCCGCCGGTCGCGGCGCCGCGGGCGGGCTCTGCCGGTTTCAAACAGTCCTGCAACAATCGCGGCCGAGCCTCGTGCCGTCCGGTCGCGGGCCGCGCATCCCGCGACCTCGCGCCAAGCGTGATCAACGGGGTAAGTGCCATGTCCAACCTGCTCGAAGCCGTGATGCTGGTCGCCTTCTCGACCGGCTGGTATTGTTCCATCTTCAAGATGTTGCGGACCTGCGAAGCGCGCGGCAAGAGCCTGCCCTTCGTGCTGGTGATCGGCTTCGGCTACCTCTGCGGGGTGGCCTCGAAGCTGCTGATCTGGAGAGAGACCGGGCTGCTGCCGCCCATCGTCTGGCTCTACGCGCTGAATTCCTGCGTCATCGGTGTCGATGCGTTGCTGGTGGTGCGCTACACGCGCAACCCCGGCCGGGAGCGGACGCTGCCCCTCGAGATGCCCCTGCCCGCCGCGGCGGTGACAAAGCCCTGAGCGCGGGGTCCGGGCACGTTGAAGGCCCGGGTGCGGGCCTGCCCCCGGGCCTTGTCCAGGATCGCCGCGCTCAGGCGAGGGCCGGTTTTTCCGGCCGCGTCGGGTGCGACCTGCCGCGCAGCACCAGCGCCCAGAGCGTTAGGATCAGCGCGAGGTTCATCACCCCCGCCAGCGCCGCCACGCCGAAGGTCAGGTCGTAGCTGCCGGTCCTGTCGAAGAAGGTGCCGCCGAGCCAGCCGCCCAGCCCGTGACCGCCCCAGGCGAAGGCGATGATGATGCCGCTCGCCCCGGCCCGGCACCAGGCCGGGATCAGCGCGCGGATCGAGGTCAGCACCCCGGTCATCACCCCGGCGTAGCCGAAGCCGTAGATCGGCGCGAAGAGGTAGAACATGCCGATGTCGTCGATCTGGATGAAGACGTAGACCAGCGCGGTCTGCCAGGCGCTGGCCGCAAGGTAGGCCGGCAGCGCGCCGATCACGTCCGCCAGCTTGCCGAAGGCGACGCGCCCGGCGATGGCGGTCAGCATCATCACGAAGAGCACGCCCCCCGCCTCGGGCCCGGTCGCTCCGCAAAGTTCGACCAGCGGCGCGAGGTGCATCAGCGGCACCGACATGAGCCCGCAGCAGAAGATCACGCCAAGGCTCATCAGCACGACCACCACGGCGGGGCGCACGGCGGGCGCCTCCTCGACCGCCTGCGCGGCGGTGCCGACGGCCCCGGCCTTCGGCGCGCGGGCCAGCAGCGCCAGCGGCAGCATGATCACCAGCGAGGCGAGGCCGATGGCGACGAAGGCGCCGCGCCAGCCGAGCGCGTCGATGAGCATGGCATTGGCCAGCGGAATGCCGCCCTGCCCCATGGCCTGCCCCGCCGAGACGATGCCGATCGCCAGCCCCGCGCCGGTGCGGAACCAGCTGCCGACAAGGGCAAAGAGCGGCGCGAAGAGCGCCCCGCCGCCAAGCGCGCCGGCCACGAAGAAGAGCGCGTAGAGCTGCGGCAGCGAGGTTACGAAGCCCGCCGCGGTGACGCAGAGCCCGGTGACGATCGCTCCGGCCAGCACCACCTTGCGCGTCTCCACCCGGTCGGCGAGCCAGCCCATGGCGATGCCGCCGAGCGCGAGGCCGATCAGCCCGGCCGAGTTGATCAGGGCGATGTCGCCGCGGCTCCAGCCCTCGCTGTCCTCGAGCGGGGTGAAGAAGGCCGAGAGCCCGTTGACCAGCTGCCCCATGGCCACCGCCAGCACGATCGAGGCGGTGACGACGATGACCCAGCGGTAGCGGTCGGGCCGCGCCTCGGGCGTGTCGTGAAGCTGTTCCATGTCCCCTCCTCCTCAGGCCGTGGCCGGCTTGCGCGGGTGCAGCCACGCCGGCAAGAAGCCGTAGGCATTCCCGATGCCCTCGGTATGGACCTCGCGCCCGGCAGCCGCCAGCAGTTCCTGCAGCGCGCCGCTGTTGAAGGCGTCGAAGGTCTCGGTCGCGCCGCCGACATGGCGACCGCCGACGAAGATCTGCGGGATGGTCACCGCGCCGGTCTTCTCGGCCAGCGCCCGGCGCAGCGCGCCGCCGCGGTCGTCCTCGCGGTAGAGCGCGCCGTCGAGATCGACCGAGCGGTACTCGATCCCCGCCGCGGCGAAGAGCTTGCGCACCGACCAGCAGAACTCGCACCATTCGAGCGCGAAGAAGACCACCGGCTGCGCGGGATCCGCGAGCAGCGCCTCGAGCTCGGCCTTGGCCTCGTCGCTGGCGGCAAGCTGCGCGGTCTGCGGCGTCGGCGCGGGGGCGCTGGCGGCGGCGTCAAAGCGGAAGCGCGGGGTCGAGGCGGCGATGTCCAGCTCCTCGGCGTTCATCACCTCCTCGATCTCGGCAAAGAGCGGCGTCGAGAGGTACCGCTCGCCGGTGTCGGGCAGCATGGCGAGGATGCGCGCGCCCTTCGGCGCGCGGCGCGCCACCTCCAGCGCGGCGGCAAAGGTCGCGCCGCCCGAGGTGCCGCAGAGGATGCCCTCGTAGCGCGCCAGATCCTGCGCGCAGGTCATCGCGTCGGCCCCGGCGACGGGCTGCAACTCGTCGATCCAATGCTCCTTCAGCACGTCGTCCACCAGCTTCGGCACGAAGTCCGGCGACCAGCCCTGCATCAGGTGCGGGCGGAAGGCCGGGTGGCTGGCGGCGGGCGAGCCGTCGGCGTTGTAGGGCTGGCACCAGCCCGAGGCGAGCAGCGCGGAATTGTCCGGCTCGGCGGCGATGATCTTCGTGCCCGGGCTCTCGGCCTTCAGCCGGCGGGCGACACCCTTCAGTGTGCCGCCGGTGCCGAAGCCGCTGACCCAGAAGTCGAGCGGGGCATCCGCGAACGTGTCGAGGATCTCCTGCGCCGTGGTGCGCGAGTGCATGTCCGGCCCGGCCTCGTTCTCGAACTGCCGGGCGAGGAACCAGCCATGCTTGTCGGCCAGCTCGCGCGCCTTGGCGATCATGCCAGAGCCCTTCTCGGAGGCCGGGGTGAGGATCACCTTGGCGCCGAGGAAGCGCATCAGCTTGCGGCGCTCGATCGAGAAGCTCTCGGCCATGGTCACCACCAGCGGGTAGCCCTTGGCGGCACAGACCATGGCAAGGCCGATGCCGGTGTTGCCCGAGGTCGCCTCGACCACGGTCTGGCCGGGCTGAAGCGAGCCGTCGGCCTCGGCGGCCTCGATGATCCCCAGCGCGAGCCGGTCCTTGACCGAGCCCATGGGGTTGAAGGCCTCGAGCTTGACGAAGAGTTCCACGCCCTCGGGCGCGAGCTTGTTGATCCGGACGATCGGCGTGTTGCCGACGGTCTCGAGGATGTTCTGAAAGGCTTTGGTCATCGGACGGGTCCTTGGGAAAATGCGGTCAGGGAAGCGGCAAAATGCAATGCGCGAAGACCCCCGCGGCCGAGGCGAGCGCCCCGGCGGCGAGCAGCCTGCGCGCCCCCGCCGCCTTCAGCGCGGCGGGAGGGATCGAGGGGGCGGGAGCGGGACGCATGGCCATCGCCTCAGGCGCTCTTGCGCGGTGCGGCGGCATCCGCGCCGGCCATCATCGTGGCCGCGACCGCGCCGTAGGCGGCGGCCCAGGCGTCGCGGATCCCGGGGGTGAAGGCCTCGCGCAGGCAGGCCGCGATGGCCTCGATCAGCGCGCCGCCGACGGTGGCGTAGTCGGCCTCCTTCACGCCGTAACCAGCATGGCGGGCACCGAGCTCGGCAAGCGGGCCAAGCACCGGGGCAAGATCGCCCGCGTGGCGCACCACGAGCCCGATCGCCGCGACCAGCTTCCTGCGCTGCGCGGGCAGGTCTGTGGCGGAAAAGAGCGGCCGCAGGGCCGGGTCGCGGCGGAACAGACGGTCGTAGAAATCGGCGGCGAAGGCGTCAGCATCGGCGGCCAGCACCTGCCAGCTGAGGCGGATGTCGGTGATGTGCTGCGGGGTCAGGGTCATGGCGCTATCCTCTGTGTCGGATGATGCGGCCAGTCTGTCCGTCTGGTGTTTCGCGCGCGTGTCCGCGAGGCGGGGCGCGTGTTTCAATTCTATCAGCCGGGATCGTAGATGTAACCTACTCCGCGCACCGTGCGGATGACCTCGGGCTTGGCGGGGTTCACCTCGATCTTCTTGCGGATGCGCGAGATGCGGATGTCGATCGAGCGGTCGAAGGGATCCCAGGAGCGGTCATGCGCCCCCTCGAGGATCTGGTCGCGGTTCAGCACCCGGCCCCGGTTGCGGGCAAAGAGCTTCAGCAGGTTGAACTCCATCGCGGTGAGCGGCAGCTCGATGCCCTCCTCGTCGAAGAGCTTGGCCGCGTCGAGGTCGAGCCAGGTCTTGCCGAAGCGGAAGCGCGTGCGCTCGCGCGGCGCCTCCTCGGGGGTCGAGGTCTGGCGGCGCAGCACCGCCTTGATCCGCGAGGCAAGCTCGCGCAGGTCCACGGGCTTCGCAAGGTAGTCGTCGGCGCCCATCTCGAGGCCGACCACCCGGTCGATCACCTCTCCGGCGGCGGTCAGCATGATGACCATCGGCGCCTCGGGCCCCTGCAGGCTGCGCAGCACCGAAAGCCCGTCCTCTCCCGGCATGTTGATGTCGAGCAGGATGAGATCGGGCCGGTCCTGCGCCATCCTCTCGCGCAGCTCCTCGGCGCCGGAGGCCAGCGTGGTGCGGTAGCCGCGCTTGCCGAGGTACTCGGCCAGCATCTCGCGCAGGTCCTTCTCGTCGTCGCAGATGAGGACGTGATCGCTCATGCGCTTCCCTCCAGCATGGCGCGGGCGAGACGGCGCAGCTCGTCGGGGGCGATGGGCTTCTCGAGGAAGGGCCGCCCGGCCCCGTCGAGGAAGCCGCGCGCCTGCGGGCTCATCGTGTCGCCGGTGACGAAGCCCATGCGCCGCGCCAGTTGCGGGCGGTCGCGCAGCAGCCGCTCGTAGAAGCCGCGCCCGCCGAGCCCCGGCATGTTGAGATCGGTGAGGATGAGCGCGAAGTCCCGCCCCGCCAGAAGATCCAGCGCCGCCTCGGCAGAGCCCGCGACAGTCACCTCGAACCCGTCACGCACGAGGATCTCGCGGATGAGGTCCGAGACGTCCTCCTCGTCGTCCACCACCAGCACTGCGCCGCGCCCGGCAGGTTTCCCGGCCGGGAGCGCGTCCGCCGTCGCACCTGCCCCGGCCTCGGTCGTCGGCAGGTGCACGACCAGCGTCGCCCCCGGCCCGTCCCCGGCCAGCGCGATGTCGCCGGAATGGGCGGTGACGATGCGGTGGCAGAGCGCCAGCCCGATGCCGGTGCCCGCGCCGACGGGCTTGGTGGTGAAGAGCGGGTCGAAGATGCGGCCGCGGATGTCCTTCGGCACGCCCGGACCGTCGTCCGAGACACGCAGCTCGACCCTCTGCGCGGCGGGATCATGGCTCAGCGCGATGTCGATGCGCCCGCCCGTGCCGCTTTCGCGGATCGCCTGATCGGCGTTGGTGACAAGGTTGATGACCACCTGCGCGATCTGGTGGGCGTCGCCGCGCACCGGCGGCAAGTCCGGCGCGACGGCGACATGCACCTCGGCCCCCAGCCCCTCGGCGCTCTGCTGGAGCGCGCCCACCGCGGTCTCGACCGTCTCGGCAATGTCCATGGGCACCAGCCGCGCGGGCTGCTGCCGGGCCATGGCGAGGAAGGATTTCACGATCCGGGCGCAGCGCTCGGCGGCATCCGAGATCTTCTCGACCCGGCGCAGCACGTCATCCGAGATCTCCTCGTCGCGCAGCATCAGCGCGTGACCGACGACCACCGACAGCGGGTTGTTGAGCTCATGCGCCACCCCCGCCAAGAGCTCGCCAAGCGCCGACATCTTCTCGGCCTGGAAGATCTGCTCGCGCTGCGCGGCGAGGCGGCGGCGCAGGTCGACTTCCTTGGACACGTCCACCGTCGACGAGACCAGCACGTCCTCGCCCCGGTACTGGATCAGCCGCGCCGAGACGAGGCTGGGAAAGCGCGCGCCATCCGCCCGCACGCCGGTCACCGGCATGTCGTCGACCCGCCCGTCGGGCAGCACGGCGGTGATGAAATCCGCCCGCTCGGCGCGCGAGGCGAAATGCGCGTGGGTGTGGGCGGCGGTGCCCAGAAGCTCGGTGGCGGCGGGCGAGCGGTAGATCACCTCGCCGTCGCCGACGCGCGACATGATGATGTTGGCCGGGCAGCTTTCCAGCACCTTGCGCACCAGCTGGTCGGCGGCGCGCTCGGTCTCCTCGAGCGCGCGGCGCTCGGTGACGTCGGTCTGCACCAGCACGAAGCCGCCCGCCGCGGTGCTGCGCAGCAGGAACTCGCTGTCGCGGTCACTGCTTGCGACCTCGAGCGGCGTCACCATCCAGTCACCGCCCGCCAGCCGCGCCTCCATGAAGGAGAGCCGCTCGGCATCCTCGGCGCGCAGCCCGCCGCGCAGCACCCATTCGCGCAGCAGCAGCGACCAGTCGAGCCCCTCGGACAGCAGGTCGGCGACGGCGGGGTTCATCTCGGCAAAGCCCGCGTTGAAGCGCAGCAGCACGGCGTTCTCGTCGAAGATCGCCAGCCCCTCGGACAGCGCGTCGATCACCTCCTCGAGCATGTCGGCGGGGCGGCGGCGCGATCCGTCCCCCGCTTCCGGCACCGAGGGATCGAAGCGCACCGCCATCTCAGCGCTCCTGCGCCGCGCGCATCTCGGCGGCGATGCGGAACACCGTCTCCTCGCGCCCGTCGGACAGGGTGATGCTGCCCGTCTCGGTGGCCGAGAACTGGTCGTCGAGCCGCTCGACCACCTCGCGGTTGCCGCAGATGGTCATCGGCTCGGCCTTGTAGCGCAGCTGGCTGGCGGTGATCACCGCCGGGCCGAAGACGTCGTAGATGTACTTCTGCACGCCGACGACCGAGCCCACCACCGCGCCCGAGGCGATGCCGACCCGGCAGCGCCACTGGATCGGGTGGCTGGTGTTGCGCTGGTTGAGATAGCGCATGAATCGGATCGCGGCATTGGCCGCCGCCTGCGCATGGTCCTCGGTGGGATCTGGCAGGCCCGCGACGCCGATGTAGAGATCGCCCACCGCGCGGATCCGCGCGCAGCCGAACTGCTCGCCGATGCGGTCGAAGGCGGTGTAGATGTCGTTGAGCTCCGAGACGATCACCGCGGGCTCGTGCGCGCTGACCATCTCGGAAAAGCCGATGAAGTCGATGCAGACCACCGAGACCGGGTCGTAGAGCCGGGGGGTGACGATGCCGAAGGTCTTGTATTCCTCGTAGACCGAGCGCGGCATCATGTTGAGCAGCAGCTTCTCGACCTGCTCCTTCTCGCGCTTGATCTCGCGGGTGTTGCGCTCGACCATCATGGAATAGCTGTCGATCATCGACTCCAGCTCCTTGATGCGCGAGATGTTCTGGCACACCAGCACCGCGATCGGCTCGTCCTCGTCGAGCGCCCGGTTGAAATCCATCGCCACGGTCATCGTGCGGCGGCGCAGGCGGAAGGTGGTTTCCGTGGTGTAGCGCCCCTCGGACGCGAGCGCGGCACGCAGCGCCTCGGTGTCGAAGTCCCGGAACTGGTCGAGCAGCTTCGAGCCCACCTCGATCTCGCCGAACCAGCCGCGGAACGTGTCGTTGCAGAAGCGCAGGCGCAGGCTCTGCAGGTCCAGAAGCGCAACCCCGACCCCGATCGCCCTCAGCAGCTGCTCGTTGATCGCGGCGATGGTCATGGCGCTACTCCGTCACCAGCCTGCGCCGCGCCTCGAAGGCGGCTAGGATCGCCTCCTGGTCCTCGGGCGAGACGCCGTGATCGGCGAGCGTCGCGCGCAGGAGGGACTGGAGCTTGTCGAAATGCAGCTGATGGATCTCGAGATGCGCGTGCATCTTGCGGATCTGCTCGTCGGTGTAGGAGGCCGGGCCGCCCATCAGCGACGAAACGAACTTGGTCTGGTGATCGACGATGCGCGCCATGTCGATCTCGTCGAAGAACGGGCCGACATCGTCGTCGTCGAGCAGCCGGTCATATAGGTCGAGGACGATCTTGCTGACGACGGAGAAGCCGCCGTACTTGTCGAAAAGGGATTTCTCCATCGCCACCTCCCCCGGGGCACGGCGCCCCTCGGCACAAAAATTCGTTGTCTGGTAATCTGATGCAAACATGCGGGATCTTGCACCTCTGTGGCAAGGATTTCGTCCGGCGGCGGATCCCCAGCCTTTGCGCTTGCCGTTTCAGGCGCGTGTCGCTTTGGGGGCGCGCGTGTTTCGATTGTTTCAGCGCGGGCGCGAGGCGCCGATACCGTGGATACATTTCGACCCCCCGCGCGACATCGGGTTGAAACCGCGGCGGGCGAAGGTGGCGCATCCCCCCTTGATGAAGGACACCCCGGATGAAGGCCCTGAACGAACTCCACGATGCCCTGCAACAGCGCCGCGCCGAGCGCCGCCTCCGCCGCGCCCTGCGCAGCCTGCCCGGCGGCAGCGACGCAGAGATCGAGGCGGAGATGCGCCGCATCTACCGGCGGCTGAGCGGCTGCTGATCCCGACCCCGAAGCGACGAAGGGCCCGCCACCATGGCGGGCCCTTCCGCTTTCCGACTGCCTTCCGCCGAAAGGGCGCGCGCCCGGCGGACCGGGCGCGGCGCGTGTCTCAGGCCAGTTCGAGGGCCGCCTCGCGCTCCCCGGCGATCCAGCCCTGGTTCGCCTTCATCGCGCGGTTGAGTTGCTTGTGCAGCCCGGCGAGCTCGTCCATCGACCACTCGAAGCTGGCGATCCGGTTCGAAAGCTCGAAGATCGGGGCCGAGAGCCGGTCGCGCCGCGCCTCGTAGCCGCCGAGCGTGCCCTCGATCACAGCCTCGGCCAGCAGCGCGGAGTCGCGGAAGGCGTCGGTGATGCCATGCGCGGTGATCGGATCGCGGAACCAGCTGGCATCGCCGACCAGCGCCCAGCCCGGCCCGGCGCAGCGGCGCATGTAACCCGGCAGGCCGGCGAAGATCACCCGCGCTTCCGAGGGTTCAGATCCTTCCATCTCCTCGGCCATGCGCGGCATGTGACGCGCGGCCAGCTCCTGCACCGACGCGCTGCGCAGCTCCGCCGCGGCGCCCTGCGGCAGGGCGACGAAGACGCAGCTGCCGCCACCGTTGGTCGGGATGATCCCGCCCGCCGCGCCGGGCGCGAAATGCCAGCGGAAGCCGGTGTTGGGCAGGCCCGAGACGTACTGATAGGCGCAGGTGACCGTGTGCCGCGCTTGCCGCGTCACCTCGGCCCCGACGAGCCGCGCGACGCGCGAGCGCTTGCCGTCGGCGCCGATGACCAGCCCGGCCGAGACCTCGCGCTCGGTCCCGTCCGGCAGCGAAAGCCGCGCGCCGCGCACCCGGCCACCGCCGTGGACCAGCCCGGTGCAGCTCGTCCTGAAGCGGACATCCGCACCGGCCGCGGCGGCGGCCTCGGCGAGCATCCGGTCGAGCAGGAAGCGGCGCGGGGCCATCAGCGCCTCGACGCCATGCTCGGGGCGGATCGCGATGTCGATCGCCTCGTCGCCGTAGATGAAGCCGGTGCGGCGCACCTGCGGCGTGCCGGCGGCGCGCAGCGGCGCGGCCAGCCCCCAGCGCTCGAGCAGCATGACCGCGCCGCGCATCAGCGCGTGGGTGGACATGGTATCGCTGCCAGGGGCGGCGCTGTCGATCAGCAGCACCTTCGCGCCCTGCCGGGCAAGTTGCAGCGCCGTGGCGGCACCGGCGCAGCGGGCGCCCACGATGATCGCGTCGTAAGTCTCGATGGTCATGGGAAAACTCCTTCTGTCAGGCGGCAAGGGAAAGGCCCCGGCGCAGGCCGGCGGCGATGAGCGAGGCGAGGTCTTCGGCATCGCGCCCGACCCCGTGGATGAAGGCCGAGGCGCGGTGGCGCAGGAACGGCAGGCCGATGGCGTAGAGACCGGGCACGGCGGTGAGCCCGCCCTGCGTCTCGATCTCTCCGGCGGCGTTCAGCACCGGCAACTGCAGCCAGGGATAGGCGCGGCGGAAGCCGGTGGCCCAGACGATGGTCTCGATACCCTGCCCCACGAGATCGAGCCGTTCGGGCCCGCTGCGCGGCAGGTCGGGCGCGTGCCAGGCGTCGGGGTCGGCGGGCAAGGTGCTGCGCGTCTCGGCAAGGTGGGTCTCGAGATGGGTGAGGATCTTGCGCCGCCGCCGCTCGCCCGCGTCGATCTCTGCCCCAAGCCCCGGATCGAGGCGCAGCACGCCGCGCTCGACCCCGAGCGCCCGGCCGACCAGCCGCACGCCCATGGCCCGCAGCCGGTCGAGCCCCAGCGCCCCGCCGCCGTTCGAGCCGGTGAGCTGCAGCGAGGGCAGCGCCATCAGCTGCGCCGGACCGGCATCGGCGGGACGCGGCGCATCGAGGAAGCCGCTCCGCGACAGCAGCTCGAAGATCTCGCGCCCGCGGTAGTGGCGCGGCGTGCGGACATGGCGCCCGACGGCGAGCGTGACCTCCCGGCCCGAGGCGCGGATCTCGGCGGCAAGCTGCACGCCGGTGGCCGAGGCCCCGACGACCAGCACACCTCCCTCGGGCAGGTCCGCGGCGCCGCGGTAGCGCGTCGGCACGACCTGGGTGATCCGCTCCGGCAGTGCGGCGGCCCAGCCCGGCACCGCGGGCAGATCACAGGCGCCGGTGGCGATGACCACCGCGCGGGCGAACCACTGCCGCCCGCCCGCGACGACGCGGAAGCGGCCGTTCTCGTGTTCGACGGACTGCACTGCGCAGCCGGTCACCACCGGCGCGGCGATGGCGCTGGCGTAACCTTCCAGCCGCGCCGCGAAACCGGCGGCGGACATGAAGCCCTCGGGGTCGCTCTCGGACCACGGCCCCGGCAGGCGGTTCATCCAGTTCGGCGTCAGGAGGTGCAGGCCGGGCCAGCGCTCGGTGGTCCAGCGCGCGCCGACCTGCCCCCGTTCGAGCAGGACGTGGTCGATGCCGCGGCGCGACAGCGACCAGCTGAGCGCGAGCCCGGCCTGGCCGGCTCCGAGGATGATGACGCTGGTTGCAGTGCTCATGGGTCTTCTCCGTTGCGGGTTTCCGGCAGACTGCCGGGCCGGGGTTTCGCGGATGCATCGCGGAAGCGGCTTTCGCGTTTCGACTGTTTCAGCCGCCCGCCCGGTGGCCCCCGGCAACGCAGACGGCCCGCAGCGCAAAGGCGGCGGGCCGTCCGGGAGGAGCGGAGGAAGGGAGGAAGCGCCGGGTCAGGCGGCCATCGGCAGGGAGGCGGGTTTCACCTCCGCTGCCGGGGTTTCGGCGAGCAGGCAGGAGCGGTCCCACCAGGCGCGGAAGTCGGCGAAGGTGTCGCGCATCGCGACGCGATCGAAGCCGGAGCCGTAGCTGGGCCGGGCGGCGGGGGCGGAGAAACGGGGCATGGGTCTGTCCTTTCGGCAAAAGGGGTGTGGGGGGATTGGGGGGATTGGCCCGCGCCCCGGTCGGCGCGGGCGGTGCGTGTCGGAGGGATCAGGCGGCCATCTCGACCGAGACCGGCACGCCGTTGCTGAGCACGTCGAAGACGGCGGAGCGGGCGACCGACTGTTCGACGATCTCGCGCAGCTTCTCCTGCGGGGCGTCGCCGCGGATCTTCACCGCCATGCGGATGCCGGCGAAGCCGTTGCGCACGGTCTTGTCGAGGCCGAGGATGCCGTTGAGGTTGATGTCGCCCTCGACCGCGGTCTCGACCGCGTGCAGCTTGACCTGGCGGATCGAGGCGATGTTGCCGATCCCGGCGGTGATGCAGGCGGCGAGGCCCGCCAGCAGCAGCTCGACCGGGGTCACCCCGTTGTCGGCGCCGCAGAGCACCTGCGGGTGGTCACATTCGACGGCGTAGTCGCGGCGGTGCTGCATCTCCTGCATGGCGCCGTGGAAGCCGGTGAAGGCGGTGCGGCTGTGCGTGCCCGAAAGCCATTCGCCATTGGCGCGGAAGGTGAACTTGGCGATGTCGGGGGTGTCGCCGACCACGCCGAGCGTGGCGAGGAAGGTCGGGACGTCGACGCCGTTCATGGCGGTCTTGGCGGGCTTGTCGAGGGTCTGGGTGGTCATCTGAAACTCCTGTCCATTCTGTGCTGTTGAAGCTCGTCGGGCGCTGTGCCCTTCCGATGGAGAGAAGTTCTGACGCCCGCGCGTTTCAGGCCGATTGCGCGTGCTGTTTCATTCGTTTCATGCGCGGGACCGGTGCCGCAGGGGCGGCGGCGGCGCAGGTCTTCCCGACCGCGCCCCGGCGCGCTAGACCTCCTCCCGAGACGATCCGAACAGGGAAGGACGACCCCATGAAGGGCTACTGGCTGGTGCTCGGCACCAATGTGACCGACGTCGAGGCGCAGGCGGAATACGGGCGGCTCTGGGCCCCCGTCGCCGCGAAATACGGGGCGCGGGTGCTGCGCGGCGACGACGCGCCGAAGATGCTCGAGGCCGGGGACAAGTCGCGGATCCTGCTGGTGGAGTTCGAGAGCCTCGCCGTCGCGCAGGCCTGCTACGACGATCCCGACTACCAGGCCGCCCGCGCCTTCGCGATGAAGGCGGCCCGGCGCGAGCTGGTGATCTTCGCGGCCGAGCTCGGCTGAACCGCTCCCGGCGAGCCTTGCGCGCGGGTCCCGGCAACGGGGCCCGCGCTTTTGTTTGCGCCCCGTGCCATCGGGCTTGACGCGCCTTGGGTGAAGCGTTCATTCATATGTGAGTAATCCCTTCACGGAAGAATGAGCGCAAGATGACCGCGATCCCCCCGACGACCACATCCCGCAGCCCGGCGGCGACCCTGCCCGAGCGCCCGCTCGAGGGGCTGCTGGTGGTCGATCTCAGCCAGTTCCTGTCCGGCCCCTACTGCTCGCTGCGGCTGGCCGACCTCGGCGCGCGGGTGATCAAGATCGAGCGCGCGGGGGCCGGCGACCTGTCGCGGCAGCTGTACCTCTCGGACACCGAGATCGGCGGCGACTCGACGATCTTCCACGCCATCAACCGCGGCAAGGAGAGCCTCGCGCTCGACCTCAAGGACGAGCGCGATCTGGCGGCGCTGAAGAGCCTCGTGGCGCAGGCCGACGTGATGATCCAGAACTTCCGCCCCGGCGTCGCGGCGCGCATCGGCGTCGGCTGGGAGGAGATGCACGCGCTCAACCCCCGGCTCGTCTACGGCTCGATCTCGGGTTACGGCGACGACGGCCCCTGGGTGAAGTTCCCCGGGCAGGACCTGCTGGCGCAGGCGCGCTCGGGGCTGATGTGGCTGACCGGCGACGCGGCGCAGGGGCCGGTGCCGATGGGGCTCGCGGTGGGCGACATGTTCGCCGGCGTCGCGCTGTCGCAGGGCATCCTCGCGGCGCTGGTGAGGCGCGGCATCGACGGCATCGGGCGGCACATCGAGACGAGCCTGCTCGAGGCGCTGGTCGACCTTCAGTTCGAGGTGCTGACCACCTGGCTCAACGACGGCCGCCGCCTGCCCACCCGCTCGCAGACCAACGGCGCCCATGCCTATCTCGGCGCGCCCTACGGCGTCTACGCGGCCAAGGACGGGCATTTGGCGCTGGCAATGACGCCGCTCGACAAGCTGGCCGCGCTGATGGACCTGCCGGATCTGGCGGGACGCCCCGCCAGCGACGCCTTCAGCGCCCGCGACGCGATCAAGGCGCGGCTCGCCGGGCGCGTGGCCGAGAAGACCGTCGCCGAGTGGCTCGCCATCCTGCAGCCCGCCGACATCTGGTGCTCGGACGTGCTGAACTGGTCGGACCTGATGGAGGCCGAGGCCTTCAGGCGGCTTGACCTCTTGCAGACCGTGACCCGCGACGACGGCGTCAGCATCGACACCACCCGCGCGCCGCTGACCATCGACGGCCGCCGCCCGGCGGGCCGCCGCGCCGCGCCGCGCGTCGGCGAGCACTCGGCCGCGATCCGCAAGGAGTTCGGACTATGATCTCCCTCAAGGGCATGACCTGGGACCACCCGCGCGGTTACGACCCGCTCGCCGCGCTCTCGCGCGAGTGGCAGGCGCGGCACGGTGTGGCGATCAGCTGGGACCGCCGCTCGCTGCAGGATTTCGAGAGCTTCCCGGTGCTCGAGCTGGCCAAGGCCTACGACCTTGTCATCATCGACCACCCGCATGTCGGGCAGATCACCGGCGAGGCCTGCCTGCTGCCGCTGCCGGATGCGCCGGAGATCGCCGGCGGATCGCTCGGACGCTCCTACGAGAGCTATACCTGGGAAGGCAGCCAGTGGGCCTGGCCGGTGGATGCCGCCGCGCAGGTGCAGGCGGTGCGGCCGGACCTCACCGCGCCGGTGACGGGTTGGGACGGCGTGATGCGCCTTGCCGCCGAGGGGCGCGTGATGATCCCGCTGCGCCCGCCGCACGTGCTGATGAGCTTCTACACGCTTTCCGCCAACCTCGGGCACCCGTGCAGGGTGGGAGCAGACGAGGCCTTCGTCGACCGCGCGGGCGGGATGCGTGCGCTGGAGCTGCTGCAGGCGCTGGCGGAGAAGGTCGACCCGGCCTGCTTCGGCATGGACCCGATCGCCGTGCTGGGCGAGATGGCGTCCGGGAACCGCATCGCCTGCGCGCCGCTCATCTACGGCTACATCAGCTATTCCCTGCCGGACGCCGCGCCGCACCGCGTGACCTTCCACGACATCCCCGAGGCCGCGCCCGGCGCGGGCCCGCGCGGCAGCGCGCTCGGCGGGACGGGGCTTGCCGTCTCGGCCTTCTGCCAGCACCCCGAGGAGGCGATCGCCTTTGCCCGCCACGCGGCGGGACCGGAGGCGCAGGCCGGGCTCTGGGCCTCGGCCGGCGGACAGGCGGGGCACCGCGATGCGTGGACCTCGCCGATCTGCGACGCGGGCGCCGGAGGCTTCTACTCGGGCACGCTGGCGACGCTCGACCGGGCGTGGATGCGGCCGCGACACGACGGCTACATGCCCTTCCAGGAGGACGCCTCGGAACGGATCAACGCCGCGCTGAAGGACGGGAAGTTCGAGGCCGCCATGGACGACCTCGACAGGATGTTCGCGGCTACCTTCTGAGACCGTCCGACACCTTCCGGGGTCTCAGAGCTTCCAGATGCGCGCCGCGTTCCCGGCATAGAGCCCGGCGCGTTCCTCGGCGCTCCACCCGGCAAAGATCGCGCGGGTGGCGGCAACCCACGTGGAAAGCCCGCCGCCCAGCGTGTTGACCGGCCAGTCGCCGCCCCAGCAGATGCGCCCGGGGCCGAAGGTCTCGGCGGTGTAGCTCACCCAGCGGCTCAGCTCGTCCAGCGTCCAGCCGGCGCCGCCATAGGCGACGACGCCCGAGATCTTGGCGCAGACGTTGGGGCGCTTGGCGAGTTCCGCGAGGTCCCGCGCCCAGTCGTCCCACTGCCCGCCCGCGATGTCCGGCACGCCGCAATGGTCGAGCACGAAGCGCGTGTTGGGGGCCGAGTCGATGAGCTCGATCGCCAGCGGCAGCTGCCGGGCGAGCATGCAGATGTCAAAGGGCAGGTCCGGGCCCGAGAGCAGGCGGATGTTCTGCCGGAAGAGGTCGCTTTGCGAGACGCCATCGGGCACCACGTGCAGCACGCGGCGGAAGCCGACGACCATCTGCCGCGCGGCCGAGCGTTCGAGGAAGGCGGGAAACTCCGGGTCCTCGGGGCGGCAGGCGGCAATCGCGCCGAGGATGGGGAAGCTGCCGCTCGCGGCCAGCTCCTCGATCCAGCCGGTCTCGTCCTCGATCCGCGCGTCGGCGACGTCGACCTCCATGTGGATCGCCCCGCCGATGCCGACCCGGCGCGCCTCGGTAGCGTAGCTCTCCAGCGACCAGTCCCGGTCCAGCGCGGGCGCGCCGGACAGCCACGGGTAGTCGAGCCGCGTGCGGTCGACGAGATGCAGGTGGCTGTCCAGAATCGCAGGCTCTTGCATGTGCTCCTCCCTGAGCAAATCATTCACCCAAGAATGGATCATTCAGATGCGAATGTCTCCCCCTCCGCACCATATCCGGCAAAGCGCGACAGGGCGGCGGTCGTCTCGACCAGCGCCGCGCAGGCCTCTTCGGGGCTGGGGGCGGATTCGCTGTCGACCAGCGGCAGGTAGGGGATGGTGACGGCGGCGATGGCCTCGCCGCTCGGCGCCAGCACCGGGGCCGAGAGGTTGGTGACGCCGACGGTCTGCGCCGAGGGCTTCACCTCGTAGCCGCGCGCGCGGACCATCTCGAACCGCGCCTCGAGCTCGGCCGGGATGACGCGCGCCGGGGCGCCGGTGTCGCTGTTCTCGGCCACCATGGCAAGGCGCCGCTCAGGGCTGGAGAAGGCCAGCAGCACGTTGCCCGAGCCGGTGTCGAAGAGGTTGATGTGGCTGCCGACGCGGATCGAGATGCCCCAGTAGCCGGGCGCCTCCTGCTGGGCGATGACCACGGCGCTGCCCCGGTCGAAGACCACCAGCTGGTTTGCCTGCCGGGTGCGCGCCGCGAGGTCGCGCAGCAGCGGCGTCGCCAGCGAGGCCAGCCGCCGGGTCGGCGCGTGGAACTGCGCCATGCCGAACATCTTCAGCGTCAGCGCGTAGCGGTCGCCGTCGATGCGCGCGACATAGCCGCGCCGGGCGAGTCGCTCGAGCATGCGGTAGAACTCGTTGGGAGAGCGGCCGAGCGCCTTGGCGATCTCGGCCTGGGTGAGCCCGCCCTCGATCCCGGCCAGCAGTTCGAGGATGTCGAGCCCCTTGTCGAGGGCGGGCGCCCGGTAGCGGTCAGAAGTGTCGGTCATGCTGCCCTCTGTGAATTTCATCATTCATATAAGAATACACTCTGCGCATCCAGCGGAATTCCTTGACAGGTGCCGCGTCAACGTCTTTGTATATGAATAGATTATCCATAAGTGAGGGGATAGCCCTCACGGATCTTCAGGGAGGAGACCCATGAAACTTATGACGACCGCTTCGGCGGCGGTGCTCGCCTTGGCCACCGCCGCATCGGCGCAGGACCTGCCCGGCAAGTTCGAGGGCGTGACCATCCAGGCCAAGCTCATCGGCGGGCAGCAGTACGAGCCGCTCTACGCGCGCATCGCCGAATGGGAGGCCGCAACCGGCGCCAAGGTCGAGGTGATCTCGAAGAAGAACCACTTCGAGCTCGACCGCGAGATCAAGTCCGACATCGCGACCGGCCAACTCAGCTGGTGCGTCGGCTCGAACCACTCGTCCTTCGCGCCGCAGTACCCGGGCATCTACGTCGACCTGCACCAGTACCTGCCGGACGAGGCGCTGGCCGATTTCGTGCCGGGCAACATCCAGTCGGCGACGCTTGACGGCAAGCTGGTGATGCTGCCGCGCGCGCAGTTCGACGTCTCGGCGCTCTACTACCAGAAGGACATCTACGAGAAGGCCGACGCCGCCGCCTTCGAGAAGGAATACGGCTACCCGCTGGCCGTGCCCGAGACCTGGGCGCAGGTCGCCGACCAGGCCAAGTTCTTCGCCGACGCGCCGAACTTCTACGGCACGCAATACGCCGGCAAGGAAGAGGCCATCGCCGGCCGCTTCTACGAGATCCTCGTGGCCAACGGCGGGCAGTTCCTCGACGGCGACGGCCGCCCGGCCTTCAACTCCGAGGCCGGCGTCGAGGCGCTGAACTGGTTCGTCGATCTCTACCAGGCCAAGGCCGTGCCGGCGGGCGTGCCGAACTATCTCTGGGACGACCTCGGTCAGGGCTTCGCCTCGGGCACCGTGGCGCTGAACCTCGACTGGCCGGGCTGGGCCGGCTTCTTCAACGACCCCTCCGCCTCCAAGGTCGCGGGCAACGTCGGCGTCGCGCCGCCGCCGAAGGGCTCCGCGGGCATCCGCTCGGGCTGGTCGGGCTTCCACGGCTTCTCGGTCACCGAGGACTGCGCCAACCCGGAGGCCGCCGCCTCGCTGGTCTGGTTCCTGACCAACGAGGACAGCCAGATCCTCGAGAGCTCGGCCGGCCCGCTGCCCTCGCGCCAGTCGGTGTGGGAGCACGTGATCACCGCCGCGGAGGGTGACGCCTACCGCACCGAGGTGCTGAAGGCCTTCCAGACCGCCGCCGAGACCGCCTTCCCGGTGCCGCAGACGCCGAGCTGGATCGAGATCACCAACGTGCTCTACCCGGAACTGCAGGCCGCCATCCTTGGCGACAAGTCCGCGCAGGAGGCTCTCGACACGGCCGCCGACGAGGCGACCGCCATCCTCGAGGACGCCGGCGAGCTCTGACCCGCGCCCTCCGACGGGCCGCGTTCGCGCGGCCCGTCTCCCCTGATTGGAGAAGACGATGAAGGCCCTGCGCCTCCCCCCTCACGTCCTGCTGCTGCTGCCCGCGGTGATCGTGCTTGCCGCCGTGGTGGTGGTGCCGCTGCTGCTGTCGCTGTGGTCGAGCTTCACCCCCTTCCGCCTGACCAAGCCCGAGACGGTCTACCAGTTCACCGGCATCCGCAATTACCAGCGCATCTTCACCGACCTCGACTTCTGGATCGCCTTCGGCCGCACCGTGGTGCTGCTCACCGTGGCGCTGAACCTCGAGATGCTGATCGGGCTCGGCCTTGCGCTGCTGGTCGACCGGCAGACCCGCGGCCAGCGGCTGCTGCGCACCCTCCTGATGTTCCCGATGATGTTCTCCCCCATCCTCGTCGGCTTCCAGTTCAAGTTCATGTTCAACGACAATGTCGGGCTCGTGAACAACGCCCTGCAGTCGCTGGGGCTCACCGACAAGGCGATCCCCTGGCTGATCGACGGCAAGCTTGCCTTCCTCGCCATCGCCGCCGCCGAGATCTGGTCCTCGACCGCCGTCTTCGCGATCTTCATCCTTGCCGGGCTCATGGCCATGCCGCGCGAGCCGCAGGAGGCCGCGCGGGTCGACGGCTGCACGCCGTGGCAGACCTTCCGCTATGTCACCTGGCCCTTCCTGATGCCCTTCGCCTTCATCGCGATGACCATCCGCAGCCTCGACGTGGCGCGGGCCTATGACATCATCAAGATCATGACCGACGGCGGCCCGGCGGGCCGGACCGAGGTGCTCTGGACGTTGATCGCGCGCACCGCCTATTCGGACGCGCGCATGGGGATGGCCAATGCCATGGCCTATGTCGCGATCCTGCTCTCGGTCGCCTTCACCGCCTATTTCTTCTCAAAGCTCGGCAAGGCCCGGGCGCAGGTCGCGGGGGACTGGTGATGGACGCGAATGCCTCCGCACGGCTGAAGAAGCGCGGCTCCGCCTGGGCGCTGAACGTCGCGCTCTTCCTCGCGATGCTGATCATCTGCCTGCCCGGGCTCTGGATCGTGCTCAACTCGCTGCGGCCCACGGTCGAGATCATGGCCAAGCCGCCGGTCTGGATCCCGCGCGAGCTGTCCTTCGACGCCTATGTCGACATGTTCTCGGGCGTGGGACAGGGCGGCATCCCGGTGATCGAGTATTTCCGCAACTCGGTGATCATCGCGGTGACCTCGACGGTCATCTCTCTGGCGATCGGCATGTCCGGCGGCTACGCCTTCGCGCGCTATCGCTTCAAGGGCAAGTCGGCGTGGTTCCTCGGGCTCATGCTGACCCGCACGGTGCCCGGCATCGCGCTGTCGCTGCCGCTGTTCTTCCTCTACGCCAAGACCGGGCTCATCGACACCCACGCGGGCATGATCATCGCCTATACCGCGCTCAACGTGCCCTTCACCATCTGGCTGATCGACGGCTTCTTCCGGCAGGTCCCGCGCGATCTGGCCGAGGCCGCCCAGATCGACGGCTGCACCCGCTGGCAGGCCTTCTGGCAGGTCGAGTTCCCGCTCGCCCGCCCCGGCATCGCCAGCGCCGGGATCTTCGCCTTCCTCACCTCGTGGAACGAGTTCGCGCTGGCGAGCCAGCTGACCCGCTCCACCGCCAGCAAGACCCTTCCGGTGGGTCTGCTCGATTACACCGCCGAGTTCACCATCGACTGGCGCGGCATGTGCGCGCTGGCCGTGGTGATGATCATCCCGGCGCTTCTTCTGACTTACGCGGTGCAGAAGCACCTCGTCTCGGGCCTGACCTCGGGCGCGATCAAGGGATAAGACATGGCCACGCTCACCCTCTCCACTCTCGACAAGAAATACGGCGGCTTCCACGCGGTGAAGGGGATCGACCTCGACGTCGCCGACGGCGAGTTCGTCGCCCTCGTGGGCCCCTCCGGCTGCGGCAAGTCCACCACGCTGCGGATGATCGCCGGGCTCGAGGACATCTCGGGCGGCGAGCTGCGCATCGGCGACCGGGTGGTCAACGACCTGCCGCCGCGCGACCGCAACATCTCGATGGTGTTCCAGTCCTATGCGCTCTACCCGCACATGACCGTGGCCGAGAACATGGGCTTCTCGCTCAAGATCGCCGGGCGCGACGCCGGGACGATCGACACGGCCGTCAAGGAAGCCGCGCGCATCCTCGACATCGAGCCGCTGCTGGAGCGCCGCCCGGCGCAGCTGTCGGGCGGGCAGCGCCAGCGCGTCGCCATGGGCCGCGCCATCGTGCGCGACCCGGACGTCTTCCTCTTCGACGAGCCGCTCTCGAACCTCGACGCCAAGCTGCGCGGCCAGATGCGCACCGAGATCAAGCAGCTGCACGCGCGGCTGGGGTCCACGGTGGTCTACGTCACCCATGACCAGATCGAGGCGATGACCCTCGCCGACCGCATCGTCATCATGAAGGACGGGCGGATCGAGCAGGTCGGCACCCCCGACGAGGTGTTCAACCGCCCCGCCTCGCGCTTCGTCGCGAGCTTCATCGGCTCGCCGCCGATGAACATGGCCGAGGCGGTGGTCACGAACGGCGCGCTGCGGCTCGCGGATGGCACCACGGTGCCCGTCCCGCCCGCCTTCGCCGTTGCAGAAGGGCGGCGCGTCGTGCTCGGGCTGCGCCCCGACGACATCTACCCCGAAGGCCACGGCATCCACAGCGAGAGCGGCCACGCGGTGGAAAGCCGCGAGCTGCCGGTGATGCTGTCGGAACCCTTGGGCAACGAGACGCTGCTCTTCACCGAGTTTGGCGGGCAGAGCTGGACGGCGCGGATGCTGAACCCGCGGGCCGTGAAGCGCGGCGAGGTGCTGCGCTTCCACCTCGATCTCTCGCGCCCGCATCTCTTCGACGCCGAGACCGGCCTCACCCTGCGCGGCTGAGGGGGGATCATGGAGACGCTGAAACAGGACTGGACCCCGCCGACCACCCGCCGACCCATCGTCATCTTCGGCGCGGGCTCGATCGTGCGCGACGCGCACCTGCCCGCATGGGCGGCGGGCGGCTACGAGGTGGCCGGGATCACCGACCCCGACCACGCCAAGGCCGCGGCGCTGGCCGCCGAACACGGCACGCGGGCGCTGACCGCGGCCGAGGCGCTGGCGGTGCCGGATGCGGTCTTCGACCTCGCCACCCCGCCCGACGCCCATGCCGGGATCCTCGAGCGGCTGCCCGAGGGCGCACCGGTGCTGATCCAGAAGCCGATGGGCAGCACGCTGGAAGGCGCGGGCGAGATCCTGCGGATCTGTCGCGAGCGCAAGCTGCTCGCCGCGATGAACTTCCAGCTGCGCTTCGCCCCCATGGCCGTCGCGCTGAAGGATGCCATCGACCGGGGCCTGCTGGGACAGGTGGTCGATATCGAGATGCACGGGGTGCTCGCCACGCCATGGGGCCTCTGGACCTTTCTCGAGGGGCTGCCGCGGATCGAGATCGCCATGCATTCGATCCACTACCTCGACCTCATCCGCCACCTCGTCGGCGACCCCAAGGGCGTCTCGGCCCGCACGCTCGGCCACCCGAGCCACGCGGTCGCCCAGACCCGCACCGCCGCGATCCTCGACTATGGCCCCGACCTGCGCTGCCTGCTCTCGGTCAACCACGACTGGGACTTCGGCCGCCCGCACCAGGCCTGCGAGCTGCGCGTCGCGGGCACCAAGGGCGCGGCCTTCATGAAGCTCGGCGTGAACCTCGACTACCCCAAGGGCGAGCCCGACGTGCTCGAGATCAACGACGGTTCTGGCTGGCGCGCCGTACCGCTCACCGGCTCGTGGTTCACCGAGAGCTTCACCGCCCGCATGCACAACCTGCAGCGCGCCGCTGCGGGCGAGGAGGCGTTGATCGCCCCCGTCTCGGACGGCTGGCGCACCATGGCGCTGGTCGAGGCCTGCTATGCCGCCTCCGCCGCGCCGCTGACCCCCATTCAGGAGACCCCGTGATGGAACGCCCCCGCTACCTTGAAGAGATCGAGATCGGCGAAGTCCGCGAGACCTACGGCCGCACGATCACCGAGACCGATTTCGTCGTCCATGCCGGGCACACCGGCGATTTCTTCCCGCACCACATGGACGCCGAGTTCATGGCGAAATCCGAATTCGGCGGCCGCATCGCGCATGGCACGATGATCTTCGCCATCGGCGTCGGGCTCACCGCGACCGAGATCAACCCGCTGGCCTTCTCCTACGGCTACGACCGGCTGCGCTTCGTGAAGCCGGTGTTCATAGGCGACACCATCCGCACCCGCGTCACCGCCGCGCGCAAGGAGGACGATCCCAAGCGCCCGCAGTCCGGCAAGCTCTTCGAGACGGTGCAGGTGCTCAACCAGCGTGACGAGGTCGTGCTGGCGTGCGAGCATATCTACGTGGTGCAGAAACGGGAGGTCGCCGCGGCATGACCCGGATCACCGGACTTCGGACCTGGGACCTGCGCTTTCCCTCGGAGGGCGGGCTCGACGGGTCGGACGCGATGAACCCCGATCCGGTCTACTCGGCCGCCTACGTGACGCTCGAGACGGACGGCGCGCATGAGGGCCACGGGCTGACCTTCACCATCGGGCGCGGCAACGAGCTCTGCGTCGCCGCGATCGAGGCGCTGAAGGGACAGGTGATCGGCCGCGACACCGACGACATCCGCGCCAACCCCGGCCGGTTCTGGCGCGAGATCACCGGCGACAGCCAGCTGCGCTGGGTGGGGCCGGAAAAGGGCGTCATCCACCTTGCCACCGGCGCGCTGGTCAACGCGGTCTGGGACCTCATGGCGCGCGAGGCCGGGCTGCCGGTCTGGCGCTTCGTCGCCGAGATGAGCCCCGAGGAGCTCGCCCGCATCCCCGACTACCGCTACATGAGCGATTTCCTCGACCGGGGTCAGGCGCTGGAGCTGCTGCAGGAGGCCGCGCGCGGCAAGCCCGCCCGCATCGCCACGCTGCTCGATGAGGGCTACCCCTGCTACACCACCTCTGCGGGCTGGCTCGGCTATCCCGACGACAAGCTGCGGCGGCTCTGCCGCGAGGCCGGGGCGCAGGGCTTCACCCATGTCAAGATGAAGGTGGGGCGCGACCTCGAGGACGACATCCGCCGCCTGACCATCTTCCGCGAGGAGCTGGGCCCCGAGGTCACGCTGATGATCGACGCCAACCAGGTCTGGGAGGTGGGCCGGGCCATCGACTGGGTGAAGCGCCTGGCCTTTGCGAGGCCCTGGTTCATCGAGGAGCCGACGAGCCCCGACGACATCCTCGGCCACAAGGCGATCCGCGAGGCCATCGCCCCGGTCAGGGTCGCGACCGGCGAGATGTGCCAGAACCGGGTGATGTTCAAGCAGTTCATCGCCGCGGGCGCGATCGACGTGGTGCAGATCGACGCCTGCCGGCTCGGCGGGCTCAACGAGGTCTTCGCGGTGCAGCTGATGGCCGCCAAGGCCGGGCTGCCGGTCTGGCCGCACGCGGGCGGCGTCGGGCTCTGCGAATACGTGCAGCACCTGAGCATGATCGACTACGTCGCCGTCTGCGGCGAGAAGGACGACCGCCGCACCGAGTACGTCGATCACCTGCACGAGCATTTCACCGCTCCCTGCGTGGTGCGCGGCGGCGCCTACATGGCCCCCTCCGCCCCGGGCTTCTCGATCGAGATCAAGGAGGCCACGCGCCGGGACTTCGCGCTGTCCTGACCCCGGATCAGAACTGGTAGGCGGCCTGCACCCAGAGCCGCGTCTTGTCCTGCGGCGTGCTGCCGCCGGGTTTGTCGAGGATGTGCGACAGGGCGATCTCGCCGAGGAAGTTGCCCTGCAGCGTCCGCACGCCCCAGCTGGCGCTCGACCAGCTGTCCTCCTCTCCGGCGAAGAGCGGGTTGCCCATGTTGCGCAGCCTGCCGCCGTCGAGCCCGACGAAGCCCTGCGTGCGGCGCAGCACGCCGGTGCTCATGTCCGGGGGCTGGAAGTCATGGGCGAGTTCGACCCGCCCGCCGAAGCAGCGGTCGGCCAGCACGTAGCTGCGGTCGAAGCCGCGCGAGTAGCCGTTGGTACCGTAGCCGCAGCGCTGCGAGACCGGCAGGCTGTCGCCGGTGACCTGCCCGATCACCCCGGCGTTGACGTATGTCGCGGCCTCGAGCGGGATCGAGACCTCGGCGCTGAACGACACGCGCAGGAAATCCGGCGTCACCCCGCGCGCGCTCGGCAGCGGGTTTTCCGCAAGCGAGGCCCCGAGGCCCGAAAGCCCCTTGGTCACCGCCAGCGCCAGCCTGCGCCGGAAGCCGAAGAGCTTTCCCGTCTCGTGCGTCAGCCCGAGCCGGATCAGCCGCAGGTCCTCGTCGGTCACGTCGAAGCCCAGCACCTCGTCGGTGCGCTGCTTCGCCGCCAGCTCGACCGAGCCGGTGAGCCTGTCCTCGCCCAGCTGCCAGACATGGCGCAGGCCCACCGCCAGCGTCTTGTGCACCCCCTTCACCTCGAGCGGCATCAGCCGCTCGGTGCCGAGCCGGTAATCGCCGTAGTCGTAGTTGAGGTAGGCCGTCGTTCCCTCGGCAAGGCCGAGCCGGTAGCCGAATCCGGAGGCGCGCAGCTCGGGCCCGCCGTCGACGTCGGGCCCGCCCAGCACGCCCAGCAGGTCCAGCTGGCTGCCATGCTCCGTCCCGAAGGGCAGCGACAGCCCCAGCGAGCCCACGTAGCGGCCGATCGGCTCCGAGCCGGTGGAGGAGAGCGTGGCCACGGCGGTGAGTTCCTCGACCTTGCGGATCTGCGATGTCGAGCCGCGATCGACCCCGGTGACCGGGTCCACCACGAAATCCGCGAAGAATGCCTGTGCATGCAACCCGCTTGCCGACGACATCAGCGCCATGCAGAGGAAGACAGATCGCAATAGGGTCCAAGGCACAAAACAATTCGGCATGCGCCTCAATATACCAATAAATCGGGATGGAATATCAATTTCTGCCCATCCATATCGAGTTTTGGTCTTACCGGTGATTTCGGTGGAAGGGTGCCAAGGCAAAAAACCTGTGTTACCCTCTGGGCCATCACGAATGAGCATTTGACCACCGGCGGAGCTGCCAAGGAATTATTTTCTGAATCAAGGAGTTCTGCCATCACACATGCCGAGCAATTCACCCCGCTCACCTTTGCCGAAGATTTCAGCATGGCGCAGACCGGTGACGGGCGGACCCTGCGATTCACCCGTTCCGAAGCGCGCACCCTCGCGCTTCTCACCCGGTCCCCGGACCGGATCGCCACCCGAGAAATGCTGCTCGACGCGCTCACCGAAATCGGATCGGACCGCGGCGAGCGAAACATTGATTTCGTCATAAACCGGCTGCGCCGGAAACTGTCCGACGATGCGCGCAATCCGCGCTATATCGCCACGCGCTACGGCGAGGGCTATCTCTGGGTCGGCGGACCACCGGCGATGCGGCGCGATCCGGCCGGGGCGGACCTGCTGGTCGGCCCGCTGAACGGGCTCGATCTGCTCGGCCCGCTGCGCCCGCGCGCCGAGCAGTTCGCGCGGCGCCTGCGCGACGTGGTCAAGGAAGACATGCCGGCGGGGCAGAACGTCATCCTGATGCCCGACGCCCAGCCCCGCGCCGGCACCGCGGGCAACGGGCCGAGCAAGATGATCGAACTCACCTTCTTTGCCGAGGCCGGAGCGGTGAACTGCGTCGCGGCGGTGAAGCTCTTCGACACGGGTCGAATCCTGTCGATGAGCCGGATCACGCTCGACGAGACGCCGGACGACGGGCACGCCGATCCTGCGGCGCTGCGCGATTTCGTGCGCCGCCTGCTCAACGACGCCTGGCGCGCCAAGGCCGGGGCGACGGAATCCGACGGCCCGCTGCCCGTCGCGATGTACACCGCCGGGTTCTGGAAGATGAACACCGCCGCCTCCGCCACCGACAGCCTTGCGAAGCTGAACGCCAAGGCCGAGGCCAACGACCGCAGCTACATGCAGGAATGGCGGCAATCCGAGCGCCGCATCCTCGAGCTGCAGGAGGCCTCGCCCGATGATGCCAGCCTCAGGATCATGCACGCCGCGCACCTGCACACGAAATACATCATGCTCGGCCACAAGCTCTTTGCCGACGGCGTCGACGACCGCGCGGCGGACGAGGACCGGATCGAGGCGCTGGTGCTCTCGGCCCTGCCGCAGGTGCACGCCGAGCCCGACCTTGCGATCATGGCCGCGAAGCTCCTGCATTTCCTCGACCGGGGCTATGGCGAGCTTGCCCTCGAGATCGCCGAGGAGGCCTACGGCGCGAGCCTTTCCGTCGCCGCGTCTTTGCCGCTGATCGGCCAGCTGCGGGCCTATTCGGGCCGGATCGACGAGGCGCTTCCCTGCATCGAGCAGGCGCTGCACCTCGTGGAGCCGGGATCGAAGTCGCATCTCTACGCGCTGACCATCAAGTGCCAGATCCTCGTCGCCTCGGGCAACCGCGAGGGGCTGGGCGAGGCCAAGCGCCTGCTCTACGCCGTCTCGGTGCTTGCGCCGCTCTTCTTCGAGCCGATGTTCGGCGATCCGGACAGCCCGTCGTTGCGCGGCCGCATCGCGGCCATGGCGATGTCCCGCCGCATGGCCCTGGCCTGCCTGCTGCACACCCATTACGTCTCGGCCCGGCTCTTCTCCGAGCAGGAGCACCGCGACAACGTGATCCGCAACCAGCTTGCGCTGGTGTGCCGCCGCTTCGGACAGGACGCGGTCCCGCAGGAGATCGCCGGGAACTATCCCGGGCTGGTGGCGCATTTTGGCTAAGGCGCGGGTGCGCCGCGGGTGCCAAAACGCAAACTGCAACAATTCGTCGACAATCTCGGTGCAGCCTGACCGCGGAGCATAGGGTAGCTTCCGTCCCGCAAAGCTCCAATGGCGATCCGAAGCGCGGCCTCCTTGGTCCAGCTGCGCCTCCGGCTCATCGGTCTGCCCGGTGCGAGCGGCTTCCCGTCAGCTTGCACCCGGGCAGACCAACACACCGAAAGCGCGCCTAGTCGGGTATCGCGCCCCGCGGCCCACCGTCGAGCCGGAACACATGCGGCGCCAGCGTGCTCGGGAAGAGCCGCGTCACCAGCGGGTCGTGCCCCGGCACGATCAGCCGCCGCTCGCTGGCCAGCGCCTCGAGCCTGCCGAAGCCGTCGAGCATGTCCTGCAGGTCGACGACGATCGGGAAGGGTTTGCGGCGCAGGAAGTTCTCGTAGTAGTGCGACGCGTCCGAGGCGAGCACCATCCAGCCCGCGCCGGTGCGCACGCGCACGCATTGCAGCCCGCGCGAATGGCCGCCGATCCGGTGCACGGTGACGCCCTCGGCGATCTCGGCGTCGCCGTCGTGGAACACCACCTGCCCCGAGAAGAGCCGCTTCACCGCCTCGCAGACATGATCGCCGGTGAAGGGCATGCGCAGCGTGCCGTGGCACATGCAGGGCCCCGTCGCATAGGCCATCTCGGCGGCCTGCATGTGCAGCTTTGCATTGGGAAAGAGGTGCAGCCCCCCGGCGTGGTCGTAATGCAGGTGCGTGACGATCACGCGGGTCACGTCCTCGGCCGCAAGGCCAAGCGGCTTCAAGGCCTCGCGCGGGTCGAGCAGGATCGGCCGGTCGCGGCGCCTGCCCTCGCCCTCGTCGTAGCCGGTGTCGACGAGGATCACCTCCTCGCCCCGCCGCAGCACCCAGAGGAAATAGTCCATCGGGCTTGGCGCCGCGTGGTTGTCGTCGAAGATGAAGCTGTCGGCGCGGCTGCGCGCCGCGCGCTCCGCATAGCGCAGCGCGTAGACCTCCCACGCGCTCATCTGCCGGTCTCCGCCCGATGCCGCGCCGCGTGGCGCGGCGTGCCGCTTGCTGTCGTCATAATCCCCCGTCTCCTCCCAGAGGTCCCGGTGCCGTTTCCGCCGGGTTGCCCCGCAGGCTACACGGCGCGGTTGCCAGCGCAACCCGGCCCCGCGCGCCTCGGCACCCCACTCACGGCACTATTGCATAATTTAATGTATGCATTAATCATGGGCCCGTCAACGAACCAGCCGCCGGGGTCCGCACCGGCCAGACCAGTGCCGAAGGACGCGCCAGAAATGACCAGACGCTTCGAGATCGCCGTGTTCGAGGGTGACGGGATCGGCCCCGAGATCACCGCCCCGACGGTTTCCCTGCTGCGCGAACTCGCCGCGCGCTCGGGGGACTACGCGCTCGACTTCACCGACGCCCCGGCCGGGGCCACCCATTACGCCAAGACCGGCGAATCCCTGCCCGAGACCTCGCTGGAGGTCGCCCGCCGCGCCGACGCGATCCTGCTTTCGGCCATGGGACTGCCGGGGGTGCGCTACCCGGACGGCACCGAGATCTCGCCGCAGATCGAGCTGCGCAAGCGGCTGACGCTCTTTGCCGGGGTACGCCCGGTGCGGGTGCGGCCGGGCCAGCCGGGCCCGCTCACCCTGCCCGAGGGGCGCGAGATCGACTTCGTGCTGGTGCGCGAAAGCACCGAGGGGCTGTTCTACTCGCAGGGCACGGGCGAGGTCACCGAGACCGAAGCGCGCGAGACGCTGAGGATCACCCGCGACATCTCGGAAAAGCTCTTCCGCTTCAGCTTCGGCCTCGCGCGGCGGCGCAAGGCCGCGGGGCGCGGGCCGGGCATCGTCACCTGCGTCGACAAGGCAAACGTCTTCCGCGCCTTCGCCTTCTTCCGCGCGATCTTCGACGCCGAGGCGCGCGCCTTCCCCGAGCTGCAGACCCGCCACGCCTATGTCGATGCCACCGCGCTCTGGATGGTGCAGAAGCCCTGGGACTTCGACGTGCTGGTGACCGAGAACATGTTCGGCGACATCCTGTCGGACCTTGGCGCGGGGCTGATGGGCGGGCTGGGGCTGGCGCCCTCGGCCGACATCGGGCTCGATCACGCGGTGTTCCAGCCCTGCCACGGCTCGGCCCCCGACATCGCCGGGCAAGGGATCGCGAACCCGCTGGCGATGATCCTCTCGGCGGCGATGATGCTCGAATGGCTGGGAGAGACGCAGGAGGTTCCCGCGATGATCCGCGATGGCGAGCGGCTGCGCCTTGCCGCCGAGCGCGTGGTGGCCGAGGGGCGCGTGCTGACCCGCGACCTTGGCGGCAACGCCGGCACGGCCGAGGCGGCCGAAGCCGTGCGCGCGGCGCTCTTCGCATGAGCGGCGCGCTGCGCGTCGCCTGCCTTGGCGCGGGTTATTTCAGCCGCTTCCACGCCGAGAGCTGGCGACGAATCGAGGGCGTGGACTTGGTCGGCCACTGCGACATCGACGCCGCCCGCGCCGCCAGCCTCGGCGCACCACCCTTCACCGGTCTTGGGCGGATGCTCGGGGAGGCCCGCCCGGATCTGCTCGACATCATCACGCCGCCGCCCACCCATGCCGGGGCGATCCGCACCGCGCTCGCCCACGGCATCCGCCACATCATCTGCCAGAAGCCCTTCTGCCGCGACCTTGCCGAGGCGCGGGAAATCACCGCCGAGGCGCAGGCGGCGGGCGCGGTGCTGGTGATCCACGAGAACTTCCGCTTCCAGCCCTGGTACCGCGCGATCCGCGCGGCGCTGACCGAGGGGCGGATCGGCGCGCCGCTGCAGGCGAGCTTCCGGCTGCGCCCCGGCGACGGACAGGGCCCCGACGCCTACCTCGGCCGCCAGCCCTACTTCCGCCAGATGCCGCGCTTCCTGGTGCACGAGACGGCGGTGCACTGGGTCGACACCTTCCGCTTTCTCTTCGGCACGCCCACCGCGGTCTATGCCGACCTGCGCCGGGTGAACCCGGCGATCGCGGGCGAGGATGCGGGCTTCCTGCTCTTCGACCACCCGGGCGGGATGCGCAGCCTCTTCGACGGCAACCGCGCGCTCGACCACGCCGCGGACAACCTGCGCCGGACCATGGGCGAGGCATGGATCGAGGGCACCGAGGGCACGCTCACCCTCACCGGCGACGGCGCCGTGCACCTGCGCCGCTTCGGCCACCTCGACCGGAAGACCCTGCTCGTCCCCGACGGCTGGGAAGGCTTCGGCGGCGACTGCGTGCACCACCTGCAGCGCCACGTGGTCGCGGGGATCACCGGGGGCACACCGATCGAGAACACGGCCCCCGACTACCTGTCTGTCCTCGAGATTGAAGAGGCGATATACCGCTCGGCAGCCTCCGGCCGGAAGATCGCCCTATGACCGAGATGACATCCCCCTCCCCGTCGAACGCGCAGCGTGCGCTGACCCTGCTGCGCGAGATGATCGTCACCGGCGAGCTTCCCGCGGGAACCGACCACCTCGAGGGCGAGCTCGCGGACCGGCTCGGCATGTCGCGCACCCCGGTGCGCGAGGCTTGTGTCATGCTCGAACAGCGCGGGCTGCTCGAGGTGCGGCCGCGCAAGGGCGTGCGGATCCTGCCCGTCTCGCCCGCCGACATGGCAGAGATCTACGACATCCTGACCGAGATCGAGACCCTTGCCGCGCGCCGCGCCGCCGAGACCGCCCCCGGCAACGACGCGCTCGCCGGGCTCTCGGCCGCCATCGACGCCATGGATGCGGCTTTGAGCGCCGATGACCGCGAGGCCTGGGCCCGCGCCGACCACGACTTTCATCGCGAGCTTGTCCGGCTCGGCGGCAACCGGCGGGCGATGACCATATTCGAGACGATGAGCGACCAGGTGGCGCGCGCGCGCAACACCACGCTCTACATGCGCCCGAGCCCCGAGAAATCGAACGCCGACCACCGCGCCGTGCTCGAGGCGATCCGCGGCGGCGATGCCGAGGGCGCGGCGGCGCGCCACCGGGCGCACCGGCACCATGCGCGCGACATGCTCGTCGCCCTGCTGCGCAGTCACCGGCTCAACGGGCTCTGAGCCGGGGCGCGGGACGCGCCACGTGGCGCGCCCCTCTTGGCTTAGGGGTCAGAGGACCTCGCCCAGCACCTTCTCGAGCCGTGCGACGGTGCCGTCCACGTCCTTCAGCTTGTCGAGGCCGAAGAGACCCAGACGGAAGGTCGAGAAGCCCGCGGGCTCGTCCACCTGCAGCGGCACGCCGGCGGCGATCTGCGTGCCCTTGGCGGCAAAGGCGCGGCCCGACTGCACCTCGGGATCGCTGGTGTAGCTCACCACCACGCCCGGCGCGCCGAAGCCCTCGGCCGCAACCGAGACCACGCCCTTCGACGCCAGCAGCGCCCGCACCTTGGCGCCGAGCTCGAACTGCGCCGCCTTGGCCTTGTCGAAGCCGAACTCGCGGGTCTCGTTCATCGCCTCGCGGAACATGCGCAGGCCATCCGTGGGCATGGTCGCGTGGTAGGCGTGCCCGCCCGCCTCGTAGGCCGCGGTGATCTGGCGCCACTTCTTGAGGTCGAGCGCGAAGCTGTCCGAGGTGGTCTCTTCCAGACGCGCCAGCGCGCGCTCCGACATCATCACGAGGCCGGCGCAGGGGGTCGAGCTCCAGCCCTTCTGCGGCGCCGAGAGCAGAACGTCGACGCCGGTCGCCTTCATGTCGACCCAGGCGCAGCCCGAGGCGATGCAGTCGAGCACCATCAGCGCGCCGACCTCATGCGCGGCGGCGGCGAGCGCGGTCACGTAGTCGTCCGGCAGGATGATCCCGGCAGCGGTCTCGACATGCGGGGCAAAGACGATATCGGGCTGCTCTTCGCGGATCCTGGCGGTCACTTCCTCGATCGGCGCCGGGGCGAAGGGCGCCTGCGCGCCGTTGCCGGTGGCGCGGGCCTTCATCACGGTGACCTCGCCGCCGAAGCCGCCGGCCTCGAAAATCTGGCTCCAGCGGAACGAGAACCAGCCGTTGCGCACCACCAGCGCCTTGGCGCCGCGGCCGAACTGGCGGGCCACCGCCTCCATCCCGTAGGTGCCGCCGCCCGGAACCACGGCGATTCCCGCTGCGCCGTAGACCTCGCGCAGCCCCGCCGAGATGTCGCGCATCACCTGCTGGAAGGTTCCCGACATGTGGTTGAGCGAGCGATCCGTGAAGACCACCGAGAATTCGTCGAGACCCGTCGGGTCCACATCCTTGCGCAGCGCCATGGCTACCTCCTTTGTTGTTGCGAAGGGGTTAGCGCGGATCGCGGGGATTGGCAAAACCTCCGATGGTCGCGGGGCTCAGAGCGGGCCGGGCCTGCGCTCCTCGGTCAGCACAACGTTGGCCTCGACCCGGCCCACGCCCGGCAGGGTCATGATCCGCCGCCGCAGCACCCGCTCGAAATCGGGAATGTCGCGCGCCACCACCCGCAGGCGGTAGTCGAAGGCGCCAAGCACGTGCTCGACGATCTGCACTTCGGGAATTGCCGAAACGGCCCGCTCGAAGTCCTCGAGGCTGACCCGTCCCTTGGTCGCGAGCTTCACGCCGAGGAAGACCGTCACGCCGAATCCCAGCGCCTCGAGGTCGAGGTCGAGCCGCGGCTTGCGGAACACGCCCGCCTCGCGCAGGCGCTGGATGCGCCGCCAGCAGGCGGGCTGCGAGAGGCCGAGCGCGCGCCCCAGCGCGCCCGCGCTCGCGCCCGCGTCCTGCGCCAGCGCCAGCACCAGCGCGCGGTCGGTGTCGTCCAGGTCGATCACAACGGCACCGTCTCGTCGGATTTCACCAGCGCCACGTGCATCAGCGCCTCGATGTCCGAGATATGCGGCAGCGTCAGGATCCGGCCCCGGTAGAGCTGCTGGTAATGCGTCAGATCCCGCGCGATCACCGCGAGGCGCACGTCGATCGAGCCGAGGAAGGTCTGGATCTCGATCACCTCGGGCACCTGCCGCGCCGCCGCGATGAACTCGTCGAAGGCCTGCGGCACGGTCTTGTCGAGCGCGACGCGCAGCGACACCTCGAGCTCGTAGCCGAGCGCCGGCCAGTGGATCACCCCGCGCGTGCCGCGCAGCACGCCCTTCTCGCGCATGACGGCGAGCCGCCGCGCCAGGGTCGAGGGCGTGACCCCTGCCCGCTCGGCCAGTTCGGCCCCGGGCAGATCGGGTGCCGCCTGGAACTGGCGCAGGATGCGCCGGTCGGTGTCGTCGAGCATGATTTCGCCGTTAATTGATCATTCCGAGAATGATCTTTCATCTTTCCCTGAAATACTCAAGAAAAACGCAAGCCGTATCACCAGAGGGTACGTAAATTGCGCCTCATAACCAAGCGGCGCAACAAACCGCCCGCACCAAGACCTGCAGCGCGGCTGCACCAAGGAAGGAAGAGACCCATGCGCGTTTATTATGATCGTGATTGCGACATCAACCTGATCAAGGACAAGAAAGTTGCCATCCTCGGCTACGGCTCCCAGGGCCACGCCCACGCGCTGAACCTGCGCGACTCGGGTGCGAAGAACGTCGTCGTCGCCCTGCGCGAAGGCTCGCCCTCGGCCAAGAAGGCCGAAGCCGAAGGCCTGAAGGTCATGGGCATCGCGGAAGCCGCGGCCTGGTGCGACCTGATCATGTTCACCATGCCCGACGAACTGCAGGCAGAGACCTACAAGAAATACGTGCATGACAACCTGAAGGAAGGCTCCGCCATCGCCTTCGCCCACGGCCTGAACGTGCACTTCGGCCTGATCGAGCCGAAGGCCGGCGTCGACGTCATCATGATGGCGCCGAAGGGCCCGGGCCACACGGTGCGCGGCGAATACACCAAGGGCGGCGGCGTGCCCTGCCTCGTGGCGGTTCACAACGACGCATCGGGCAAGGCGCTGGAAATCGGCCTGTCCTACTGCTCGGCCATCGGTGGCGGCCGGTCGGGCATCATCGAGACCAACTTCCGCGAAGAGTGCGAGACCGACCTCTTCGGCGAGCAGGCCGTGCTCTGCGGCGGCCTCGTCGAGCTGATCCGCTGCGGCTTCGAGACGCTGGTGGAAGCCGGCTACGCGCCCGAAATGGCCTATTTCGAGTGCCTGCACGAAGTGAAGCTGATCGTCGACCTGATCTATGAAGGCGGCATCGCCAACATGGACTACTCGATCTCGAACACCGCCGAGTACGGCCAGTACGTCACCGGCCCGCGCATCCTGCCCTACGAGCAGACCAAGGCGGCGATGAAGGCGGTCCTGACCGACATCCAGCAGGGCAAGTTCGTCCGCGACTTCATGCTCGAGAACGCCGTCGGCCAGCCGACCATCAAGGCCTCGCGCCGTGCCAACGACGAGCACATGATCGAAGCCACCGGCGCCAAGCTGCGCGGCATGATGCCGTGGATCTCGGCCGGCAAGATGGTCGACAAGACCAAGAACTGATCAGGTCTTCCCGAAATGGCGAAAGGCGCGGGATTTCCCGCGCCTTTTTCTTTTGCGACCGACGATGCGACGCGACGAAAACCGGACGGGCCTGCGCCTCAGTCCTCCTTCTTCTTCGCGTCGGATTGCGCCTTCATGCGCGCCAGAAGCTCTTCCTTGCTGGCCTTGCCGCCGGTGCCGGCCTTGCCGTCGCGCTTGAGGTCTTCCGGCTTGAAGCGCGGCTTGTTCGACCCGGCGCGACCGCCGCCCATCTTGCTGTAGTCCATGACACGATCCTTTCCGCTGCCACGAGGATGACGTCACATGCCCGATCCCGCGCCGCTTCACAAGCGGCGCGCGGGACATGGGGGCCCTACTCGAGGGTGAACTTGCAGTTGAGGGTGTTGCTGACGGTGCAGATGGACTTGGCCTCGCGCACCATCTCCCCGGGCAGATCGCCCTCGACCTTGCAGACCATCGACTCGAGCCGTCCGGGCTCGTCGATCGCCTTTTCGGCGGTCACGGTGATCGCGTAGGCGGGCAGCGCCACCCCGTCGCGCTTGGCGAGGATGCGCAGCGATTCCACGAGGCAATGCGCCACCGAGGCCATCAGCGTCAGCACCGGCTTGTCGTAGGCCGGATGGGGCAGCGGCGCGCCGCCCTCGTCCGAGACGAAGCGGACCGCGCCCTCGGGGTCGAAGAGCACCGAGACCGGGCCGAAGCGCTTGGGGCGGAGTTTCAGGGCCATGTGGGAAAACCTTTCCTCAGAACAACAGGTTGGGCAGCCAGGGCGCGATGACCGGGAAGATCGTCAGCACCACCGGCGCAAGAGGTTGGATGAGCCGGCAGGGCACCGTCGCCGTCGCCACCCGGCCGAGGCTGATCTCGTTCCTTGTCAGGCTCGACAGCACCGACAAGTTCAGCCCCACGGGCGGCGTCACCTGCCCGATCTCGATGACGATGGTGATGCGCACGCCCACCCGGATCGGATCATATACGAGCCCGGCCAGCGGCGGAAAGACCACCGGCGGCGTCCCGATCCTCAGCCCGATCATCAGCCCCGGCAGGACACCCGCCATGAAGAGCCTCCCGATCGAGGTCGCGGCCAGCGCGACGGGGATGAGGGTCTTCTGCGCATCGGCGTCGATCGAGATGCGCAGGTGCTCGGCCCACAGCGTCACCGGCGGCAGGGCAAGAAAGAGCATCGCGCTCAGCATAAGCCCGACCGCGCCCGCACGAAGACCGGGCGCAGCGCCGGCGCGGCGCGGCCGTGGTCGTTCGACCACAGCAGGCTCATCTCGACCGTACCGCGCGGCAGCGCGCGCAGCAGGGCGGTGTTCCTCAGCCCCAGCGAGCCGCCGCTATGGACCTCGGGCTTGAGGTCCTTGCCGTCGCGCGCCGTCTGCACCTCGTCTGCGACCTGCGCGGTCTCGGGCCCTGTCTCGGGCAGGACGATGTTGAGACGCCATTCCCCGGAGATCCCCGGGCTCGCGGCGGCGCCGCTCGGCAACCGAATTTCCGGCGTGATCGATGCCGGCAAGGGCTTGACCTCAGGGCGCAATCCCGGGTGCGGGTGCGTGCAACCGTCGCGGAGCCCCTTTGCCCTGCGCCCCGTCTGCACTAGGGTTCGCGCAAACTCGATATGGGGGCAGACATGGATTTCCTTGCACGCGTGACCGCGATCGTCGGCGGCACAATGGTTCTACTGCGGCGCATGAACGCGCCGGGCACACAGGCGTTCGGGGCAAATCCCAGCATCCCCGAAGCCAAGAAACAGGGGATCATGACCCTGAAGATGCCGACCGCCAAGGGCTGGGAAAAGGGCCACGTGCCGACCGCCGCGCCGGGGCTCAAGGTCAATGCCTTCGCCTCGGAGCTGCAGCACCCGCGCTGGATCGAGGTGCTGCCCAACGGTGACGTGCTGGTCGCCGAGGCGATGCAGCAGGGCCGCCCGCCGAAGACGCTCTACGACCGGGCCATGCACGCGACCATGCGCCGGGCCCGCGCGCTCGGGATCAGCGCCAACCGCATCACGCTCTGGCGCGACGAGGATGGCGACGGCGTGGCCGAGCGCCGCGAGGTGTTCCTCGAGAACCAGAACCAGCCCTTCGGCATGGCACTGGTGGACGGCACCTTCTACGTCGGCAACACCGACGGCATCGTCGCCTTCCCCTACGAAGAGGGCGCCACCAAGCTCACCGGCGAGGGACGCCGGCTGGTCGAGTTCAAGCCGCACGGCCACTGGACGCGCAGCCTGATCGTCTCGCCCGACCGCACGAAGATCTACGCCGGCGTCGGCTCGCTCAGCAACATCGGCGACGAGGGGCTCGAGGTCGAGGAAGGCCGCGCGGCGATCTGGGAGCTCGATCTCGCCACCGGCGCGTCGCGCGTCTTCGCCTCGGGCCTGCGCAACCCGGTCGGCATGGCCTGGGAGCCCACGACGGGCGCGCTCTGGACCGTGGTCAACGAGCGCGACGGCTTGGGCGACGAGACGCCGCCGGACTACCTCACCTCGGTGCAGGACGGCGGCTTCTACGGCTGGCCCTTCTGCTACTGGGGGCAGATCGTCGACGACCGCGTGCCGCAGGACGCCGCGCTGGTCTCGCGCGCGATCCAGCCCGACTACGCGCTTGGCGGGCACACCGCCTCGCTGGGCCTCTGCTGGATGCCCGCGGGCACCCTGCCCGGCTTCCCGGACGGCATGGTGATCGGCCAGCACGGCTCGTGGAACCGCTCGACGCTGAGCGGCTACAAGCTGGTCTTCGTGCCCTTCGAGAACGGCAAGCCCTCGGGCCCCGCGCGCGACATCCTCTCGGGCTTCCTCGCCGAGGACGAGAGCGTCTCCTACGGGCGGCCCGTGGGGGTCTGCATCGGCCCGGACGGCAAGTCGCTGCTGATGGCCGACGACGTCGGCGACATCATCTGGCGGGTGACCGCAGCCTGAGGCTGCGGCAACTTTCGAAACGAAAAGGAGGGGGGCGCTGCCCCCCTCCTTGCATTCCGGCACTGATTTGCCCGAGCCGCGTTCCCGACAGGACGCCCCCGCGGGTCACTCCCAGCAGTTGACCGCCACGGTCATGTCACGTGCGGCGGCGGTGAGATCCTCGGGCGCCATGACAGCCTCGCCCTGCGAGGCGGTGCCCGAGATGCCCGCGCCGCGCAGGAAGGCCAGCAGCGCCGAGGCGTCGGTGGCGAAGGCCACACCCTCGGGCAGCTGCTTGCCGCCCGCGTCGCGCGGCATCAGCACGCCGAGCACCGCGCCGCCCGCGTCGAGCACCGGGCCGCCCGCGTCGCCGGGGGTCGCCTCGACGGCCAGCCGCGCCAGCGTCTCCTCGCCGGCGAGCCCCTTGCTGTCCTCGAGCGCGCCGAAGGTCAGCGTCGGCGCGCTCAGCACGCCGCCATAGGGGAAGCCCGCGACCGCCACCTCGGAGCCGAGCCGCGGCAGGTCGGTGCGCAGCCGCGCCACGCCGCGCGGGGCAAGCGCGGAGGTCGGGCGCAGCAGCGCAACGCCAAGCCCGGCGTCGCTCTGCAGGAGCTGCGCGTCGTAGCTGCCGTCGAGCGTGAGCCGGCTACAGCCCGCGACCGCCGCAGCCGAGGTCAGCACCGTGCCGCGCCCATCGACGAAGACCCCCGCGACGGTCTCGCGCGGCTTGCGGATCGGCAGGCCGGAGACGAGGTCGAGCGACTGGCCGTCATCGCTCACCGAGGCCGCGTCGAGCAGCCCGGCGGTCGGGCGGAAGCTGGTCTTCATCGTGTTCACCACGCGCTCGAACCGCGCCTCGTCGCCCGCCGGCCAGACCAGCGTCCAGCCCTTGATCTGCCCGCCCTGCAGCGTGACCTCGGTGTGGCTGGTGATGCTGGCGTTGCTGCCGGTGAGGGTGAAGCCGTCGCGGCGCAGGCTGCGTTCGCCGCTCACCGGCACGATCGCCAGCGTCTGCAGGATCTCGTAGAGCCCGCTCAGCGCCTTGCGGTCGCCCGGCTGGCTGATCAGCAGCGCCTGCGCGCCCTCGAGCGTGCCGTTGCCCTTGTAGATCGAGAAGGGCGGCTCGACCCGGTCGAAGGTCAGCGCGCCCATCGGCATCTCGATCGAGATGCCGGCGCGGTCGTCCTCGACCCGGGTCATGCCGGTGCCCTCGAGCACGGCGTTGTAGCGGCCGAGCAGGTCGGCGCGCTGGCGGGTCGAGAGGATGCCGGTCACCTCGTAGCCATTGTCGCGCTGCCACGATCCCATGGCCATGCGCGTGCCGTTGCCGAAGGCGCCGTCGATGGCGCTGTCGTAATGGCCAGACCAGCGCAGCGCCACCTGCAGCTGCTGGCGTTCGGCGAGCGACAGCGCCTGTTCGCTGCGCCGCGCCTCGGAGACGGACTCCTCGGGGATCGTGGTGAAGACCGGCTGCGGCACCGGCTGGGCGGCGGCGAGCTGCTCCGGCGCGGGCTGCTCGGGGGCGGCCTCCACCGGCGCGTCCGGCTCCAGTTCGGGCCCCTCGGTGCCGGGCTGCGGCGGCTCGCCAAGCTCCTCGGCCAGCGCCTCCGCCAGCGCCGCGGTCTGCTCGGAGGTCTGTTCGGGTGTCCGCTCGAGGGTCTGCTCGGGCGCGGGGTCGAGCGGCGCGGCGCTCACCGGCGGCTGCGCGGCGCTGCCCGCGATCCCTGCCCCGACCGGCCAGAACTGCCGCCCGTATTCCCCCGCCGCGGCGAGGTAGGAATCGCGCGGGATGCGCCCCGAGGCGCGCAGGTTGCGCAACTGCTCGGCGGCGACATCGGGCGCGAAGGGGCCGAGCGCGATGCCGTACCAGCCGCCGCCCAGCGAGAATCCGTTCACGTCGGTCAGCCCGCGCGCGTAGTCGCGCAGCCGCGCCTCGGCCTCGTTCAGGCTGGGCTGGGCCTCGATCTGGATGTAGACCACGTCGCCCTGCTGCGCAGCCGCGCCCTGCGCGAGCATCACTGCCGTTGCGCCTGCGAAAAGAATGGATCTGAACATGGCTGTACTCGCTCCTCGGGCCTCGGTCTTCCGGTGGTCTCTTGTTTTCTGCAAGACTCTGTAACAGACGTCCCGCGCGCGTCATCTCAAAAGATGGTCAGGCTGGCGCATTGACCCTTGACCGTTGCACGCATAATCAGGCAGCCGACCAATGGACGACGGGCGCCCGCAAGAGCGGCGCGCAAGGGGAAAGATGCCATGAGCGAGATCCGCAGCGAGAGCAGCAAGCCGCGCAGCTTCCAGGAGATCATCCTGCGGCTGCAGACCTATTGGGCCGCCAAGGGCTGCGCGGTGCTGCAGCCCTACGACATGGAAGTGGGCGCGGGCACCTTCCACCCGGCCACCACGCTGCGCGCGCTCGGCTCGAAGCCCTGGGCCGCGGCCTACGTGCAGCCCTCGCGCCGCCCCACCGACGGGCGCTACGGCGAGAACCCGAACCGGCTGCAGCACTACTACCAGTACCAGGTGCTGATCAAACCGAGCCCGCCGGATCTGCAGGCGCTCTATCTCGGCTCCCTCGAGGCCATCGGCATCGACATGGGCCTGCACGACATCCGCTTCGTCGAGGACGACTGGGAAAGCCCGACGCTGGGCGCCTGGGGCCTTGGCTGGGAAGTCTGGTGCGACGGCATGGAAGTCTCGCAGTTCACCTATTTCCAGCAGGTCGGCGGCCATGACTGCCACCCGGTCTCGGGCGAGCTGACCTACGGGCTCGAGCGGCTGGCCATGTACGTGCTCGGCATCGACCACGTGATGGAAATGCCGTTCAACGACCCCGACGCGCCGATCGCGCTGAAATACGGCGACGTCTTCCGCCAGACGGAAGAGGAATACTCGCGCTGGAACTTCGACGTCGCCAACACCGAGGTGCTGCTGCGTCACTTCGAGGAGGCCGAGGCCGAGTGCGAGGCGATCCTCGCGCGCACCCATGACGATCCCAAGACCGGCAAGCGCATCGTCATGGCGCACCCCGCCTACGACCAGTGCATCAAGGCCAGCCACCTCTTCAACCTGCTCGACGCGCGCGGGGTGATCTCGGTCACCGAGCGGCAGGCCTACATCGGCCGGGTCCGCACGCTGGCGAAGAAATGCGCCGATGCCTTCGTCACCACCGAGGCGGGCGGCTGGACGCCGTCAGCGGCGGAGAGCGCCGCGTGAGCGGCAAGATCCTCGCGATCCTCATCGTGGCGGCCGCGCTGATCTTCGGTGCGGTCGTCTACTACACGCAGGTCTACTATTTCTACGAGACCCTGCCCGCGGACGAGGCGCGCGTCGTGCTGACGCCGCAGGACCGCGGCGCGCCGCGCGACATTCCCTTCGAGGGTTTCGAGGCGATCGACGCGACCTCCTCGCCGATCCGCTACCGCGCCTGCTTCACCACTTCCGAGCGTCCGGACACGCTCGACCCGGTGTTTGAGCGCTACGAGGGGGCCGAGCCGCGCAATGCGCCCTTCTGGTTCGGCTGCTTCGACGCGGACGAGATCGGCACCGAGATCGCCGCCGGCACCGCGCATGTCTACACCTCGCAGCGCAACATCGAGTTCGGCATCGACCGCGTTGTGGCGATCACCGAGGACGGGCGCGGCTACGTCTGGGAAGAGGTCAACGAGTGCGGCGACAAGACCTATGACGGCACGCCGCTCGGCGAGGACTGCCCGCAAAGGTGAAAGGCAGGGCGCGCGCCGATCCCGGCCCGCGCCCGCCTCTTCCTCTCAGCTTTTCTTCCAGCCGAAGAACCCGTCGCCCGCCCGCTCCAGCAGCTCGCGCGCCAGATCGGCGCCCATGCGCGCGCCCTCGGTGATCGGGCCGCGGCGCTCACCCGAGAGCGCCTCGCTGCCGTCGGGGCGCAGGATCTCGCCGCGCAGCCACAGCTCCTCGCCGTTCAGCAGCGCAAGCCCGGCGATGGGCGTCTCGCAGCTGCCGTCGAGCGTGCGCAGGAAAGAGCGTTCCGCGTCGAGCCGGAACTGCGTCGGCCGGTCGTGGATCGCGGCCAGCATCGCGGCGGCGCGCGCATCGTCGGTGCGGCGCTCGATGCCGATCGCCCCTTGCGCCACGGCGGGCAGCATGTCCTCGGGTGCGATGGGCGTCATGTGCTCGCCCGCCATGTTCATCCGGTTGAGCCCGGCCATGGCGAGGAAGCTGCAGGCGGCGACGCCGTCCTCGAGTTTCTTGAGGCGCGTCTGCACGTTGCCGCGGAACTCGACGACCTGCAGGTCGGGGCGGCGGTGCAGCAGCTGCGCCCGGCGGCGCAGCGACGAGGTGCCGACCACCGTGCCCTCGGGCAGGTCGGCGATGGCCGAATGCGTGGGCGAGATGAAGCAGTCGCGCACGTCCTCGCGCGGCAGGTAGCAATCGAGGATCAGCCCCTCGGGCTGCTCGGTCGGCATGTCCTTCATCGAGTGCACGGCGATGTCGATGCCGCCCGACAGCAGCTGCTCCTCGATCTCTTTCGTGAACAGCCCCTTGTTGCCGATCTCCTTCAGCGGCCGGTCCGCGGCGATCATCGCGCGGTCGTCGCCGGTGGTCTTGATCACCACGATCTCGAAGGCCTCGGCGGGCAGGTCGAAATGCGCGGCCAGCCGGTCGCGGGTCTCGTGCGCCTGCGCCAGCGCCAGCGGCGAGCCGCGGGTGCCGATCTTCAGCGGTTGGTCGGGAGAGGGCAATTCTCGTGTCATGGCCAGAGCTTTATGTCGCGGGAGAAGCTGTGGCAATGGGGGCCGATTTGACATATTGCCGCTGCGAAGGACACGACGAAGAAAGACGGGGGTTCCCATGACCAAGACGATCCTGCGCGCGCTGGCCGGCGAGACCCTGCCCACCCCGCCGATCTGGATGATGCGCCAGGCCGGGCGCTACCTGCCCGAGTACCGCGCCACGCGCGAGCAGGCCGGGGACTTCCTGTCGCTGTGCTACAACCCCGAGCTTGCCGCCGAGGTGACGCTGCAGCCGATCCGCCGCTACGGCTTCGACGCGGCGATTCTCTTCGCCGACATCCTGTTGCTGCCGCAGGCACTTGGCCTCGACCTCTGGTTCGTCACCGGCGAGGGGCCGCGGCTCTCGACCATCCAGACCGATGCCGACCTTGCCGCGCTGAAGCCGGTGGCCGCGATCCACGACACGCTCAGCCCGGTCTACGACACGGTGAAGATCCTCGCGCGCGAGCTGCCCTCCGAGACCACGCTGATCGGCTTCGCCGGTGCGCCCTGGACCGTGGCGACCTACATGATCGCCGGGCGCGGCACCAAGGACCAGGGCCCGGCGCACGCGCTGAAGGCCGGGAACCGCAAGCTCTTCGAGGGCATCCTCGACGTGTTGACCCAGGGCACCATCGAGTACCTCAGCAAGCAGGTCGAGGCCGGGGCCGAGGTGGTCAAGCTCTTCGACAGCTGGGCCGGCTCGCTCGAGGGCGAGGATTTCCGCAAGTACGCGCTGGAGCCCGCCCGGATCATCACGCAGGAAATGAAGGCGCGCTTCCCCGGCCTGCCGGTCATCGCCTTCCCGCGCCAGGCGGGTGAGGGTTACATCGGTTTCCATGAGGCGACCGGCGCGGATTGCGTCGCGGTCGACGACAGCGTCACGCCCGAATGGGCCGCCGAGAACGTGCAGGTCTCGGGCTGCGTGCAGGGCAACCTCGCCTCCTCGCATATGGTGACCGGCGGCGAGGCGCTGGTGCGCGAGACGCAGCGCGTGGTGAAAGCCTTCTCGAAGGGGCCGCACATCTTCAACCTCGGGCATGGCATCACGCCGGATGCGGACCCCGAGAACGTTCAGCTGATGATCGACACCGTGCGCTCGTTCGGCCGAAGCACCGTCACCGCCTGATCAGCGCCTGACGCTCATCTCCTGACGGCGGTGCTGCCGCGCCGCCGTCCCGGCTGCGGCCGCATCCGCGAGCGCTCGCGCAGGAACACCACCAGCCCCGCCCCGACGATCAGCGCGCAGCCGATCCAGGTGGCCGGGATCGGCCATTCGCCGAACATCAGCCAGCCCCAGAAGATCGCCAGCGGCAGTCCGACATATTCGAAGGGCGCGACCACGGCGGCATCGGACATCCGGTAGGAGGCGCTCATCGCGTAGCCGACGAAGCCCGAGATGCAGCCGAGCGCGAGGAACACCAGCGCGTCGTCGGCGCTCGGGATCACCCAGGGGCGCAGCAGGAAGCGCGCCGCGTCGCTGTCGAAGCTCTCCATGTAGCGCCCGTCGCCCGCGACGACGTAGAAGCAGATCGAGACCACGAGGAACATCAGCTGCAGGTGCACGGCCAGCGCCGAGGCCCGCGTGGTCACGCCGAGCTTGCGCGTCAGCACCTGCAGGAGCGCGTAGAGCAGCGCCGAGACCACCGGCAGCAGCAGCACGAGACGCGAGGCCGGAGCGTCTGCTGCCGCCTCCGCCCAGGGCTGCTGCATGACCACGACCCCGAGGAAGCCGACGCAGACCGCGCCAAGCCGCCACGGCCCCACCCGCTCGCCGAGGATCGGCACCGAGAGCAGCGTGATGAAGAGCGGCGCCACGAAGAAGAGCGCCGTCGCCTGCCCCAGCGGGATGACCGCGACCGAGGCGTAGAAGCTCATGTTCGCCAGCACCACCAAGACCCCGCGCGCAAGGTGCAGGAGCGGCGTGTCGCTGCGCAGCAGCTTCCAGCCGCCCTCGAGCTGCAGCAGCACGAGGATGATGCAGAGCCCCACCGCCGCGCGCGTCGCGACGATCTGGTGCAGCGGGTAGCCGCCCGACAGCAGCTTGATCAGCATGTCGTTGATGGAAATTCCCGTGACCCCGGCGCAGATCAGCGCGATTCCGAGGCCGGGACGGTGAAGGCTGGGGACGGGTGCGGCGAGTGTCATGCGCTGGCTCTAGCCCGGCGCCGCGCCCGGCGCCATATCCAAACGCGTGCACCCTACCTCGAAGAAGGGTGCAAATCTCTTCGAAGAGATTTGCCCGCCACCGCCACTCCTGCCGGAAACTGTCAGCAGGCGCGCCGCGCACAGTGTGCCGTGCGGGATCACACGTTGCGCTTTGCGCGCGCAAGCCTAGGTTTGCGCTCACACGAGACGGAGGAAGTCCCATGTCCATGGTCGAGGTGGCGCAGGTCGCCAAGCGATACGACGGCGGGTTCGAGGCCCTGAGAGGCGTCGACCTGACGATTGAAGAGGGCGAGATCCTCGCCCTCCTGGGTCCCAACGGCGCGGGCAAGACCACGCTGATCTCGATCATCTGCGGGCTGGTCACGCCCACCGGCGGGCACATCCGCGTCGGCGGGCACGACGTGATCACCGACTACCGCGCCACCCGCCGCCTCGTCGGGCTGGTGCCGCAGGAGATCAACCTCGAACCCTTCGAGAAGGTGATCAATACGGTGCGCTTCTCGCGCGGGCTGTTCGGGCTCCGGCGCGACGACGCGCTGATCGAGGACATCCTCCGGCGGCTCTCGCTCTGGGACAAGAAGGACACGCCGATCCGCGCCCTCTCGGGCGGGATGAAGCGCCGGGTGCTGATCGCCAAGGCGCTGGCGCACGAACCGAGGGTGCTGTTCCTCGACGAGCCCACCGCCGGCGTCGACGTCGAGCTGCGCCGCGACATGTGGGAGATCGTCGCCGGGCTCAAGGCGCAGGGCACGACGATCATCCTCACCACCCATTACATCGAGGAGGCCGAGGCCATCGCCGACCGCATCGGGGTGATCAACCGTGGCCGCATCCTGCTGGTCGAGGACAAGCACAGCCTGATGACCCGGCTCGGCCGCAAGGAGCTGCGCATCGCGCTCGACCAGCCGCTGCCCGCCCTGCCCGCCGCGCTGCAGGGCCGCGGGCTCGAGCTGGAGGACGGCGGGCACCTGCTGGTGCACAGCTACGACAGCGCCGCCGAGCGCAGCGGCATCGCCCGGCTGATGGCCGACCTCGCCGCCGAGGGCATCGCAGTGCGCGACGTCTCGACCCGGCAGAGCTCGCTCGAGGAGATCTTCGTCGACATGGTGACCCGCGAGGAGGAACCGGCATGAACCTACGTGGCGTCTGGGCCATCTACCGCTACGAGATGGCCCGCTTCTTCCGCACCCTGCTGCAGAGCTTCATCTCGCCGGTGATCTCGACCTCGCTCTATTTCGTGGTCTTCGGCGCCGCCATCGGCTCGCGCATCGACGAGGTCGAGGGCGTCAGCTACGGCGCCTTCATCGTGCCGGGGCTGGTGATGCTCTCGGTGATCACCCAGGCGATCTCGAACGCCAGCTTCGGCATCTACTTCCCGAAGTTCATCGGCACGATCTACGAGCTGCTCTCGGCCCCGGTGAACTTCCTCGAGATCGTCATCGGCTACGTCGGCGCGGCGGCGACGAAGGCGCTGTTCATCGGGCTGGTGATCCTCGGCACGGCGACGCTCTTCGTCGAGCTGCACATCGCGCACCCGCTGGCGATGGTGGCCTTCCTGCTGCTCACCTGCATCAGCTTCTCGCTCCTGGGCTTCATCATCGGCATCTGGGCGGGCAGCTTCGAGCAGCTGCAACTGGTGCCGCTGCTGGTGGTCACGCCGCTGATCTTCCTCGGCGGCAGCTTCTACTCGATCTCGATGCTGCCCCCGGTCTGGCAGACGATCACCCTCTTCAACCCGGTGGTCTACCTGATCTCGGGCTTCCGCTGGGCCTTCTTCGGCCTTGCCGACGTGCCGATCGGCCTCAGCCTGCTGGCCATCGCCGCCTTCACCGGGCTCTGCCTCACGGTGATCTGGTGGATCTTCCGCACCGGCTGGCGCCTGCGCAGCTGAGCGATCCCCCCCTCGCGGCGCGCCGCCCGACCGGGCCGGCGCGCCCATCCCCGCGTGCCTCTTGAGCAATTGCCCCTGCGGCGATACATCTGCGGGCCTGACCAGAGGACGAATTCCATGCCCATCAAGCTGCCCGAAGACCTTCCCGCCTACGCCGTGCTCTCGCGCGAGGGCGTGATGGTCATGTCCGAGGACAGCGCCTCGCGGCAGGACATCCGGCCCCTGCGCATCGCGCTGCTCAACCTCATGCCCAAGAAGATCCAGACCGAGAACCAGTTCGCGCGCCTCATCGGGGCGACGCCGCTGCAGATCGAGTTCAGCCTGATCCGCATGACCGAGCACCAGACGAAGAACACCGCCGCCGAGCACATGGAGGCCTTCTACCGGCCCTTCGCCGAGGTCGAGGCCTCGGGCGAGAAGTTCGACGGGCTGATCATCACCGGCGCGCCGATCGAGCATCTCGAGTTCGCCGACGTCACCTACTGGGACGAGCTGCGCCGGGTCTTCGCCTGGACCCAGACCCACGTGCACGCCACCTTCGGCGTCTGCTGGGGCGGCATGGCGATGATCAACCACTTCCACGGCGTGCAGAAGCACATCCTCGACCACAAGGCCTTCGGCTGCGTGCGGCACCAGAACCTTGCACCGGCCTCGCCCTTCCTGCGCGGCTTCTCGGACGACATGGTGATGCCGGTCTCGCGCTGGACCGAGATGCGCCGCGACGAGATCGAGGCGGCGGGCCTGCCGGTGCTGATCGACTCCGCCGAGACCGGCCCCGCGCTGGTCGAGGACAAGGCGCACCGCGCGCTCTACATCTTCAACCACCTCGAGTACGACAGCACCACGCTGAAGGACGAGTACGACCGCGACGTCGCGGCCGGAAAGCCGATCAACGTGCCGGCGAACTACTACCCGAACGACGATCCCAGCAAGAAGCCGCAGAACCGCTGGCGCAGCCACGCGCACCTGCTCTTCACCAACTGGATCTCGGAGATCTACATGACCACGCCCTTCGACGTCGCGCGCATCGGCAGCGAGTCGACCGACTGGCGGACCACCGCGAAGGTCGGGGCCTGAGCCCGTGTGGCAGGCGCTGCTGCCCGCTGCCGCGCTGGCGCTGGCGGGCTGCGGCCTGACCGGCAGCCGGGCGACGAAGATGGAGGCGGCCGCCGAGGCCGCCTTCCCGCCCGAGGGACGCTTCCTGCAGGTGGAGGGCCGCCGCGTGCATTACGTGGAGGCGGGCGAGGGTCCGGCGCTGGTGCTGATCCACGGCGCCAGCGGCAACCTGCGGGACTGGACCTTCCGCGCGGTTGACCGCCTTTCGGCGCAGTACCGCGTCATCGCCTTCGACCGGCCCGGGCTCGGCTACACCGAGGCCGAGGCGGACGGCGACACGATCTTCGAACAGGCCGAGCTGCTCTCCGCCGCCGCCACGCAGCTCGTCGCGACGCGGCCGATCGTGCTCGGCCAGTCCTACGGCGGCGCGGTGGCGCTCGCCTGGGCCGCCGATCACCCCGAGCGGGTCTCGGCGCTGGTCCTGCTGGGCGCCGCCTCGCAGCCCTGGGAGGGCGGGCTGCCGTTCTTCTACAAGATGACCGCCGGGCCGCTCGCGCCGCTCGCCAATCCCGCCATCGCCGCCTTCGCGCCGGACAGCGCCGTGCAGGACGCCATCGCCGACGTCTTCCTGCCCAACCCCGTCCCCGAGGGCTATGCCGCCCATATCGGCGCGCCGCTCACCCTGCGCCGGGCCAGCCTCGACGCCAACGCCCGCCAGCGCGCCAGCCTCAAGGCCGAGATCCGCGCCCTCGCCCCGCGCTACCCCGCGCTCGACCTGCCGGTCGAGCTGATCCACGGCGAGGCCGACACCACGGTGGGGCTGCAGATCCACTCGGTGCCCACCGCCGCGCAGATCCCCGGCGCCAACCTCGTGACCCTGCCCCGCATCGGCCACATGCCCCAGCATGTCAGCCCCGCGCAAATGGATGCCGCCATCGCCCGCGCGGCCCATCGTGCGGGTTTGCGCTGAACCGCGCGACGCGCCATATTGGTGCAGAGATTTCAACACGAAGGACCAGCCGCCCGTGTCCAAGTCGTCCAAGCCCTTCGACGGCGCGATCAGCGCCTATTTCGAGAAGACGGCCCCGAAGGATATCCGCGAGGCCATCCACCGCGCCGACAAGGACGAGGTCCTGTCGCCCAGCTATCCCTATTCCGAGGAGATGAAGGGCAAGACCTACGACAAGCAGATGAAGGCGCTGCAGATCGAGCTGATGAAGCTGCAGCGCCACGTCAAGGCCAGCGGCGAGCGCATCGCCATCCTCTTCGAGGGGCGCGACGCCGCCGGCAAGGGCGGCACGATCAACCGCTTCACGCTGAACCTCAACCCGCGCGGCGCGCGGGTGGTGGCGCTGTCGAAGCCCTCGGACACCGAGGCGACGCAATGGTACCTGCAGCGCTACATCGACCACCTGCCCGCCGGTGGCGAGATCGTCTTCTTCGACCGCAGCTGGTACAACCGGGGCGTGGTCGAGAAGGTCTTCGGCTTCTGCACCGAGGAGCAGCGCGAGCATTTCTTCGCGCAGGTCCCCGACTTCGAGAAGATGCTGGTCGAGGAGGGCATCAAGCTCTTCAAGCTCTGGCTCAACGTCGGACGGGCCGAGCAGCTGCGCCGCTTCCTCGAGCGCGAGAGCGACCCGCTGAAGCAGTGGAAGCTCTCGTCCATCGACGTCGAGGGGCTGAAGCTCTGGGACGAGTACGGCGCGGCGATCCGCGAGACCCTGTCGCGCACGCACAGCGCCGCGGCGCCCTGGACGGTGATCCGCTCGGACGACAAGAAGCGCGCCCGCATCGCCGCGATCCGCCACGTGCTGAGCCATCTCGACTATGACAACAAGGACGAGGCCAATGTCGGCGTGCCCGACCCGAAGATCGCCGGAGGTCCCGAAGTCTGGGATGGCTAAACGCGGCTACCACCACGGAAATCTCCGCCAGGCCCTGGTCGAGGCGGCGCTGGAACTGATCGAGGAAAAGGGCCCGGCCGGCTTCACCCTGTCGGAGGCGGCGAAACGCGCCGGGGTCACCCCCGCCGCGGTCTACCGGCATTTCTCGGGGCGCGAGGATCTCATCGCCGAGGCGGCCCGGCAGGGCTACGAGATCTTCGGCGACCTCATGCAATACGCCTATGACAGCGGCCAGCCCTCGGCGCTCTCGGCCTTCGAGGCGACGGGCCGGGCCTATCTCGCCTTCGCCCGCCGCTACCCGGGGCACTACATCGCCATGTTCGAAAGCGGCGTGTCGGTGAACCACTCGCCGGAACTGGCCGCGGCCTCGCGCCATGCCCGCGGCGTGCTCGAGCGCGCCGCCTCGGATCTGTCGCAGCACATCCCGCCCGAGAAGCGCCCGCCCGCCTCGATGTTCTCGGCCCATATCTGGGCGATGAGCCACGGCGTGGTCGAGCTCTTCGCGCGCAACTCGCCCGGCACGCAGTCGCCCTTCCCGGCGGACGAGCTGCTGGAATCGGGCATCGGCATCTACCTGCGCGGCCTCGGGCTGATCCCGCCCGACCAGTAGAGTTTTCCTCCCTGCGGAACTATCCCGGGGACGCCGCCCCCGGCGGCGGGGGCAACGCCTCCGACGAGCCCAGCACCAGGACCGGACCATGACCCAAAAGACCTTCTTCCTCGGCCTCGGCGGCCAGAAATGCGGCTCCACCTGGATCCAGGCCTACCTGAACCGGCAGGAGGGCAGCGACTTCGGCCGACTCGGCGAATACCAGGTCTGGGAACACCAGCTCGGCGGCGTCTTCGCCCGCTACAGCGTGCCCGTGCCGCCGCTGAGGGAGCGCCTGCGCGCCGGGATCAAGACCCGCTTCGGCGCGGACGAGCCCGCGCAGCACCTGCGCTGGCGGCTGCAAGCCGACCCCGAGGCCTATTTCGACTATTTCGCCGGGCTGCTCGAGCGCCCCGGCACGCTGCGAACCGGCGACATCACCCCCTCCTACGCCGCCCTGCCCGCCGAGACGCTGGCACGCATCCGCGACGGGTTTGCCAGGCGCGGCATCGCGGTGAAGGCGATCTTCTCGATGCGCGACCCGGTGGACCGGCTGCGCTCGCACCTGCGCATGGAGATGGAAAAGGGCCGGCTGCCGCTGGCGCAGGACAACACCGACCCGCTGCGCGCCTTCTACGCCTCGCCCGAGGCCGAGGCCCGCAGCCGTTACGACCGCACGCTTTCGGCGCTCGAGCAGGTCTTCTCGCCCGCCGACCTGCACCTGCCGCTTTTCGAAACGCTGTTCACCGACGCGGGCATCGCCGCGCTCGCGAGTTTTGCCGGGGTCCCGGCCGAACGCGGCAGCGGCACGACCAAGGTCAATGCCCGCTCCACCGGCAGCAAGGTGCCCGAGGCGCTTGCAGCCGAGATCGCCGCGCATTACGCCCCGGTCTACGCGGCCGTCTACGCACGGCTTCCCAATGCCCGCGAGCTCTGGCCCTCGGCCCGGCTGCTCGACCGCCCCGGAGAGTGAGATGATCCTCAGCCACAAGCACCGCTTCATCTTCCTGCACTGCCGCAAGACCGCCGGAAGCTCGATCTGCGTGTCGCTGGCGCGTGTGCTGGGGCCGGACGACCTGCAGCTGAGCGGACTTCAGGAAAGCTTCGAGGCCGGGATCGCCACCCCCGCCCGCGTGCTGCGCGAGGCGAAGGACGAGCTGAAGAGCGGCGGCGGCAGCCTCAAGGACCGGCTCGCGCTGGAGGGGTTGCTTGGCGGCGCACGGCAGAACAAGGCGATGATCCGGCTCATCAAGGCGCATTACGAGCCGAGGCTCGGCGCGCGCCCGCAGCACGCCCATGCCTCCGAACTCAGGGCCTGCTTCCCGGAGGAATGGGAGCGCTACGCGAAGTTCTGCGTGGTGCGCAATCCCTGGGACAAGACCGTCTCGGACTACTTCTGGCGCACCAAGGGCCGCAGCGATCCGCCGAGCTTCGAGCGTTTCGTCCACGCGCTGCGCGACGGCGACGAGCTCGGCGGGATGGTGCTGCCGGAGTACCACGACAACTGGCCGCTCTACACCATCGATGACCGGATCGTCGCCGACCGGGTGGTGCGTTTCGAGACCCTCGCCGAGGATCTCAAGGACACCTGCGCCGCGCTGGATATCCCCTTCGACGGCTGGCTGCCGCGCGCCAAGGGCTCGTACCGGCCGAAGAGCGGCAAGACCGGCGACACCCGCAGCCTCTACACCCCCGAGCTGCAGCGCATCGTCGGCACGCTCTACGAAAAGGAAATCGAGGCCTTCGGCTACACGTTCTGAGCCGGGGCCGCGGACGCAGGCGTTTCGGGCCAGAGCATCAGCCCGCAGTCGATCAGCTGCCGCGGGTCCTCGTAGACGGTGCTCGCCGGGGAAAGGAAGGCGTCCGGCGCCTCGGCCATGGCCGCCAGCAGCCGCGCGTAGCCGTGGTACTTGCGCGAGCCGTTGGCATAGCTGCCCCAGTCCATCGCCCGCCGGATCTTCGCCGCGAACTGCGCGGTAAAGACGAAATGCGCGATCACCGGCATCACCGTCGCGCTCGGCGCACGGTTGGTGTTGTGGGTGCCGACCATGTAGGTCTCGGCGGAATGGCAGACGATCGGCGTCTTGTGCCGGGGCGAGCCGAAGGGCTGTGGCGCCGGGCTACGGCCGAGCAGCCGGTTCAGCCAGCCCTTCGGCGCCTCGGGCTCCGGCTCGATCCCGAACCGCGCCATCAGCGCCATGGACTTGCTGGGCGCGACGAACTCCGGCCGCACCGCCCCCGGCGCCAGCTTCAGCAGCGGCTCGGCCTCGAAACAGGGTGAGGCGCGCAGCAGGTCCGCCAGGTTCGCGGGCGGGCGCGGATCGTCGAAGGCCGAGAGGTCGCGCGGGAAGAACTCAACCACCGGCGCCACCGCCGCCACGTCGCCCGCGGCGGCAAGGTGTTCGGCCAGCGCGCCGATCGTCGCGACCCCCGGCGGCAACAGCAGGAACTCGTCGGCATCGACGTAGGTGACGAAACGCCCCGGCATCAGGAACAGCGGGATGGCGCCCTTGAAGTAGATCCCCGCGCGGGTCTTCTTGCGCTTGCCCTCGGGGTCGCGGACCTCGATCGGGTCGCCGTAGCGCAGGTCCGAGCGTATGCGGATGCAATCGGGCTGGGCGTCGAGATAGTCTGTGGTCCCGTCCGTCGAGCCGTCATCGACGATGATGAACTGCGTGACGCCGATACTGCGGTAATGGTCGAAGAAGGCCGGGGCGAAATACATCTCGTCCCGAAAGATCGAGAAGACCGTGGTCCGCTCCGGGTCGACCGCCGGACCGATCAGCTCGAGATGCGCGCCGACGTCCTTGAACTCGAGAGGTTGCATTGGGCTCCACGCATCCGTTGTTCTGGCGAACCTCATACGCCATCCGGGGGCCGGAGCGCCACCGCCGCGGGCGAAGTTTTTCCGCGGGTCGCGGCACGCGCGGTCAGGGACGCGGTCAGGGGCGTGACAGCGGCCGCGGCGCGGGCGCCTTCGGAACCTCCGGCACCGGCCAGCCGGCGCGGCGGCGCCGCATGAGCCATTGCACCGCCCAGGGTGCAAGCGCGATGAGCCGCGCCATGCGCCGCCACTCCGCCCGCTTGCGCGTCTTGCGCCCGAGGTTCTTGTAATGCAGCACCTTGCCGGTGCGCCGTGCGGTGTCGTTGTAGACGCGCGCATCGAGCCGCGCGAGCGACAGCCCGTCCACCGTCTCGAGCCCCGGCGCGGGCACCATCTCCCACGCCTCCAGCAGCTGCGACATGGCGCGCTGGTCCGACATCTCGCTCCCGGCACAGAGCCGGGCCCATGTGTCGAGCATCTTCTGCGCGGGTTCGGTCGCGGCAAAATAGAGCAGCCCCGCGTTGATCGTGCCGTTGTCGGCAAGCTGCTCGCGGGCGATCTCGTTGGGGTGGCGCGGCGTGACCGCGAGGTCGGCACCGAGAAAGTCGGCGGGGGTCAGCGGCTCAGTCAGCAGCATGTCGGCGTCGAGATAGAGGCAGGCCCTGCCCGTCCGGGCAATGGCATGGCGGATCGCCCCGGGCTTGTGGGTGGTCCGGATGAAGCCCTTGGGATCGAGCGCCTTGTACGAGGCATCGGTGTCGATCCGCACCAGCTCGGAGCGGAGCTGCGCGCGCTGCGCCTCGGTCATCCCGAGGTCGTAGATCACCGGGTAGCGGCCCTGGATGCGCAGGACGTTGTCCTCGAACACCTGCACGACCTCGAAGAAGCCCGAGTCGGCGCAGGTGATGATGTCCAGATCCGACGCTGCCATGTGATCCTCCCGCATGGCCGACCCCCCAAAACGAAACAAGGGCCACGTCGCGAAACGAGGCCCTTGCTCTTTGGAATGTCCCGTAAGCTTAGCGCTTCGAGAACTGGAAGCTGCGGCGAGCCTTGCGCTTACCGAACTTCTTACGCTCGACGACGCGGCTGTCGCGGGTCAGGAAGCCTGCGGCTTTCAGCGCGCTGCGCAGCGACGGATCGAAGAGCTGCAGGGCTTTCGAGATGCCGTGCTTGACTGCACCGGCCTGGCCCGAGAGACCGCCGCCCTTGACGGTGGCGTAGACGTCGAACTGGTCCTCGACACCTGCGATGGTGAAGGGCTGGCGCAGGATCATCTGCAGCACGGGGCGTGCGAAGTAGACGGACTGTTCCTTGCCGTTCACCACGACCTTGCCGGAGCCCGGCTTGATCCAGACGCGGGCAACCGCGTCCTTCCGCTTGCCGGTCGCGTAGGAACGGCCGAGCGCGTCACGGACGGGCTCGCGCGGGGTTTCGACGACTGCGGGAGCAGTTTCGATGCCGGCTGCGGCGCCGAGCTCTTCCAGGGAGTTGATCTGATCGGCCATGATTACACCCGGGTGTTTTTCTTGTTCATCGACTTGACGTCCAGCACTTCCGGCGACTGTGCCTCGTGCGGATGCGCCGCGCCTGCGTAGATGCGCAGGTTGGTCAGTTGCTTGCGCGACAGGCGGTTGCCCGGCAGCATGCGCTTGACGGCCTGGAACACGACGCGCTCGGGGTGTGCACCCTCGAGGATCTGGGCCTTGGTGCGGGACTTGATGCCGCCCGGGTGGCCGGTGTGCCAGTAGAAGTGCTCTTCACGCTTCTTGCCGGTCATCTGCACCTTGTCGGCGTTGATGACGATGACATTGTCGCCCATGTCCATGTGCGGGGTGAAGGTGGCCATGTGCTTGCCGCGCAGACGCATGGCGATGATCGAGGCGAGACGGCCGAGAACGACGCCTTCCGCGTCGATCACGATCCATTTCTTCTCGATGTCTGCAGGAGTCGCAGAGAAGGTTTTCATCGTGGTTGCCCTTGAGCTGTTCAAAGAGGACCCGCCTGGGGGGCCCGAATTCCGATGGGCGGGTTATAAGGCCGCCCACGGCACAGTCAAGCGGGTTGTTTTTTGATTTGTTTAGCAAAAACAGTGTCTTGCAAAAACGGTATCAAAATACCCCAACTATTTTCGGTGCCACCCCGCGTCAGACGATCATCTGCTCGGGCGGATCGTCCAGCAGACGCCGCAGCCGCAGGATCGCCTTCTCGAATTCCGCCAGCGGCACCTGCCCGTTCATGCCGATGCGCACCGCGTGCGGCGCAAAGGCGTCGCGCAGCGCGAAATCCTCCGCCGGGCGCACCTGCACCCCCTGCGCCTCGGCCGCCATGCAGAAGGCCGCCGCCCGCCAGCCCGCCGGCAGCCGCAGCCAGACGAAGGGCGCCTCCTCGCTCCAGCGCAGCTCGTGCCCGCCGAGGAAATTCACCGTGCTGCGCACGTAGAGCGCGTTGCGCTCGCGCACCGCCCGGACGATCTGCTTGGTCTCCTCGCGTGCCAGCAGGTCGGCGACGAGATCGGCAAGCGGCAGCGCGAGGCCGAAGAAGCCATACTCCGCCGCCCGCCGCAGGTCGCCCCGCCGCGCCCGGGGCGCGATGGCAAAGCCGACGCGCAGCCCCGGCGTCAGCGTCTTCGAGATCGACGAGACGAACCAGCCGAGGTCGGGCAGCATCGCCCGGTAGGTCTCGCAGCGCGCCTCGCCGAGGAAGGTGCTGTCATCCTCGAGGATGTGCAGCCCGCAGCTGCGCGCGACGTCGGCGATCTCGCGCCGGCGCTCGGGCGGGGTGACGATGGTGGTCGGGTTGTGCAGTTCGGGCGAGGTGCACAGGAGCTGCGCCTCGTGCTTGCGCGCCAGCTCCTGCAGCGCGTCGGGACGGATGCCCTGCGCATCCATCGGCACCGGCACCGGCTCGGCGCGCAGCAGCTCGGCGGCGCGGCGGAAACCGGGGTAGCAGAGCTCCTCGACCAGCACCACCGGGCGCCGCCCGCGCAGCACCGCCTGCATGACCAGCGAGATGCCGTTCTGCGCGCCGTGGCTGAGCACCAGATCCTCGTGGTGCACCGGGCCCAGCGGCACGTCCGACAGCCAGTCGAGCGCCACCTGCCGCGCCGGCGCGAAGGCGCGGGTCGAGGGGTAGTTCATCAGCCCCGGCGCCGGGCGCACGGCGATCCGCGCCAGCGCCTCGCGCACCAGCGCGACCTGCCCGAGGTCGGGAATGCGCCCGGTGAAGAGGCTCACCATCCGGTCGCCCGACTCGGTCACCTCGCGCGGGCCGCTCTCGATCAGCAGCGGCGCGGCCTTCTGGAGCTCGCCGCGCACGAAGGTGCCGCGCCCGACCTCGGCGACCAGCGCGCCCTCGTCGGTGAGGATTGTATAGGCCCGCGCCACGGTGCCCGGCGTCATGCCGAGTCGCCATCCGAGGTCCCTCACCGGCGGAAGCCGCGTTCCGGCGGGCAGGTTCCCCTGCGTGATCCCCTCTCGCAAAGCGCCTGCGAGAGCACGATATTTCGGTCCGGATGCCTGATTTTCGAACAGTTCGAAAATTGTATCGGTGACAATGTTTTGCTCGACGGTCATTGGGGCACAATGTATCAATATACCCATGAGATCAAGATAATTGTACCGATACAAAACTGGAGACTTACCGATGGCACTCGCCGCCCATGCCCCGCTGATCGCCTATCTCGACGCGCAGAAACCGCTGCCGCCGTTTGCCGCGCTGGCGCTGCGCGTGGCGGTGGTGAGCGCGCAATGGTCCGAGCGTCGCCGCACCCGCCGTGCGCTGGTCGACCTCGACGATCACCTGCTGCGCGATGTCGGACTCGAACGGACCGCCGCCCTCCGGGAGGCGCGCCGCATGTTCTGGCAGGGCTGATCCCCGGACCTGACAGGACCTCTTCCCCTGGGCGCGAGGCACACCCTCGCGCCTTTTTTCTTTTCCGCCCCTGCCCGCCCCCGCCAGCCCCTGCCCGGCGCCGCGCCGCCCGCACTGCCGGGCAGGCGTATTTGGAAAGAGAAGAAGCCGGATGCGGCGCCGCCTTTTGCGGCGTGACCCGCGCCGCGCGCCGGGCTATGCTCGGCCGGTTTCCGCAGCAGCAGCACCCCCGCCATGGATCACCCGCTCATCGACCTGATCAACGCCCGCATCGCCAAGGCCGAGGCCGAGGGCGCCTTCGACAACCTGCCGGGCGCGGGCCGGCGGTTGCCCGACTGCGACGATCCCGAGAACGCCGTGCTGACCCGCATCCTCAAGGACAACGGCGCCGTGCCGCAGGCGGTGGCGCTCTCGCGCGAGCTCGCCGCGCTGCGCGAGGAGCTGCGCGAGGCCTCGGACCGCGACGCGCGCCGGCGGCTCATCCAGGACATGTCGCTGCTCGAGACGAAGCTGGAGATCGCACGCAAGTCTCGATAAAGCTTGGTTTATCCTCCCCGCCATGCCAGAGTTCGCGCAAGGCAGGGGAGCGCGCATGGTCACGGTAAAAGAGCAGTACGAGAGTTTTCCCTACCCCGCGCGCGACCCGAAGGACGAAGAGACAAGGCTGATCACCGGCTCGCCGTCGCACCCGTTCGAGATGGACCACTGGCTCTGGCAGGGCGGCCGCGACTGGTCGAAACCGCTGCGCGTGCTGGTCGCCGGCGGCGGCACCGGCGACGGGCTGATCCAGCTGGCGACGCTGCTGGCCGCCGCGCGGAAAGCTTACGAGATCACCTATCTCGACCTCTCCACCGCCTCGCGCGCCGTCGCCGAGGAGAGGGCAAGGGTGCGCGGCCTCACCGGCATCAGCTTCCACACCGCCAGCCTGCTCGACGCGCCCGCGCACGGGCCTTTCGACTACATCGACTGCTGCGGCGTGCTGCACCACCTGCCCGACCCCGCGGCGGGCTTCCGCGCCCTGCGCGCCGCGCTCGCCCCCGGCGGCGGCATGGGCTTCATGGTCTACGCCCCCTATGGCCGCTCCGGCGTCTACCCGCTGCAGGAGGCCTTCGGCGCGCTCTTCGACGGGCTGCCGCCGCAGGAGCGCCTCGCCCGCGCGCGGCGCATCGTGGCGGCGCTGCCGAAGGGCCATCCCTTTGCCGCCAATATCAACCTCGGCGATCACCACGCCTCGGACGCGGGCTTCTACGACCTGCTGCTGCACGGGCAGGACCGCAGCTTCTCGGTGCCCGAGCTGCTGGAAACGCTTGCGGAGACCGGCTGGCGGCTCGCCGGCTTCACCACCCCGGCGCTCTACGACCTTGCGCAGATCACCGAGGTGCCCGAGGGCATGGACCCGGCAGAGCAGATGGCGCTCGCCGAGAAGCTGCGCGGCACGATCCGCATGCACACCGCCTATGCGGTGCCCGCCGAGGCCGGCGAGACCCGCGCTAAACCCACCGACCGCAGCCTCGTGCCGCAGCTGCGCGGCGTGCAGCGCGCGGCGCTGGCGCAGGCCGTGGCGCAGGGCCGTCCGCTGCCGGTGAAGATGGGCGGGGTCGAGACCACGCTGACCCTGCCGCGAAGCAGCGCGCCGATCCTCGCCGGGATCGACGGCCGCCGCAGCCTTGCCGCGATCGCGCAGGCCGCGAAGCTCGACCCGATCAGCTTCGGCACCGCCTGGGCGCAGGTCCACAGGGCGCTCGAGCCCTGGGGCCTGCTGCTCTACTCGTCGCTGCTGCGCTGAGCGCCCAGCCTTTCGAAGAGCGGCCCGCTCACTCGTAGCTGCGCGCGTCCTCGATCACCACGCCGTCGCGCGGCAGCCCGCCCGGCGGCACCAGTTCGACCTTGCCCTTGAGCTTCAGGAGCTCCGCCACGCTCGCCTCGAAGGCCCCGGCATCGGGCGCGCTGCCCTCTCCCGAGGTCTCGATGCGCACGGTCATCACGTCCATCTCGCCCTCGCGGCTGGCCACCACGCGGGCCCGGCCGATCTCGGCATGGCGCGCGACCAGCGCCGCCACCTGCTCGGGGCGCACGAACATGCCCTTGATCTTGGTGGTCTGGTCGGCGCGGCCCATCCAGCCCTTGATGCGCATGTTCGACCGCCCGCAGGGGCTCACCCCCGGCATCACCGCGGACATGTCGCCGGTGGCGAAGCGGATCAGCGGGTAGTCGGGGTTTAGCGTGGTCACCACCACCTCGCCGACCTCGCCCTCGGGCACCGGATCGCCGGTGCCGGGCGTCACGATCTCGACGATCACCCGCTCGTCGACGATCATCCCCTCCATGCTCGGCGTCTCGTAGGCGATGAGCCCGAGGTCCGCCGTGGCATAGCATTGCAGGCAGGCGATGCCGCGCCCCTCGTAGAAGGCCCGCAGCGACGGGAAGAGCGCGCCGCCCGAGACCGCCGCCTTGGTGATGCCGAGCGCGACGCCCATCTCGTCGGCCTTGTCGAGGATGATCTTGAGGTAATCGGGCGTACCCGCGTAGGCGGTGACGCCCACATCCGCCGCCGCCTGCACCTGCAGCTCGGTCTGGCCGGTGCCGGCGGGCAGCACCGCCGCCCCCACCGCCCGCGCGCCGCTCTCGAAGATCATCCCGGCCGGCGTCAGGTGATAGCCGAAGCAGTTCTGCACGATGTCGCCCGCGCCGATCCCCGCGGCGTGCAGGAAGCGCCCGAGCCGCCACCAGTCGTGCTCGGCCCCGCCCGGCTCGTAGATCGGCCCGGGCGACTGGAAGACATGGGCAAAGCCCGAGGCGGGCCGGGTGGTGAAGCCGCCGAATGGCGAGGCCGCCTTCTGCGCCTTGCCGAGCCCCGACTTGCGCAGCACCGGCAGGGTCGCCAGCGCCGCGCGCGTGGTGATCGCGGCGGCATCCACGCCCGCCAGCGTGTCGGCATAGCCCGGCAGCGCCTGCGCCCGGGCGATCTGCGCGGGCAACGCCTCGGCCAGCGCGGCGGCGCGCGCCTCGGCGCTGCGCGTCTCCAGATCGTCGTAATACCTGCTCATCCGAGCCTCCCTTCCAGCCCAGTCCTATCCCGTTCCGCCGACGGCAGCGCCGGGCGGTGGCGGCAGCGCATAGGCCGCCAATGTCTCGTAGACCGCCCCCTCGGGGGTCAGCGTCGAGGCGACGAGCCGCAGCTCCTCCGCCTCCTCCGCCCCGGTGGCGAGCGCAACCTGCCCCGCCACCGCCCGTTCAAACCGCGCCATCGCCTCGCCGCGCAGCCCGGCACCGAAGCGCACGAGCGTCACGTGCGGGCGGAAGCGCCGCCGCTCGAGCTCGATCCCCGCGGCCCGGCAGGCGCGCACCACGCGCCCGTGCAGCGCGACCAGCCCGGGCTCCGCGGCGATCTCCGCCGCCAGCAGCCGCGGCGACCGACCCCCGAAGCTTTCCAGCCCGGCGACCCGCAGCCGGCAGCCCGGCAGCGCCTGCCCCTCGAGCTCCATGTGCAGCTCCTGCAGCGCCGCCTCCCCGACCTCGCCGAGGAAGGCCAGCGTGACGTGCAGGTTCTCCTCGGGCACCGCGCGCCCCACCGGCACCGCCTCCTGCACCGCCAGCAGCGCGGGCAGCAGCGCCTCGGGCAGCGGCAGGGCAAGAAAGCAGCGCATGGCTCACGCCAGCCACCGCTTGCGGCGGCGGTAGGAGCGCACGTCGCGGAAGGACTTGCGCCCCTCGTCCGACATGCCGAGGTAGAATTCCTTGACGTCCGGGTTCTCGCGCAGCGCCTGCGCCGGCCCGTCCATCACCACCCGGCCATTCTCGAGGATGTAGCCCTCATGCGCGTAGCGCAGCGCCACGTTGGTGTTCTGCTCGGCCAGCAGGAACGAGACCCCCTCGCCCTCGTTGACCGCCCGGACGATCTCGAAGATCTGCTCGACGAGCTGCGGCGCAAGCCCCATCGAGGGCTCGTCCAGCAGCACCATCTCGGGGCGCGACATCAGCGCGCGGCCGATCGCGCACATCTGCTGCTCGCCGCCCGAGGTATAGCCGGCCTGGCTCTTCCGCCGCTCCTTCAGCCGCGGGAAATAGTCGTAGACCATCTCGAGGTCGCGCTGCACCGCCGCCTTGCCGTCGCGCCGGGTGAAGGCGCCGGTCATCAGGTTCTCTTCCACCGTCAGGTGCTCGAAACAGTGCCGCCCCTCCATCACCTGGATCACCCCGCGCTTGACCAGTGCCGCCGGGTCGAGGTCCTGCACCCGCTCGCCGCGGTAGGAGATCGTGCCCTTGGTGACCTCGCCGCGCTCGGACTGCAGCAGGTTCGAGATCGCCTTGAGCGTGGTGGTCTTGCCCGCGCCATTGCCGCCGAGCAGCGCCGTGATCCCGCCGCGCGGCACGGAGAGCGAGACCCCCTTCAGCACGAGGATCACGTGGTTGTAGATCACCTCGATATTGTTGACCTCGAGCAGGGTCTCGCGCGCCTCGCCGTCACGGGCAGAGGTCTCGTCCGGTCGCACTCCGTCCAGCATCTTCTTCTCTTCCCAAATACGCGAAATCCGGCGGCGACACCTGCGCCGCCGCCGGAAGTGTCAGCTCAGCCGCCGCAGCTGTCGTTCACCGGCCAGGGCTGGTTGGCATCGGCGTATTCCATCGCCGCCTTCTCCTCGAGCGGGGCGATCATGTCGGAATCCGGCATGATGAGGTCCGAGGCCTTGACGAACTTCTCGCCGTCCCATTCGAGGATCCAGCCGCCCGAGTGGCCGGTGTGGTTGTCGCAGGAGGTCGAGAACGGCGGCACCATGCCGGTCATCCCCAGCTCGTCGAGCCGCGCCTCGGTGATCTCGAGGTTCTCGAGCCCCCAGCGCAGGTCCGCCGGCGAGATCTCGGCCTTGCCCGCGTGTTCCTGCGCCACCCGGATGCCCTCGCCGAGGATCATCGAGATGACGAGGCCGCGCGAGTAGAAGACACCCGACATCTCCTCGGCGTTGCTCAGCGTCTTGCCCGGCTCGACCACGTATTTCTGCAGGTCGGCCATGATCGGGGCCTCGGGGTTCGGGAAGGACCAGCTGACGGACTTGTAGCCCTTGCCCGCCTCGCCGACGATCTTGAGGTCGGCGTCATGCCCGGCCCACCACACGCCCAGCATGTTCTCCATCGGGAACTTGGTCTTCACCGCCTCGGTGATCGCCCCGGCGTTCATCGCGCCCCAGCCCCACATGATGACGTAGTCCGGGCGCTCGCGGCGGATCTGCAGCCATTGCGCCGACTGGTTCTGCATCTCCTTGAGACCGACCGGGATCGGCAGCAGCTCGAAGCCCTGCGCCTCGGCCTCGGCCTCGAGGAAGGGCAGCGGCTCCTTGCCGAACGGGTGGTCGAGGTGCAGGAAGGCGACCTTCTTGCCCTTCAGGTCGCCCTGCGCGGCGATGTACTTGATCAGGATCGAGGCGCCGTCCCAGTAGCTCAGCGGCGTGTTGAACGCCCACTGGAACACCTTGCCGTCGGCCATGGGCGAGAAGCCGTAGCCCGGCGCGAGGATCGGGATCTGGTCGACGTTGGTCTTCGGCAGCACCTGCAGCGTGATGCCCGTGGACCAGGGCTGGGTCACGATCGCCTTGCCCTTGGTCTTCTCGTAGCACTCGACGCCCTTCTCGGTGGAATAGCCGGTCTCGCACTCGTCGAAGTCGATCGGGACGCCGCCGATGCCGCCGTCGCGCGCGTTCATCAGCTCCATGTAGTCCTTCTGCCCGTTCATCAGCGGGATGCCGGTGGCGGCAAAGGGCCCGGTGCGGTAGGCGAGGTTCGGCGCGTAGAGGCTCTCGGCCATCGCGCCCCCGGCGATCGTTCCGGCCATCAGCGCACCCAGCGCCGCGGCCCCCGCCAGTCTGGTCAACGTCTTCATCCTGTCTCCTCCCTGAGATCTTCGATGATGTGGAAAGCCCCGCCCGCGCCTCCTCAATGCGGGAAGGGCCAGATGATCAGCTTCTCCCGGATCAACGCCCAGAGACGCGCGAGCCCGTGCGGCTCGATGATCAGGAAGAAGACGATGAGCGCGCCGACGATCATGATGTTGAGGTGCTCGACCGTGGCCGAGCTGATCGACAGCCCCAGCGCCTGCGGCACCGTGCCCAGCACGACCGGCAGGCCGACGATGAGGATCGCGCCCAGGTAGTTGCCGAGGATCGAGCCCAGCCCGCCGATGATGGCGATGAACAGCACCCGGAAGCTCAGCGGAATGTCGAAGAGGTTGGGCTCGGCCGCGCCGCGCCACATGAAGACGAAGAGCGCGCCCGCCACCCCCACGACGTAGGACGAGACGGCGAAGGCGGTCAGCTTCGAGCGCATCAGGTTGATGCCGATGAGCTCGGCCGCGATGTCCATGTCGCGCGTCGCCTTCCAGGTCCGGCCAAGGTTGCCGCGGGTGAGGTTGATGCAGAGCACCGTCATCAGCGTCACCACCGCCAGCACCACGTAATACTGGGTGATCGAGCTCGCCTGCGGCCCGGCGACGTAATGCCCGAACATCTCGAGGTTCGGCACCTGGATCGCGCCCGAGGCGTTGTAGTTGTAGAGCCAGCCCCATTTCTCGAAGAGCCAGACCAGGAAGAACTGCGCCGCCAGCGTCGCAATTGCGAGGTAGAACCCCTTGATCCGCAAGGAAGGAATGCCGAAGGCCACGCCCACGCCGGCGCTGAAGACGCCCGAGAGCAGGATCGCCACGACCGGGTTCATCCAGGGGAAGAGCGTCACCAGCTTGTAGCAGGCATAGGCCCCCACGCCCATGAAGGCGGCGGTCCCGAGCGAGAGCTGCCCGGCATAGCCCGTCAGGATGTTCAGCCCCTGCGCCGCCAGCGCGTAGATCAGGATCGGGATCAGCAACGTCTGGAAGGCGAACTCGCTGGCGGTCAGCGGAAAGACCACCCAGGCAAAGCCGAGGATCACCATCAGCAGCACCGCGTCCTGCCGGACCGGGAACAGCGCCATGTCCGACTTGTAGCTCGTCTTGAATTGCCCCGCCGTGCGATAGAGCATCGGTCTCTCCCTCTCCCGGCGCGCCCGGCGCCGCTCCGTCTGGCGCTTCCGCCGCCGGGGCTCCTCCTGCCCGGGCGCGCGGTCCCGCCGGTCTGCGTCGTCCGCCCTCAGGCGGTCTCGTGTGTCTCTTCGGGGTAGGCCCGTTTCGGCGCGGCCGCGTAGCCCGTCGCCTCCGAGTGCCGCACCAGCCAGAACCAGGCCCAGAGCCCCGCCGCGCCGCCCGCCGCCGCCAGCAGCAGCGCCGGCAGCACATGCGCGCCGCTCCCGGTCAGGGCGAGGTAGCCGAAGGCCCAGAAGCCCGCCCAGGCCACCACGTTCAGGATCGCCACAAGTTTCGCCATTCCGCCGTCCTCCTCCCTTCCGCGAAAGCCCGCCTCCCGCAGACCTTCATCTTTCCTCAAATACTCCCGCCGGAGGCGTCCTCCGCCGGGAGAAGTGCTAGACCCTTTCGATGATGCGCTCCCCGAACAGCCCCTGCGGGCGGAACAGCAGCACGATCAGCGCCAGCACGAAGGCGAACCAGGTCTCGGTATTGCCGCCCATCAAGGGCTGGCCCCAGTAGATCTCGAAGAGCTTTTCCAGCATGCCGATCATCAGCCCGCCGATGATCGCCCCGGTGATGCTCTCGAGCCCGCCCAGCATGAGAACCGGAAGCGCTTTGTAGGCAATGACTTCCAGCGCAAAGCTCACACCCGCCCGGGCGCCCCAGGCGATGCCGGTGACCAGCGCGATGATGCCGGCGATGAACCAGACCAGCACCCAGATCGTCTGCAGCGAGATGCCGACCGACAGCGCCGCCTGGTGATCGTCGCCAAGCGCGCGGATCGCCCGGCCCATGCGGGTCTTGCCGAGGAAGAGCAGCAGCGCCACCACCAGCAGCCCCGCGACGATGACCGCCGTGATGTCCTTCTGCTCGAGGATCAGCAGCCCGCCCCAGGGCTCGAAGGTCACCGAGTCCGTCGGGATGCCCAGCTCCTCGGTGATCATCACCTTGTTCTCGCCGCCGAAGATGATCTCGCCGAAGCCGATGAGGAACAGCGTGATGCCGATCGTCGCCATGAAGAGGATGATGTCGGGCTGGCCCACCAGCGGGCGCAGCACGACCCGCTCGATCGTCACCGCCAGCACGAACATCACCGCCAGCGTCAGCGCGACGCTGACCCAGGCCGGCACACCCATGGCGTGCAGCCCGACGAGGGTCAGCGCGGCAAAGACCACCATGATCCCCTGCGCGAAGTTGAAGATCCGGCTCGAGCGGTAGATCAGCACGAAGCCGAGCGCGATCAGCGCGTAGAGGATGCCCGAGACGAGCCCCTCCCAGAGCACCTGCAGCAGGAAGTCCGGCGCGGCGAACATGTCGGCGAAGGGCTGGATGAAGATGTCGTTCAGCATGTCGCGTCCCCTGCCTCGCTGCGCGGCTCGGATGCATGATGTGTGCATGCGGTGTGCATCGGATGTGTCCTCCTCTTTCCGCCGCTCAATGCGCCACGCCGAGATAGGCGTCGATCACGTCCTGGTTCGCCCGGACCTCTGCCGGCGCGCCGTCCCCGATCTTCTTGCCGTAGTCCATGACCACCACCCGGTCCGACAGGTCCATGACCACGCCCATGTCGTGCTCGATGAGGCAGATGGTGGTGCCGAACTCGTCGTTCACGTCGAGGATGAAGCGGCTCATGTCCTCCTTCTCCTCGACGTTCATCCCCGCCATCGGCTCGTCGAGCAGCAGGAGCGACGGCTCCGCCGCCAGCGCCCGCGCCAGTTCCACCCGCTTCTTGAGCCCGTAGGGCAACCGCCCCACCGGCGTCTTGCGGATGTTCTGAATCTCAAGGAAATCAATGACTTTCTCGACGATCTCGCGATTGGCGATCTCCTCGTCGCGGGCGCGGCCCCACCACAGCGCCTGGCTGGCGATGCCCGCCTTCATGTGGGTGAGCCGCCCGGTCATGACGTTGTCGAGCACCGTCATCCCTTCGAAGAGCGCGATGTTCTGGAAGGTCCGCGCCACGCCGAGCCGCGCCACCTCGTAGGGCTTCATCGGCGGACGCTTGGCGCCCTTGTACCAGAGCTCGCCCTCGGACGGCGTGTAAAAGCCCGAGATGATGTTGAGCATCGAGGACTTGCCCGCCCCGTTCGGCCCGATGATCGCCCGGATCTCGCCCTCGCGGATGTCGAAGGAGATGTCCTTGATCGCGACAACCCCGCCAAACTTAAGGGTAATATTGCGCAGCTCCATCAGCACGCCGCCGATCTGCCGCCCGTCCTCGGTGACGTAGCCCCCGTCCTTGCTGGCATCCTTCACGGCGACCTGCCTTTCCTCGTTCCCCGAAATACCCAGATCCGACCCGTCCATCATTCCGCCGCCACCTTCATCGCCGCCACCGGCACCACCCGCGCGTCGCGGATCGCCAGCGTTGCCTTGATCCGGCCCTTGCGCCCGTCCTCGTAGGTGACCTCGGTCTCGGTGTAGATGCTCTCCGAGCCGTCATAGAGCGCGGTCACGAGGTCGGCGTATTTCTCGGCGATGATGTTGCGGCGCACCTTGCGGGTGCGGGTGAGTTCGCCGTCGTCGGCATCAAGCTCCTTGTGCAGCACGAGGAAGCGGTGGATCTGGCAGCCCGAGAGCATCTCGTCCCGCGCAACGGAGGCGTTCACCTCCTCGACGTGGCCCTGGATCATCTCGAGAACCTTCGGGTGCCCCGCCAGCTCCTGGTAGGAGGCATAGGCGATGTTGTTGCGCTCGGCCCAGTTGCCCACCGCCGTGAGGTCGATGTTGATGAAGGCGGTGCAGCGGTCGCGGCCGTTGCCGAAGACCACCGCCTCGAGGATGTTGGGGTAGAACTTGAGCTTGTTTTCCACGTACTTGGGCGCGAAGAGCGCGCCGTCCGCCATCTTGCCCACGTCCTTGGCGCGGTCGATGATCCGCAGGTGGCCCGTCGCCTCCTCGATGAAGCCCGCGTCGCCGGTGGCGACCCAGCCCTCGGCATCCTTGGTGCTCTCGGTGCTGGCCGGGTTCTGGTAGTACTCCACGAAGACGCCGGGCGAGCGGTAGAAGACCTCGCCGCTCTCGGCGATGCGGATCTCGACGCCCGGCGACGGCACGCCGACGGTGTCGGGCCGGACCTCGTTGTCGGGCTGCTGGGTGATGAAGACCGAGGCCTCGGTCTGGCCATAGAGCTGCTTGAGGTTGATCCCGAGCGCCCGGTAGAAATCGAAGATCTCGGGGCCGATCGCCTCGCCGGCGGTGTAGCCGACGCGCACGCGGGAAAAGCCCAGCGTGTTCTTCAGCGGCCCGTAGACCATGAACTCGCCAAGCGCGTACTTGATGCGGTCGAGCATCCCCACCGGCTTGCCGTCGAGCACCTTGGGGCCGACCACCTTGGCGTGGTTCAGGAAGTGGTGGAAGAGCTTGCGCTTGACCGCCCCCGCATCCTCCATCCGGATCATGATCTGGGTGAGCTGCGTCTCGAAAACCCTTGGCGGCGCGAAATAATAACTCGGTGCGATCTCGCGCAGGTCGGTCATCATGGTCTCGGCGGACTCGGGGCAGTTGACGCAGAACCCGTTCCAGTAGGCCTGGCCGATCGAGAAGATGAAGTCGCCGACCCAGGCCATCGGCAGGTAGGCCAGCACCTCCTCGCCGGGCGTCAGGTGGTCGAACTCGGACGAGGATTTGGCGGTCTCGATGATGTTGCGGTTCGAGAGCACCACGCCCTTCGGCTTGCCGGTGGTCCCCGAGGTGTAGAGCATCACGCAAGTGTCGTCGTAGCCAAGCGCCTCGCGGCGGGCGGTCAGCTCTGCCATCAGCTCGTCGCGGGCGGCGCGGCCCTGCTGCTGGACATGGGCATAGTCGTGCAGCGCGCGGTGGTCATATTTCCGCATCCCGCGCGGATCGACGTAGATCATGTGCTCGAACTGGTGCAGGTCCGCCTGGATTTCGATGACCTTGTCGACCTGCTCCTGGTCGGCGGCGATCACGAAGCGCGCGCCGCAATGCTGCAGCACGTATTGCATCTCTTCGGCGACCGCGTCCTGGTAGAGCGGCACGGGCACCGCCCCGACCATCTGCGCCGCGACCATCGACCAGTAGAGCGTGGGGCGGTTGCGGCCGATCACCGCGACGTGATCCCCCTTTGCCACGCCGAGGTTCAGCAGACCCAGCGCGAAGGCCTCGATCTCTTCCTGCGTCGCGGCCCAGCTCCAGCTCTGCCAGATGCCGAACTCCTTCTCCCGGTAGGCGGGACGGCCGGCAAAGCTCTCGGCATTGCGCTTCAACAGGGCCGGAACGGAGCGCAGCCCCGCCGCGCCCTCGGACATGTAAGCCAAAGTGTCTCCTCCCTAGGCTCCCGGTTTCCCGGACGCCCCAAGCCACCTCCTCTGCAGCTTGGGACGCGCATTTTGCGAGTCAGCCCCATTAAGGGGTTCGCCCAGCCTGACCGTCAATGTTTTCGTGATCTTTGCCTGAATCTAACGAATTGTAACGACAGGGTGGTTCGCCCCTCCCACGCGCCCCGCCCGTGGCAGCGCCGGATATGCGTATTTGGAAAGAGAAGAAGATGGGGTGCGCGCTGCGACGTCGCGGCGCGCTTCTCTCCGGCGCCCCGGGGTGCTAGCCCTTGGGACGGAGGAGAATTCATGGACAAGGATGCGCTCACGCAGGCGGGGCTGAACCTGATCCAGCAGGCGCTCTCGATCTACGATCGGGAGCTGAAGCTGGCCGTCTGCAACCGGCCCTTCGCGCTGATGTTCGACCTGCCCGAGCGGCTGACCCGCCCCGGCGCCAGTTTCGAGGACACGATCCGGCACCTCGTGGAAGCGGGCGAATACGGCGCGGTCGAGGAGCCCGAGGGCTTCGTGCGCGCGCGCGTCGAGCAGGCCCGCGCCTTTGCCCCGCATTACATGGAGCGCACCCGCGCCAATGGCCGGACCATCTCGGTCGAGGGAGCGCCGCTGCCGCAGGGCGGCTGGGTCACCGTCTATACCGACATCACCGCGGTCAGGGCGCAGGAGGCGCTGCTGCGCACCCGCTCGGAGCTGCTGTCGGAAGAGGTGATCCGCCGCGCCGAGGCGCTCGCCGCCACCAACCGCCAGCTTGCCGCCACCAATGCCGCGCTCGAGGAGGCGCGGCGCGAGCTGACCGAGATGGAGGCGCGCACCCGGCTCACCACCGAGATGATGCCCGCGCATATCGCCCGGGTCGGGGCCGACGGGCGCTACACCTATTCCAACCGCCGCCTGTCGCAGGTCATGCCGGGGCGGCCGTCCGAGATCACCGGGCTGCACGTCTCCGAAGCGCTGGGGCCGGCCTATGCCAAAGTGCGCCCGCACCTCGCCCGGGCGCTCGACGGCGCGCAGAGCATCTTCGAGTTCACCGACGACGTCTCGTCGCGGCGCATCCGCGCCGTCTTCACCCCCGACCCGGCCGAGCGCGGCGTCTACATCCTGTCGCTCGACGTGACCGAGGAGACCCAGGCGCGGGCGGCGCTGCAGCACGCCCGGCGGCGCGAGCTGGCCGCGCAGCTCACCTCGGGGCTGGCGCATGACTTCTCCAACCTGCTGACCATCATCCTCGGCATGCAGTCGAAGCTCGCGCGCATGGACCTCGCTCCGGAGGCGGCGCAGCTGGCCGCGGGCACGTTGCAGGCGGCGCGGCGCGGCGGCGACCTGCTGGACCGGATCGCCGGGATCACCTCGCACCGTGCCTGGACACCCGAGCCGGTCGACCCCGCGAATTTCCTGCGCGACCTTGGCACCCTCACCGGGCCGACGCTGCCGGAGCGTGTCACGCTGGAGATCGCCGCCGCGCCGGAGGGGGTCTTCCTGCTCGACCGCGGGCTGCTGCAGGACGCGGCGCTGAACCTCGTGCTGAACGCGCGCGACGCCTGCGGCGCGGCGGGCGGGTGCATCCGCGTGGCGCTGCGCACGGTCAAGGACACCTGGCTCGAGCTCACCGTCAGCGACAGCGGGCCGGGCTTCTCGACCGAGGCGCTGAAGCACGGGCTCGATCCCTTCTTCACCACCAAGGGCGGCGCGGGATCCGGGCTCGGCCTCGCGATGGTCTACGACATGGTCAAGCTGGCGGGCGGCACGATCAAGCTCGGCAACGGACCGCAGGAGGCACCGGGCGCGCGCGTCACGCTGCGCCTGCCGCTGCGCCGGGCGCCGCGGCTGCAGGACCGGGCGCGCGGGCTGGTGCTGCTGGTCGAGGACGACACCGAGCTGCGCGCGCAGCTGCGCGAGATGCTGACCGGTCTCGGCCACGCCGTGGTCGAGGCAAGCTCGGTGGCCGAGGCGCGCGCGCTGGCGGAGGGGCTGACGCTCGAGCTGGTGCTGTCCGACCTTCTGCTCGAAGGGGACGAGCCCGGCTCGGCCCTGCCCGCCGCCCTGCCCGGGCTCGACGTGCGGCTGATGACCTCGCTGCCGCCCGGCGATCCGCGCCGCATGGCCGCCGAGGCCGCCGCGCCGGTCATCGCCAAGCCCTTCAGCCAGGGCCAGCTTGCCACCTTCCTTTCGGGAGTTCCCGCATGAGCGCACCGCTGATCTCCATCCTCGACGACGAGCCGGCGATCCGCGCGATCCTCTCCGAGGCGCTGACCGAGGCGGGGTTCCGCACCATGGCCTTTGCCCGCGCCACCGAGTTCGAGGCGGCGCTGAAGCGCTGCGCGCCGGATGTCTGCCTCGTCGATCTCGGCCTGCCGGACCGCGACGGGCTCAGCCTCGTGCACCGGCTGGCGCTGGAACAGGGGGCGACGGTGATCATCGTCTCGGGCCGGGCGCAGGTGCAGGACCGGGTCACCGGGCTCGAACTCGGGGCGGACGACTATATCATCAAGCCCTTCGATCCGGCCGAGGTGGTCGCCCGCGTCCGCGCCAGGCTGCGCGGCCCGCGCGCCGCCCCGGCACGGGGCGAGACCGCGCGCTTCGCCGGCTGGACCGCGCATTTCGACCGCTACGCGCTCGAGGATGCCGAAGGCGGCGAGACGCCCTTCTCCCACGCGGAGGGCGAGGTGCTGCGGCTGTTTCTGGAAAGCCCGAAACGGCTCATCACGCGCGCGCACATGCAGGAAAGCCTTGGCGGCGCGGCGGGGGAAAGCTTCGACCGGGCGATGGACGTGCGCATCTCGCGGCTGCGCACGAAGCTGCGGGAGGATCCGAAAAACCCGCGCCTGATCAAGACGATCTACGGCGCGGGCTATATCTTCCTCGGGGATGTGGTCTGGGGCTGAGCCCGGCTCAGTCCTGTTTCGGCTTTTCCGGAAGCGAGCGTTCCTCGGCCTGCACGGCCTGCAGCAGATCCTGAAGCTCGGCCTGCATCTGCACCAGTTCGTCGCGGTAGCGCGAGGGCTCCAAGGCCTTGATCACCTCGGTGAAGCCGGCGAGCACCTTCGCCTCGGACTCGCGGATGCGGTCCATCATGTCGCCGTCGATCCCGCCGAAGACCGCGCGCACTGACAGGCCCGCGCGTTTCATCACCGCGCTGAGGTTGTCCGACGGATCGGCCTCGCCCCCCACGGCGGTGATCAGCGAGGTCAGCCGCTGCACCTGCTCGACGTGGAGCCCGTGGAAGCGCACCGCGACGAAGCGGAACTCGGGCTCGGATCTTTCCACCATCTCGTCGAACCAGCCGCGCGCGCCAATGCTGCGCGCCAGCAGGTGCTGCAGCTGGTCAAGCTGGCTCGGGCTGGCGGTGATCGCCTGAATGTCTCTCTGGGCGTCCTTCATCTCTGCGTCCTCCGGCTCTGGTCACCGGACAAACGCCGCTGGCCCGCGCCAGTTCCCGCGCGGCCTCAGCCGAGCGCCGTGACCGCCGCCGCAAGCGCCCGCAGCCCGGTGACCAGATCCTCCTCGGAGGTGTCCTCGGCGAAGTCGTGGCTGACGCCGCCGATCGAGGGCACGAAGAGCATGGCGACCGGCATCAGCCGCGAGAGGTTCGTCGCGTCGTGCAGCGCGCCCGAGGGCATGACGCGCCACGCGCCGGGCGCCGCCGTCTCTGCCCCCTGCTCGAGCGCGGCGCGCAGCCGGGCGTCCATGGTCACCGGCGCCAGCTCGAGCTTCGGCGCGACGTCCAGCCCCAGCCCGCGCTCGGCGCAGATCTCCCGCGCAGTGTCGCGGGCGATGGCCTCCAGCCGGTCGAGCCGGTCGGCAGAGCCGTCGCGCCATTGCAGGGTGAAGCGCACCTCGCCCGGCACCACCGCATGGGCGTTGGGGTGCAGCTCGACATGGCCGATGGTCCAGACCGTCGCCGGGGTCACCACGTTGCGGAAGCGCTCGTTGAGCGTGGTGGTGAAGGCGGCGAGCCCCTGGAAGGCATCCTTGCGCAGGCGCATCGGCCTGGTGCCCGCGTGGTTCTGCGCGCCCCTGAAGGTCATCGTGAGGTTGCGCAGGCCGACGATCGCCTCGACCACGCCGAGCTTGCCACCTTCGGCGTCGAGCACCGGCCCCTGCTCGATGTGCATCTCGAGAAACCCGGTGAACCGGTCGGGGTCGAGGAAGGCCCCGGCGCGCGCGCCCAGCCCCCGGCGCGCCTCGCCCAGCGTGATCCCGTCCGGGCCCTTCAGCGTGTCGGCCTCGGCGAGCGAGAGGGTGCCGGCCCAGACCGCGCTGCCGGTGGTCACGCCAAAGCGCCCCTCCTCGTCCTGGAAGGACACGCAGGACACCGGCGGGCCGCCCGCCTCCTGCGCCGCGCGCGCGACCTCGAGCCCCGCGATCACCCCCAGCGCACCGTCGAGCCAGCCGCCCTCGACCTGGCTGTCGGAATGCGAGCCGATCAGCAGCGAGGGCCCCTCGACCAGCCCGAAGAGCGAGCCGACGGGATCGAAATGCGTGCGCAGCCCCGCCTCCTCCATGCGCCCCGCCAGCCAGTCGCGCGCCGCCATGTCGGCCTCGGAAAAGGCCGGGCGGCAGACCCCCTTGCCGACCCCCGTGGCTCCGAAGGAGCGCAGCATGTGCAGGTCGGCGAGGAAGCGGTCGGGATCGACGGGAAGCGTTGTCATGGCTGTCTCCTTCTGTGCCCCGCGCCGCGCTCAGCTGCCGCGCAAGATCGCCTCAATGGCCGGGCGGTAGCGGTCGGGGATGCGCTCGGGCCGGGTCTCGGCATTCACCGCGACGTGCAGGATGAACCCCTCGGCGCAGGCGATGTCGTCGTCGTTGCGGAAGAACCCCACCTCGAAGCGCGCCGAGCTGTTGCCGAGATGGCCACAGCGCACCCCGGCGTGCAGCAGGTCGGGAAAGCGCGCCTCGGCATGGTAAGTGCAGCCGTTCTGCGCGGCGAGGAAGCGCAGCCCGCCGGGATGGTCGATCTCCATCCCGGCATCCAGCTGCCAGAGCGTGACGGCGGTGTCGAGGAACGACAGGTACGCGGCGTTGTTGAGGTGGCCGTAGGCGTCCATGTCCTTCCAGCGCGTGGCGATGGGGTAGAAGGCGCAATAGGCACCCCGGCGGGAGGGCGGCGGACGGCTCATCCCGAACGGATCGCCCGGAACAGCGCCGAGGCGCCCCAGCCCGCCAGCGCGGCGATGGCGAGCGACAGCAGCCCGTAGGCCAGCGGCATCTGCCGCGACAGGGTGAAGAGCCAGCGCTCGAGCCCGACCTTGCCGACCTGGATCTCGCTCTCGTGGGCCGAGACGACCTTGCCGCCCCGCGTCAGGAAGACGCGGGTCAGGTAGCGCCCCTCGGAGATGTTGGCGGGCATGGTGATCGAGGTGTCGAAGAGCGTCGAGTCGCGCAGCTCCACGCTCTCCTCCTCGACCCGGTAGAGCCCCTGCTCCTCGCGCACGCGGATCAGCGCCTCGGTGAAGGCCTCGCTGTCCATGATGTCCATCGGTGCGCCGACCGAGCGGATGGCGCGCGGGATCGACACGCCGTGGCGCAGGTCCTCGACCGCCGAGATGCTTTCCTTCCACGGCGCCGAGGTGGCGACGGCGTAGAAGCTCGGGGCGCTGTCGATCTCCACCGCCTCGGCGTTGACCCAGATGCCGAGCCGGCGCGCCTTGCGCCAGACGGTGACCGGCTCGAGCGGCCCCTCGACGGTGACGATGACCTGCAGCGGCGGCACGGCCTGGATCGCCGTCTCGCGCTTCACCGCGCCGAAGATCAGGATGTCGGACCCGTCGAAATCCGTGGTGATCGACACGCTGTCCCGGCTGAGCCCCAGCACCACCTCCTCGGCCCGCGCCGGCAGCGCGGCAAGGAGCAGCAGCAGCGCCGCGAGCAGCCTCATGGCGCCACCAGCTCGTAGAGCTCGGACGGGGTGATGAAGAGATCGAGCGCCAGCTTGCCGCAGACCAGCAGCACCAGCGAGGCGAGCGCGATGCGCAGCTGCTCGGCCTTGAGCCGGGTGCCGAAGGCGGTGCCGATCTGCGCGCCGATGACCCCGCCGAGGATCAGCACCAGCGCCAGCATGATGTCGACGGTGTAGTTGGTGGTGGCGTGCAGCAAGGTGGTGAAGGCGCTGACGAAGATGATCTGGAAGAGCGAGGTGCCCACCACCACCTTGGTCGGCATGCCGAGCAGGTAGATCATCGCCGGCACCATGATGAAGCCGCCGCCCACCCCCATGATCGCGGCGAGCACGCCCACCGAGAGCCCGACCAGCACTGGTGGGATCGCCGAGATGTAGAGCCCCGAGGTGCGGAAGCGCATCTTGAAGGGCAGCCCGTGCACCCAGCCGTGGTGGCGGCGCTTCGGCACCGCGCCCTTGCGCGACTTGAAGATGGCGTTGACGCTCTCGATGAACATCAGCCCGCCGATGATCCCGAGAAAGACCACGTAGCAGAGCCGCACCAGCAGGTCGACCTGGCCGAGCCCCTTCAAGAGGTTGAAGATCCACACCCCCAGCGCCGCGCCGACGAGCCCGCCGGCCAGCAGCACGAAGCCCATGCGCAGGTCCACGGTCTTGCGCTTGAAATGCGCCAGAACACCCGAGATCGAGCTTGCCACGATCTGGTTCGCCCCGGTCGCCACGGCGACCGCCGGCGGGATGCCCATGAAGAACAGCAGCGGCGTGATCAGGAAGCCGCCGCCGACGCCGAACATGCCCGACAGGACACCGACCAGCCCGCCCAACCCGAAGAGCAGGAAGACATTGACCGAGACCTCGGCGATGGGGAGGTAGATCTGCATGGGCCGACTTTGCTTGCCCCCGGGTGATTTGGCAACCGAGGTGCAGCGCTCCTCGGCCACGAAGATGCTGCGCCGCGGCGGTTTTCCCACAGCCCCGGCGCGGCGCGGGCGGCGAGCGAAGGATTTGCGTATTTTTGAAGAGAAGAAGCGCAGGGGGAGAGCGGTGCCGCGCCGCCTCCCCCTTCTTCTCTTTTCAAATACGCCCTTCGGGGCGGTGCCGCCCACGGATCGCTGCGGCAGGGGCGCGCGGGTTCAGCGCTCCTTCACGTAGGGCTCGCCACCGGCGCGCGGCGGGATCGCCTTGCCGACGAACCCGGCGAGGATCACCACGGTCAGGATGTAGGGCAGCGCGTCCATGACCTGCACCGGGATGATGAACCCGCCGAGGTCGATGTTCTGGTAGCGCAGCGCCACCGCCTGCAGCAGGCCGAAGAGCAGGCAGGCGTAAAGCGCGTACCACGGCCGCCACTTGGCAAAGATCAGCGCCGCGAGAGCGATGTAGCCGCGGCCCGCGGTCATCTCGCGCACGAAGCCCGCCTGCAGGCCGGTGGCGAGGTAAGCGCCGGCGAGGCCGCAGAGCAGCCCGCAGATGGCGATCGCGGCAAAGCGCAGCCCGACCACCGAGACACCCGCCGTGTCCACCGCCTCGGGCGCCTCGCCCACCGCGCGCAGGCGCAGGCCGAAGCGGGTGCGGTAGAGGATCCACCAGGTCAGCGGCACCATCAGGAAGGCGACGTAGACGAGGATGGAGTGGCCCGAGATCAGCTCGTAGTAGAGCGGGCCGATGATCGGCACGCCGCTCAGCGCCTCGGCGAAGGGCAGCGTGATGCTCTCGAACCGGCCGCCGCCCATCAGCGAGGGCGTGCGCCCGCCCTGGCTGAACCAGTCCTGCGCGATGAGCACGGTGATGCCCGAGGCGAGGAAGTTGATCGCCACCCCCGAGATCAACTGGTTGCCGCGGAAGGTGATCGAAGCCAGCCCGTGGATCCCCGACATGACCAGCGAGGCGGCGATGCCCGCCAGCAGGCCGAGCCAGACCGAGCCGGTGACCGCCGCCACCGCCGCCGAGAAGAAGGCGGCGGCGAGCATCTTGCCCTCGAGCCCGATGTCGACGATGCCGGCGCGTTCCGAGAAGAGGCCCGCGAGGCAGGCCAGCAGCAGCGGCGTGGCGAGGCGCACGGTGGAATCGAGCACCTGCAGAAGCGTCGCGTAATCCATCACGAGGACCTCCGGCGCAGCGAGACGAAGAGTTTTTCGAGCGGCATCCGCACCATGTTGTCGAGCGCGCCGGTGAAGAGGATGACCAGCGCCTGGATCACGGTGATCAGCTCGCGCGGGATCGAGGTCCAGAGCGCCAGCTCCGCCCCGCCCTGGTAGAGGAAGCCGAAGAGCAGCGCCGCGAGGAACACGCCCACCGGGTGCGAGCGGCCCATCAGCGCCACGGCGATGCCGATGAAGCCCGCGCCCTCGGTGGCGTTGAGCACCAGCCGCTCGGCCTCGCCCATGGTGGTGTTGAGCGCCATCATCCCGGCGAGCCCGCCGGAGATCAGCATCGAGATCACGGTGATGCGCACCGGCGAGATGCCGGCGTAGCGCGCGGCGCTCTCGGAATGGCCGAAGGCGCGGATCTCGTAGCCGAGCTTGGTGCGCCAGATCAGGTACCAGAAGGCGATGCAGGCGACGACGGCGAGGAAGAAGGACACGTTCGCCGGCGAGCCGCGGAAGAGCGGGTTCTCGGGCGTGGCGAAGAGGTCCTGGAAGGTGGGCAGGCTGGTGGCCGCGGGGAAGTTCGCGGTGGCCGGCTCCATCGCACCGACGGGGCGCAGGATGTTCACCAGCACGTAGTTCAGCAGCGCCGCGGCGATGAAGTTGAACATGATCGTGGTGATCACTATGTGGCTGCCGCGCTTGGCCTGCAGCCAGGCCGGGATGAAGGCCCAGGCCGCGCCGAAGGCGGCTGCCGCGAGGGTCGCCACGAGCAGTGCCACCGACCAGTGCGGGAAGGGGATGAAGAGGCAGGCCAGCGCCACGCCGAGCCCGCCGACCATCGCCTGGCCCTCGCCGCCGATGTTGAACATCTTGGCATGGAAGGCGACCGCGACGCAGAGGCCGGTGAAGATGAAGTTGGTGGTGTAATAGAGCGTGTAGCCCCAGCCGGTGCTGCGCATCAGCGCGCCGTCGACCATCAGCTTGAAGGCCTCGACCGGGTTCTCGCCGATGGCGAGGATCACCAGGGCCGACAGGATCGCCGCCAGCAGGATCGAGATCAGGGGCACGAGCACCGCGTCGGCCCATGCGGGCATCTTATCCATTCGGAACCTCGTTCGTCGTGCCGGTGCGGCGCGCGCCCTGCGGGCGCTGGTGCCTCCGGCGGGAGTATTTGGGGAAAGATGAAGGCGCGCGGTCAGTCATGCCGGCCGGCCTCGCGCGCTTCCTTGTCCTTCAGCGAGGCATCGACCGCCGCGATCAGCGAGCCCTCGGGCATCTCGGTGACGCCGGCCATCAGCAGGCCGAGCTCGGTCTGGTCGGTCTCGTCCGGCATGCGCTCGCCCATGATCCGGCCGTCGAACATCACCGCGATGCGGTCCGAGAGCGAGAAGATCTCATCGAGCTCGACCGAGACCAGCAGGATCGCCTTGCCCTTGTCGCGCAGGCGGATGATCTCCTGGTGGATGAACTCGATGGCACCGATGTCGACGCCGCGGGTGGGCTGGCCGATCAGCAGCACGTCGGGGTCGCGCTCGATCTCGCGCGCGAGCACGATCTTCTGCTGGTTGCCGCCCGAGAAGTTGCGCGCCGCGAGATTGGGGTTGGGCGGGCGCACGTCGTAGCGGGTCATTTTGTCCTGCGCCTCTTCCTTGATCAGCGCATTGTTCATCAGCATGCCCGACTGGTAGCGCGGGTCGCGGTGGTAGCCGAAGACGGTATTCTCCCAGGCGGTGTAGGCCATGATCAGCCCCTCTTCCTGCCGGTCCTCCGGCACATGGCCGATGCCGGCGGCGCGGCGGGCGCTGCCGTCGGAGCCGGGCCCGGAGAGCGGCAGCGGCGCGCCCTTCATGGTGATCGAGCCGGTTGCACCCGCGTAGCCGCCCAGCACCTCGAGGAGTTCCGACTGACCGTTGCCGGCGACCCCGGCGATGCCCAGCACCTCGCCCGCGCGCAGCTGCAGCGACACGCCCTTGAGCCGTTCGACCCCGGCCTCGTCCACGTGGCGCAGGTTCTGCACGTCGAGCAGCACCTCGCCCGGATGCGCGGGGGTTTTGTCGACGCGCAGCAGCACCTTGCGCCCGACCATCAGCTCGGCGAGCTGCTCGGGCGAGGTCTCGGCGGTCTTGACGGTGGCGGTCATCTGGCCGCGGCGCATCACCGAGACCGTGTCGGTGATCTCCATGATCTCGCGCAGCTTGTGGGTGATCAGGATGACGGTCTTTCCCTCGGCCCGCAGGTGGTCGAGGATGCGGAAGAGGTGGTCGGCCTCGGCCGGGGTCAGCACCCCGGTCGGCTCGTCGAGGATGAGGATGTCGGCCTGGCGGTAGAGCGCCTTGAGGATCTCGACGCGCTGCTGGTGACCGACCGAGAGGTTCTCGACCAGTTCGTCGGGATCGACCGACAGCTCGTATTCCTCGGCCAGCTGCTTCAGCACGCCGCGGGCGCGCGCCAGCGAGGGGCGCAGCATCGGGCCGTCCTCGGCACCGAGGATGACGTTCTCGAGCACGGTGAAGTTCTGCACCAGCTTGAAGTGCTGGAACACCATGCCGATGCCGGCCGAGATCGCGGCCTGGCTGTCGGTGATGTCCTTGTGCGATCCGTTGACCCAGATCTCGCCGGCGTCGGCCTTGTAGAAGCCGTAGAGGATCGACATGAGCGTCGATTTCCCTGCGCCGTTCTCGCCGATGATGCCGTGGATGGTGCCGGGCATCACGCGGATCGAGATGTCCTTGTTGGCCTGGACGGGGCCGAAGGCCTTGGAAATGCCCTTCAGCTCGATGGCGGGGGTGTCGTTCATGCGAAGCCTCGCGGCATTGGAAAGTACGGCCCGGCCTCATCTAATCGAGGAACCGGGCCACACGAAAGCAGAAAACGGGGACACGGCATCAGCCGCGCCCCCGTCCGTCAAGTCCCTATCAGAAGTTCAGGGCCGGGCAGCTGTCATCCGCCGAGTAGTCGTGGACCTCGATCTCGCCCGCGATGATCTTCTCCGCGGCGGCGTCCACGGCCGCCTTCATGTCGTCGGAGACCAGCGAGGCGTTGTTCTCGTCGAGCGCGTAGCCGACGCCGTTCTCGGCGAGGCCCAGCACCTTGACGCCGGTCTCGAGGTCGGGGCCAGCGGTCATCGCCTCGGCCACGGCCACGTCGACGCGCTTGAGCATCGAGGTCAGGACCTTGCCCGGGTGCAGGTAGTTCTGGTTGCTGTCCACGCCGATCGACAGGATGCCCTCGTCGGCGGCGGTCTGCAGCACGCCGAGACCTGTGCCGCCGGCCGCGGCAAAGACCACGTCCGCGCCCTGGCTGATCTGCGCCTTGGTCAGCTCCGAGCCCTTCACCGGGTCGTTCCACGCGGCCGGGGTGGTGCCGGTCATGTTCGAGATGACCTTCATGTCGGCGTTCACCGCCTTGGCGCCCTGGGCGTAGCCGCAGGCGAACTTGCGGATCAGCGGGATGTCCATGCCGCCGACGAAGCCGACGGTGCCCGACTTCGAGGCCATCGCGGCCAGCATGCCGACGAGGTAGGAGCCCTCATGCTCGGAGAAGAGGATCGACAGCACGTTCGGGTGCTCGGCCGGGTCGACGAAACCGTCGATGGTGACGAACTTGGTGTCCGGGTAGTCCGCGGCGACCGAGGCGATCGGCGAGGACATCGAGAAGCCGGTGGTCACGACCGGGTTGAACCCGGCCTCGGCGAAGCGGCGCAGGGCCTGCTCGCGCTGTGCCTCGGACTGCAGCTCGATATCCTTGTACGCGCCGCCGGTTTCCTTGGCGTAGATCTCGGCGCCGTTGAAGGCCGCCTCGTTGAAGGACTTGTCGAACTTGCCGCCGAGATCGTAGATCAGCGCCGGATCCGCCAGCGCGGCGCCGGCGGTCAGGGCCAGCGTTGCGGCGGTGCCGAGGATGGATTTCATGAAGGTCATGTCTTGCTCCCGGGTCTGGACGTGCGGGCATCTTTCAACGGGCCCGCGAATTGGACTGCACTGTGGCAGATCATGCCCGATTAATCCTGTGCCCTACCGGAGGGTCAACAGGTTTTTGCAAGTCCATGCACGGGGTTGGCCCAGCGTTGCATCTGACCTCAGGTCAGCGCCCGGCACATGAGCAGCGCGTCGTCGCGGCTGCCATCCGCATGACGGTAATAGCCTTTCCGGCGACCGGAGGTGGTGTAGCCGCAGGCCTCGTAGAAGCCGATCGCGGGCTGGTTCGCCGCGGCGACCTCGAGAAACACCTGCGCCGCGCCGCGGGCCGCGGCCTCGGCCTCGAACATTGCGAGCAGCGCGCGGCCGACACCCCGGCGCTGCTGCGCGGGATCGGTGGCCAGGGCGAGAATCTCCGCCTCGTCCAGCACGACCCGCCCCAGCACGAAGCCGCCCTGTGCGCTCACCAGCAAGCTGCTCGGCTGCGCAAGCGTGCCTTCGAAGGCGCGCGCGCTCCAGGGCTCCATGTGGACATAGGCGCGGGCCGCGATGGCGGCCAGATCGGCGGCGGAGAGACTCACCGGATCAGTCGAGCAGCCGCGGCGGTGCATCGCGCGAGGGCGCGGCATCGGCGGGGCGGATGTAGAGCGGCGCGGGGCGCAGGCCGGGCTCCTTCAGCGCGGCGGCGCGGGCGATGCGGATCGCCAGCTCTCGCGGATCGGGCGGCAGGAGCGCGTCGATGCCCTCGGCCTCCACGAGCTCGGGCGCCTCGGTGTGGCGCTGCACGTAGATCTGCCCGCGCGGCGCAGGCACCCCGGCGAGCGCTTCGGGCGCGTCGAGATGGATCGCCTCGAAGGTGCTGACGCCGACCGCGGGCCTGCCGAGCCCCAGCGCCAGCCCGCGCGCGGTCGAGACCGAGATGCGGATGCCGGTGAAGTTGCCGGGCCCGACCCCCACCGCGATGCGGTCGAGATCGCCCCAGCTTGCCCCGCCCTCGGCCAGCACTTCCTCGAGCAGCGGCATCAGCCGCTCGGCCTGCCCCCGGCCCATCTCCTCGGCGCGGGCGGCAAGCACGGCGTCGCCGCGCAGCAAAGCGGCCGCGCAATGCGCGGCCGATGTGTCGAAGGCTAGGATCAAGAGATCACCCATAGAGGGAACCGGCCGCTCAGACGGCGACCGGGCGCACCTCGGTGACCTCGGGGATGTAATGGCGCAGCAGGTTCTCGATGCCCATCTTGAGGGTGAGCGTCGAGGACGGGCAGCCGGCGCAGGCGCCCTGCATGTGCAGGTAGACGACGCCGCGGTCAAAGCCGTGGAAGGTGATGTCGCCACCGTCCTGCGCCACGGCCGGGCGCACGCGGCTGTCGAGCAGCTCCTTGATCTGGCCGACGATCTCGGCGTCCTCGCCGGTGAATTCCTTGTGGCCCGAGGCGCGCGCCTCGCCGGCCATCACCGGCTCGCCGGACTGGAAATGTTCCATGATCGCGCCGAGGACGGCGGGCTTCACGTGATCCCAGTCAGCGGCCTCGTCCTTCGTCACGGTGACGAAGTCATTGCCGAAGAACACGCCGGTCACGCCCTTCACGCCGAAGAGGCGCTTGGCGAGCGGCGAGGTTTCGGCGCCTTCAGGGCTGGGGAAATCCGCGGTGCCGGCCTCGAGCACGGTCTGGCCCGGCAGGAACTTCAGCGTCGCGGGGTTCGGGGTGGATTCGGTCTGGATGAACATCTGCGAAATACCTTTCTGCGGGCTGCCCTCTATATGCGCCGCCGCCGCCCGGACGTCAAGTTTTGGAACGGTTCTAAAGTGCATCCGGCGGCGTTGTAAGGCCAGCCGCCTCAGGTGATGGCCTCGAGCCGCTCCTTGGACATGTCGCCCGGAACGATGGTCAGCGGTATCGGCAGGCTGCCCGAGCTGCGCGTCATCTGCGTGACCAGCGGCCCCGGCCCCTTCTTGTCGGCGGCGGCGCCCAGCACCAGCACGCCGATGGTGGGATCGTCGCTCACCTGCCCGAGGATCTCGGTCACCGGGTCGCCCTCGCGGATCACCAGCTCGGGGTCCACCCCCTGCCGGTCACGCATCCACTTGGCAAAGACCTCGTAATGCGCCTCGATGCGTTCACGCGCCTCGGCACGCATGATGTCCCCGACCCCGATCCAGTGGTTGAATTCGTCCGGCGCGATCACCGACAGGATCGCCACCCCGCCCCCGGTCTTGGCCGCCCGCATCGCGGCGAACCGCATGGCGTTGAGGCATTCGCGGCTGTCATCCAGCACGACGAGAAACTTGCGCATCCCTTGGTCTCCTTCGCGGCGATCATGGCGCAGGGGCAAGGCTCAGGCAACGGCCTTTTGGGAGCAGCAAAATTCAGCGCTCGAGACGGCCCGCCACGCCGCGCGCCGCCGGGCGCAGCATCCGCGTGCCGAGCCAGCCTCCCAGCGCCGTGAGCGCCTGCGCGAACCCGAGCCAGATCAGCGCCGCGACGGCGACCGCATGGTCCGACAGGCGCACGAGCGTGCGGAAGGTCCGCGACTTGCCCAGCACCTCCATCACCCCGCGCGTCTCCGAGCCCGCCACGTCCGACACCCGCGCCAGCCGCGCCGCGTCCTCGGCGCTGTCGACATGGCGCAGCAGCAGCACGCCGTCGGTCATCGAGGTGTTGCGCACCACCCGGCTCACGTCGCCCGCCACCGCCTCGGTGCGCGCGAGCCGCGCCGTGTCGGCGGCGTCGCCGGTCCCGGCGAGCAGGCGGCGCAGCATCGCCGGGTCCATCGCCCGGCCAAGCTCGTCGAGGAACCCCGGCGTCAGGGTGCGCAGCCGCCGCCCCATGCGCAGCGCGGTCGAGCCCGCCTTGACCGAGGCCGAGGTGCCGCCGGTGAACACCAGCGCGCCGGTGGCGGCGAGCCCGACGGTGGCAAGCGTCACCTCGACCTCGTCCACCTCGTCCCCCGCGAGATACGCCATCCCCGCCCGCCGCAGGGCGTTGAGGTCGCCGATCGGTGTCAGCTCCAGCGGGATGCCGCAATAGGCGAGCATTTCCAGCGACGGGCAATTGGCGATGTCGGCGGCGCAGATGCCGCAGGCCTCGACCTTGGCGCCGACGCTCTCCTTCTGCTCGCGCAGCGCGGCGATCTGCTCGGCCTGCTCGATCCCCGGCGTCACCCCGACCCGCGCCGCCACCGGCAGCAGCATGTCGATCCTGTCGAGGTCTTCCTCCGCCAAGGCGGAGCCGATCTCCTCGCCGAGCCGCCGGGGCGTCAGCGCATGGGCGAGCGCCCGGTCGAGCGCCTCGCGCACCTCGGCTTCGCTGGCGCGCAGGAAGGGCCGCGCAAAGGGATTGGTGGTAAGCGCCCAGACCGCAAGCGCGAGGCTCAGCAGCAGCGGCAGCGCCCGGATGATCCGCGCCAGCCTCCGCCGGGGCCGCCGCCGCGCAGGCCTCCGCGCGGGGCCCGGCGCGCGCGCCACGGCCGCGCCCTGCCCCGTCTCGACCCGCGGCGCGCCATGGGCAGACGCGGCATCAAAGTGCCGCTCGGCCCGCAGCACGGCGCGCTGCGGCTCGGCGGGGCGTGTCGCGCGGAGCGGCGGCTCGCGGCGCAAGGCTCAGCCTTCGGTCAGCGCCCAGTCCCAGTAGAGCTCGCGCACGCGGCGCGTCACGGGACCGATCTGGTAGCTGGTGTCCTCGAAGCCCGAGACCGGCGTCACCTTCTGCAGGTTGCCCGACAGGAAGACCTCGTCCGCGCCCTCGAAATCCTCGAAGGACAGCACCGCCTCGTGCACCTCCATGCCGTCGGCGCGCATGTTCCGGATGTGGCGCGCGCGGGTGATGCCCGACAGGAAGGTGCCGTTGGCGATCGGCGTGAAGACCGCGCCGTCCTTGACCATGAAGACGTTGGCCGTGGCGCTTTCCGCCACGTTGCCGAGCGCGTCGGCCACCAGAGCATTGCTGAAGCCGCGCGTGCGCACGTCCTTCAGCATCCGCGCGTTGTTGGGGTATAGGCAACCGGCCTTGGCGTTGCAGACCGAGCTTTCCAGCAGCGGCCGGCAGAAGCGGGTGCGGCCGAGATGCGCCGCCGCGCCTTCGGGTGCCATCGGGATTTCCTCGAGCGAGATGGCAAAGGCGGTGCCCTCCTCGCCCGGCACGATGGCCGAGGCGTCGCCCTGCGTCGCCCAGTACATCGGGCGGATGTAGATGGCCGCCTCCCTGGGATAGGCCGCGAGCCCTTCCCAGACGATCTGCACCATCTCCTCGGTCGAGACGAACGGCGTCAGCATCAGCGCGACGGCCGAGCGGTTGATCCGCGCACAATGGGCATAGAGGTCGGGCGCGATGCCGTTGACGTAGCGCGCCCCGTCGAAGACCGAGCTGCCGAGCCACGCGGCGTGATCGGCGCCGCGCATGATCATCACGTCGCCGTCGTGCCAGGTGCCCTGGAAATAGGTGCGGATGTTCTTGCCCGTTGCCATCTTCGTGTCTCCTTCGAAAGTTGCGCGGACCCTATGCCCGCGCGCCCGCAAGGTCCAGTGCGCGCGCGTCCGCCCTCACGGAAGAGCGAGCCCCCCGCACCGCACCGAGGCAGGCCTTTCATCTTTCCCCAAATACTCGCCTCCCGCCCCCTCCGCCCCGCGCCGGCGCCGGGCAGACGCGCCGCTCAGCCCAGCGTCACGTCGAGGAACATCATCAGGATGAGCCCGAAGAGCAGCCCGGTGGTCGCGCGCCGCTGGTGGCCGTTGCGGTGGGTCTCGGGGACGATCTCGTGGCTGATGATGTAGAGCATCGCGCCCGCGGCGAAGGTCAGCCCCCAGGGCAGCAGCACCGAGCTGACCGAGACCGCCAGCACGCCCAGCAGCGCCCCCACCGGCTCGACGAGCCCGGTCAGCGCGCTGTAGGAAAGCGCCTTCCACCGCGAGTAGCCGAGCCCGACCAGCGCCACCGCCACCGCCAGCCCCTCGGGCATGTCCTGCAGCGAGATGCCGGTCATCACCGAGAAACCGTTGGTCCGGTCGACGCCGTAGGCCACGCCGATCGACAGGCCCTCGGGGAAGTTGTGGATCGAGATTGCCAGCACGAAGAGCCAGATCCGCGCGAAGGTCGCCTGGTCGGCGCCGCCCTCGGGGCCGGTCTTGAAATGCTCGTGCGGGATCGCGTGGTTGAGCCAGGCGACGAAGCCCGCGCCGAAGGCGATGCCGAAGGCGGCGATGGCGGCGGCGGTCCAGACCGAGCCGGTCTGCTCCTGCGCCACCTCGATGCCCGGGATGATCAGCGAGAAATACGAGGCTGAGAGCATCACCCCCGCGGCGAAGCCCAGCATCATGTCCGACGTGGCCTGCGTCATCTTGCGCCCGATCAGCGCCGGGATCGCCCCTGCCGTTGTCGCGAGCGCGGCGATCATCCCGCCACCGACGCCCCAGAGAATGTCCTGCATGTCGCCTCCGAACTGCTCCGGCGCACTAAAGGCACTCCGGGCAGAAGACACAAGCACATGTCATTGCGCCGTTATCCCGAAAGCGGTAAGGAAACCTGACCAGTCAGAGGAGGATGTCCGGCCCATGCCCGTGATCACCGAGATCGAAGACCTGAAGCGCATCTACAGGCGCCGGGTGCCGAAGATGTTCTACGACTACTGCGAGTCGGGCAGCTGGACGGAGCAGACCTTCCGCGAGAACAGCTCGGACTTCGACAAGCTCTACCTGCGCCAGCGCGTCGCGATCGACATGACCGGCCGCAGCACGGCGACGCAGATGATCGGGCAGGACGTGGCGATGCCGGTGGCGCTTGCGCCGGTGGGCATGACCGGGATGCAGCACGCCGACGGTGAGATCCACGCCGCCCGCGCCGCCGAGAAGTTCGGCCTGCCCTATTGCCTGTCGACCATGTCGATCTGCTCGATCGAGGACGTGGCGTCGAACACCTCCAAGCCGTTCTGGATGCAGGTCTACACGCTCAAGGACGACGACTACATGAAGCGGCTCTTCGACCGCGCCAAGGCCGCCAAGTGCTCGGCCGCGGTGATCACGGTCGACCTGCAGATGCTGGGCCAGCGCCACAAGGACCTGAAGAACGGCCTTTCGGCCCCGCCCAAGCTGACCCCGAAGTCGGTCGCCAACATGATGACCAAGGTGCCATGGGGCCTCGAGATGCTGCAGACCAAGCGGCGGTTCTTCGGCAACATCGTCGGCCATGCCAAGGGCGTGACGGATCCCTCCTCGCTGACCACCTGGACGGCGCAGAGCTTTGACCAGGCGCTCGACTGGGACCGCATCCGCGAGTTCCGCAAGATGTGGGACGGCCCGCTCATCATCAAGGGCATCATCGACCCGCGCGACGCGCTCGAGGCCTGCAACGTCGGCGCCGATGCCATCGTGGTCTCGAACCACGGCGGGCGGCAGCTTGACGGCGCGCTGAGCTCGATCCGCGCGCTGGCGCCGATCATGGATGCGGTGGGCGACAAGATCGAGGTGCATCTCGACAGCGGCGTGCGCTCGGGTCAGGACGTGCTGAAGGCCGTTGCCATGGGCGCCAAGGGTGTCTGGATCGGCCGCGCCTACATCTACGGGCTCGGCGCCATGGGCGAAGCCGGGGTGACTCGCGCGCTCGAGGTGATCCACAAGGAGCTCGACGTGTCGATGGCGCTCTGCGGGCGCACCGACATCACCACCGTGGACCGCGACATCCTGATGATCCCCAAGGGCTTCTCGGGCGACTGGGAAGAGTAACCCCGGCGCCCCGTCCGCGAAGCAGGAAGGCGCGGCCCCGGCCGCGCCTTCGCATGTCTGCCTCAGCCGATGCTGATGCTGAGCGGTGCAAGCCCCTCGATCTCGACGAGGCAGGTATCGCCGCGCTCGAGCGCGCTGACCCCGGCGGGCGTGCCGGTGTAGATGAGATCGCCGGCCTTCAGCTCGACCAGCCCCGACAGGTAGGCGATCACCTCGGGCACCGACCAGATCATCTCCGACAGGTCGCCGTTCTGCCGCTCCTCGCCGTTCACCGCGAGCCGCAGCGTGCCCTTGTCGAGGTGCCCGACCTCGGTCACCGGGTGCACCGGGCCGCAGACGGCCGAGTAGTCGAAGCCCTTCGCCATGGTCCAGGGACGACCCTGCTTCTTGGCCACGGCCTGCACGTCGCGGCGGGTGAGGTCGATCCCGGCGGCATAGCCCCAGACGCAGTCCAGCGCCTCGCTCTCGGGGATGTTCACCCCGCCCTTGCCGAGCGCCACCACCAGTTCGCCCTCGTGGTGCAGGTCGCAGGTCGCGGGCGGGTACGGGATGGCGTCGCCGGCCTCGGCGATCGTGTCGATCGGCTTGTCGAAGAAGAACGGCGGCTCGCGGTCCGGGTCATGGCCCATCTCGCGCGCGTGCTCGGCGTAGTTTCGCCCGACGCAGAAGATCCGGCGCAGCGGGAAGCGCGCGTCGGTCCCGGTGACGGCCACCGAGGGCTGCGGCTGCGGGTCAAAGACGAAATCGGTCATGGGAGGTCCTTCCTGTGCTGTTGCCCGCTTCTTCGGGTCGGGGGGCAAGTTGCGGAAATGTCTAGCAGGTCCGCCAGCCATGACCAGCGGGTAGAAGAAAGAATGATGGACCGATCAGCACCCGTGCCCCGCGGCGTTTGCCCACCCTCGCGCGATCTGCTAGCGCAATGGGCAACGCCCAGAAAACAGGCCCGACCATGAGCGATCTCTTCGACGCAGCGCCCCTCAAGGGCCACCTGCCCCTCGCCGCCGCGCTGCGGCCCGAGACGCTGGACGACGTGATCGGGCAGCACGCGATCACCGCGCCGGGCTCGATCCTGCGCCGGCGCATCGCGGCCAAGGCGCTGGGGAGCATCATCCTCTACGGCCCGCCCGGCATCGGCAAGACCACCATCGCCCGCGCGGTGGGCAACATGCTGGGCAAGGAGTTCCGCCCGCTGCACGCCACCCGCGACGGGGTGAAGGAGCTGCGCAAGATCGCCGACGAGGCGCGCATCCGGCCGCTGCTGATCTTCGTCGACGAGGTACACCGCTTTTCCGCGACGCAGGCCGACGACCTCTTGTCGATCTGCGAGGAAGGCACCGCCGATTTTGTCGGCGCCACCACCGGCAACCCCTACCACGCTCTGCCGCCCGCGCTGGTCTCGCGCTCGACCATCCTCAAGCTCGAGCCGATGAGCCTCGAGGACATGGAGGTGGTGGTCCGCCGCGGCATCGAGCATCTGGCGAAACAGGGCGCCGAGGTGACCATGACGCCCGAGCAGGTCCGCCTCATCGCAGGGCGCTCGGGTGGCGACGCGCGGCGCGCGCTGACGACGCTGGAAAGCCTCGCGATCGGCCATGGCGTCGGGCAGGAGGGCGGCACGGTCCAGATCACCGAGGCCATGCTCGAGGAGGCCTATGCCTCGGCGGCGATCAACCACGACCGGTCGGGCGATCAGCATTACGACGTGGTCTCTGCCTTCGTGAAATCCATGCGCGGCTCGGATCCGGACGCGACACTCTACTGGCTGGCGCGGCTGATCCACGCCGGCGAGGACCCGCGCTACATCGCCCGGCGCATCATGATCCATGCCTCCGAGGACGTGGGCCTTGCCGACAACACCGCGCTGCAGACCGCCGTGGCGGCCTCGCAGGCGGTCGAGAAGATCGGCTATCCCGAAAGCCAGATCATCCTTGCCCATGCGGCGCTGCACGTGGCGCGCGCGCCGAAGTCGGGCTCGGCCACCCGCGGCATCGGCGCGGCGCTTGCCCATGTCACCGGCCAGCCCCCCGCCCTGGTGCCGCTGCACCTGCGCGACGCGCATTACAAGGGCGCCGAGAAGCTCGGCCACGTCGGCTATCTCTTCCCGCATGACGACCCGCGCGGATGGGTGGAACAGGTCTACGCGCCCGGCATCCGGCAAGGGGCCTTCTACCAGAGCGACGCGCGCGATGCCGCGACCTTCGAGAAGCGCGCCGATGCCTTCTGGCACGAGGTCACCGGCCAGCCGCAGCCACGGCGCTTGCCGACGCGGGACAGGTGATGCACATTCGCTTTGCAATCATGGCGTGGCTGCCGCCGCGGTGATCACTGAGCGGGAATCGACCTGTCCCAAACCCGGGCTTGCATCACTGCAAGAGTCGATGCTTTCTGGTTCCAGAACATTAACGATATATTAACCTTAGTTAACGGCCCGGCGAGTCGCCGCACCGCAACGCATTTTCAGGTCTGCCGAACGATTTTTCACGGCACCCAGATTTTTTGAAATTCGACGATTGGACCACGGCTGATGAAATACCGTTCAGAAATTGATGGTCTGCGTTCCGTCGCCGTCCTTCCGGTCATATTCTTCCACGCCGGATGGCAGCTCTTCAGCGGTGGCTTCGTCGGCGTCGACATCTTCTTCGTCATCTCCGGCTACCTGATCACCACGATCATCGTCGACGAGCTGGGGCGCGGCGAGTTCAGCATCCTGCGCTTCTACGAACGGCGGGCGAAACGCATCCTTCCCGCGCTCTTCGTCGTCTGCCTCGTATCGCTCGTGCTGGCCTGGATGCTGCTCCACAGCCGCGACTTCACCGATTTCTCGCGCAGCCTCGTGGCGGTGGCGAGCTTCTCGTCGAACATCCTGTTCTGGCTCGAGGCGGATTACTTCGACACCGCCGCCGAGCTGAAGCCGATGCTGCACACCTGGAGCCTTGCCGTCGAGGAGCAGTTCTACATCTTCTTCCCGCTGCTGCTGATGGCGCTCTGGAAATACGGGACGAAGCGCCTCACCTGGGTCATCGTCGCGATCTGCGCCGGCAGCCTCGCGCTGGCGCAATGGCAGGTGGTGCATGCCCCGATGGCGGCCTTCTTCCTGCTGCCCGCCCGCGCCTGGGAACTGGGGATCGGCGCGCTCTGCGCCGTCTACCTGCGGGGCAGCCCGGTGCCGATCGGCGGCGCGCTGCGGAACGCGCTCTCGCTGCTCGGGCTGGGGCTCATCGCCTATGCAGTCTTCCTCTTCGACGACCAGACCCCGACGCCCGGCGTCGCCACCCTGATCCCCACAGTCGGCACGGCGCTGATCATCCTCTTCGCCACCCCGGGCACCTGGGTGCAGGGCCTCCTCAGCCTCAGGCCCATGGTCGCCGTCGGGCTCATCTCCTACAGCGCCTATCTCTGGCACCAGCCGCTGATGTCCTTCACCCGCCACAACGCGCTCAACGAGCCGCCCTGGTACGTGATGGCCGGGATCGTCCTGCTGACGCTGGTCCTCGCCGCGCTCAGCCTGAAATACATCGAGACCCCGGTCCGCAAGGGGCGGATGCCCCGCCTCCGGGTCTTTGCCTACAGCGCCACCGGGCTCTGCGCCTTCCTCGCGGTGGGGCTCGTCGTGCACTTCAACGACAGGCTGAACTTCGGCAGCGGCCGGTTCAACGTGCTCGACGAGCAGATCGCCATGCTGGACTACGACAACGACAACGACAGCCTGCGGCAGGCGAGCTGGGTGCCGCTGCGCACCTACGCCAAGGGGCTCGACTGCCTCGTCAGCTGCAAGCTCGGCAACAACCAGCGCAAGTGGTTCGACGCGCGGACCGACAAGCTGCGCGTGCTGCTCGTCGGCAACTCGCACTCCAAGGACATGTTCAACATGATGTTCATGAGCGAGGAGATCTCGGCGCAGGTGGAGCTGGCGCGCTTCAATGCGCAGGTGGGCGAGCTGACCCCCAAGAACGCGATGTTCTCGTCGGAGAACTACCGCGACGCCGACGTGGTGATGATCGTCAGCCGCTACGACGGGCGGCGCGGCGACGTCTCGATCCTCGAGGACCTCGTGCGGCGGCTCCGCGACGACGGCAAGTCGGTGGTGCTGGTGAAGAGCATCTTCGAGTTCCCCACCTACCTCGGCGGCAAGTGGACCATCTTCGACAAGATCGTGCACGAGGCCTATTCCGAGGGGCTGACCGACGGGCCCGCGATCGCGGCGCGCTCGAACGCCGAGTATTACGCCGTCTACAAGAGCGGCGTGCAGGACGAGCGGGTCATCGAGGCCAATGCCGAGATCGACCGGGTCGGAAAGCTGTTCCCGGGGGTGATCGTGCTCGACCGCATGGATTACATCTGCTCTCAACCCGACGAGACCTGCTACTCGGCCAACGACCAGCTCGAGAAGTATTTCCCCGACTACGGTCACCACACCGTGGCCGGGGCGCAGTATTTCAGCCATCGCATCGACCGGACCGGCTGGCTGAAGCCGGTGCTGGACCTCGCGCAGTACAAGCAGTCGGCGCAGGTCTCGCCGATGCGTTGAGCGCCGGAGCCGGGCGGGTGTCATCGTCCGGCGGCCGAAACCCCTATGTTATTCTTCAATTCACATATATGATTTCGTTGTCAAAGGGAGGAGACGACGATGATCAGGAGAACCGCGCTCGCCGCGATGCTGGCGGCCCTGCCGCTTGCGGCCATGGCAGAAGGCAAGACCCACCACGTGGCGATCCACGTGGACCAGGACGATCCGCAAGTGCTCAACATGGCGCTCAACAACGCCCAGAACGTCGCCTCGCACTACGCCGGACAGGGCGACGAGGTGGTGATCGAGCTGGTCGCCTACGGGCCCGGCCTGCAGATGCTGGTCGCGGGCAAGAGCCCGGTGAAGGACCGCATCTCGACCATGTCCATGGAGCTTCCGATCACTTTCTCGGCCTGCGGCAACACCATCGCCGGGCTGGAAAAGAAGACCGGCGAGAAGGTCGTGCTGCTCGACGAGGCCCAGGTCGTGCCCTCGGGCGTGGTGCGGCTGATCGAGCTGCAGGAAGAGGGTTACGCCTACGTGCGGCCGTGACGCGCCGCGGGTCACGGCCCTCTGCCGGGGCAAGGCCGTGACCGCAACGTGACGCGCGCCTAGCTCGGCGTGTAGAGCGCCCGCGACTGGCGGTGCAGGTTCACCCGCTTGTCGTAGCCGCAGTTGCAGTTCGGGCAGTTGAGGTTGAACGCATCGCGCGAGAAGCGCGTGTGCTTCTCGGTGAACAGCATCTCGGTCAGCCGCTGCTTGTGCAGGTTGCCCATCCTGAAGGTCACGAAGCAGAGCTGCACCGTACCGTCCGGGCCGATCCAGAGCATGTCGTAGCTCGTGCAGGGAAGGCGCATCTTCTCCTTGCGGATCAGCCAGTCGGGGATCGAGCGGATGCCGCGCTCGGTGTTGCGGATGAGGTCCGGCTCCTTCTGCTTGGCCTCGAGCAGCATGCCGCAGATCTCGTCGAGCAGCGGCCGGTCCTCCTCCTCGAACCAGAAGGGCTGGTTGTCGCCCGCCCCGTCCTTCTTGACGAAGTAGGGCAGCGAGTAGTGGATCAGGTTGATGTAGATCTGCATGTCGAGATCGCGGGCGAACTGCAGCGTGTCGCGCACCGTCTCGGGCTTGCCGGTGCCGCGCATCAGCAGCCAGTCGAGGCTCATCGGCAGCCTGTCCGCGCCGTGGCGGCGGCGGGTCTCGGTGAGCGAGGCCTTCACCAGCTCGAAAGAGCCCCGGCGCTGCACGTAGTCGTCGTAATCCTGCCCCAGCCCGTAGAGCCCGACCGAGACCTTGCGCAGCCCGGCGTCGACCAGCTTGTCGATCTTCTTGTCGAGCAGCAGCCCGTTGGTGGTGACATACATGTTGAGGCCGCGGTCGCGGATCCGGGACACGAACTTGTCGAGGTCGCGGTGCAGCAGAGGCTCGCCGCCGTAGAGGCGGATATTGCCGATACCGAGGTCCCTGCAATCGTCGATGAGCTGCGCGCCGATCTCCCAGGGCAGCTGCGTTCCGTGCATGAAGTCCCGCCCGTAACAGCAGGCCCCGCAACGCAGATTGCAGTTTGACGTCAGGCTCAGGAAGACCTCGTGCGGGGCCGGGCGCACCAGCTTGTCGCTGACCTGCGCCATCGAGAAATGCGCCCGCCGCATGTGCTCCTTGACCAGCTTGGCGGGCGCGTAGAGCGGTGAGCCCCGCAGCGCCGACTTGACGCTCCTTTCGAACCTGTTGCCGTTCGGCATCGACTTTCTCCTCCTCCATGTGGGTGTAGGTGTCAGAACGGGTCGGCGCGGAACACCTCCTCGTCCAGCGCGCCCGCCTCGATCGAAACGCCGTTGAAATCGCCTTCCGCCGCCTTGCGGTAGAGCCGGCGCAGCGCCGCGCTCCAGTCCTCGACCCGGTAGCTGCGCAGCACGCGCGCCCGCGCCGAGCGGCCAAGCTCGGCGCGCAGCGCCGGGTCCGCCGCAAGCTCGGCCATGGCGCAGGCCAGCGCCTCGGGCGCGGCCGGGGGCACCCGCCGCCCGACGCTGGCGTCGACCACCGAGAAGGCGCTGCCCGCGGGCGTCGCAATGACCGGCAGCGCGTGGCTCATCGCTTCCAGAAGCGCGATCGACAGCCCCTCGGCGCGCGAGGCGCTGACGTAGACGTCGTGCAGCCGCAGCAGGTCCGGGACATCCCGCCGCGCCCCGAGGAAGGCGACCCGGCCCAGCAGGCCGAGCGCCCGCGCCCGCGCCTCGAGCTCGGCCCGGCAGGTGCCGTCGCCGACGACCGAGAGCCGGAAGTGCACCCCACGCGCCGCCAGCCGTGCGGCGGCGAAGAGCACCGTGTCGACGTCCTTTTCGGGCGAGAGCCGCCCCACCGACAGGAAGCGCACCGGGCCGCCGGGCACCCGGCCGGTGCTCCGGCGCAGCTCGAGCGCCGCCAGCGGCGGCGGCGGCGGCGCGGGATTGGGCAGCACCGCGATGGGCAGCGTGCCGAGACGGGCGCGGTTCTCGCGCGCGACGCTGGCGGCACAGGCGATCGCCCCGAGCGCGGCGCGCCGCAGCGACTGCGCCTCGGCGAGCCCGCGCAGCCTTGCGCGCCGGCCCGGGCCCGGCGGCGGCAGGTGCAGCCCGCCGAGCACCGGCACGCCCGCCAGCCGCCCCGCCGGCGGCGCGACCGTGTTGGCCAGCCGCAGATGCGCATGGACCAGCTGCACCCCGTGCGCGCGCAGCCCCGCGGCGAGGCGGCGCACCAGCCCCGGCAGGCCGCCGGCACCGCGCTTCAGGTAGGTAACCGGCACCCCCGCGCCTTCAAGCCGCGCCGCGTAGGGCGTCTCCAGCGGGCCCGACAGCACGAAGACCCGCAGCGCCAGCCGCTCGATCTGCTGCCGCTCGGCGAGGTAGACCAGCAGCTCCTGCGTGCCGCCCCAGTCGAGGGTGCCGATGACCTGCGCCACGCGCAGCGGCGGCAGTCCGGGCGTCCCCCCGGGCGGCGGCGCGCTCATGTCCCGGCCCGGTGGAAGGCGTGGAATTTCGACTCGCGCCCGGTCAGCTCGGCGTAGCTGCCCTGTTCCAGCACCCGGCCCGCGCCGATCAGGTAGATCAGGTCGCACCCCCGCACCGAGCTCAGCCGGTGCGCCACGATCACCACGGTTGTCCGGCCGCGCAGCCCCTGCACGGCGGCGGTCAGCTCGGCCTCGCTGATCGTGTCGAGCGCCGAGGTCGACTCGTCGAGCACCAGCAGCGCCGGGTCGCGAAAGACCGCCCGGGCGATGCCGATGCGCTGGCGCTGGCCGACCGAGAGGCTCTGGCCGCGCTCGCCAAGCGGCGTCTCGTAGCCCTCGGGCAGCTCGGCGATCAGCCCGTCCAGCCCGGCAAAGCTGCCGGCGCGGCGCAGCGCCTCCGCCGCATCGCCCGCGGGCGCGAAGCCGAAACGGATGTTGTCGCCGATCGTGCCCTCGATCATGCAGCTGTCCTGCGGCACATAGGCCACCGAGCGCCGCCAGCGCGCGAGATTGCCCGCCTCGATGCGGGTGCCGTCGACGTAGAGCCCGCCGGTATCGGGGCGGATGAGCCCGGTCATCATGTCGAGGATGGTGCTCTTGCCCGCGCCGGTGGCGCCGACCAGCCCGACGATCTGCCCCGCCGGGACCCTCAGGTCGAGGTCCCGGATGAGCTGGCCCCGGCCGTCGGGATAATCGTAGCCGACCCCGCGCAGCTCCAGCGCCTCCCGGAGCGGCAGCCCCTCGCCCGGCAGCGCGTCCGACAGGCCCAGCCCCTCGACCGCGGCAAGGTCGGCGTGCAGCTCGTCCACCGCCGGAAGATCGCCGCGCAGCGCCGCGGCCGAGGCATAGATGCGTTGCAGCGCCGGAAAGAGCCGCGCCGCGGCAAAGGCGTAGAGCGCGACGACGGGCAGCGCGCTGCTGCCCTCGCCCTGTTCCACCAGCGTCCAGACCACCAGCAGGATCATCGTGCCGAAGGTCAGCACCTCGAGCACCGACTTCGGCACGTCGCGCAGCAGGTCGGCGGTGGTCGTCGCCTCGGCACGGCGGCGGAAGGCGCTCTCGAAGCGGTCGAGATAGCTCTGCTCCATGCCGTAGAGCTTGACCTCGCGCGAGCCCGCCAGCGCCTCGCTCAGAAGCCGCGCGGTCTCGCGCGTGGCGCGCATGCGCTCGGCGCCGACCCGGCGCATCGGCCCGCGCACCGCGGCGAAGATCGCGCCGTAGCCGAGCCCCAGCAGCAGCCCCATCGTCAGCGCCGCGCGCGGCTCGACCACCACCAGCATGATCGCCAGCGAGGCCGCGGTGCTGACCCCGGTGAGCAGGCGCACGGCGTTCATCATCACCCCGTTCACCACCCGCTCGACCTCGGACTGGATGTTGCTCACCAGCTCCGCCGAGTGCCGCCGCAGCCGCGTGTCGAGCGGCGCGCGCATGTAGCGCGACACCAGCCGCGAGGCGAGGCTCACGCTCTGGCCCCGCACGAAACCGCGCAGGAAGGTATGGCCCCAGATGCGGAAGAGGATGGCCGCGGTCAGCATCCCGAGCGAGCCGAGCGCCAGCAGCACCAGGAACCCCGTCTCGCCCTCGATGCCGAGCGCGCCGCGCAGCGCCGCGAGCCGCGGGTTCTCGAGCGCCGCCTGCGGGCGCGCCGCGACCATCAGGAAGGGCGCTATAGACAGCACCGCCGCCATGTCGGCGAGCCCCATGCCGATGCTGACGGCAAACACCCGCCAGAGCCGGCGGCGGGCGCGGCTGTCGAGCAGGAAGAGGATGCGATCCATCGTGCCGCCCAAGACAATCTCCCATGGGCTTCGCGGTCGAAATGCATGTTGCCGCCTTGCGGGACCGGAAGGCCCGGCGCGGGGCGGATGAAATATGTCGTCTGGAAATCGAGACCTCAGGATCGCCGATCCGGGCCGGAGAGCAAGGCTTTCCTCCGCCGGTGCCGGACCGTGCCCGGTCGCGCGGCGGAATCCCGCCGGTGCGCCCCGGGGGCGCCGCCCGGCCGTGCAGCAGGGCGGCTTGCCCCGTGCCGGGCGGCGGATAAGCTCGCCGCGATGACACAGCCTGACTTCGGCCCCATGGCCGACCCTTCGGATCGCGCCGCGGTGGTGTGCCTGACGCTGGGCGACGGCGGGACCCGGGCGCAGGCGCTCGGCCTTGCCGAGGCGCTGGCCCGCCGCTTCGACGCGCTCCTCGAGGAGCGGCGCTTCGCCTTCCGCCGCTGGTCGCGGCGGCTCTCGGCCCGGGCCTGGCACGGCGCGGCTCGGGTGGTTCCCGGCTGGCCCGAACTCGGGCTGGCGGAGGGCGCGCGGGTCATGGCGCCGCTGCCCACGGGCGGACCCGCCATCGTGCTCGGCGCGGGACGCCACGCCGCGCCGCTGGTCGCGGCGCTCTCGCGCCGGACCGCCGCGGCGGCGGTGATGATCCTCGACCCGGAACTGCCGCACGCGCTGTTCGACGCGGTGATCCTGCCCGCGCATGACGGCGTGACGGGCCCTTCGGTGCTGACCACGCTCGGCTCGCTCGGGCGGGTCACGCAGGAAAACATCACCGAGGCGGCGGGTGTGCAGGCGGCCCGCTTCGCCCATCTTCCCGGCCCGCGCCTCGCGGTGCTGCTCGGCGGCCCGGCGCGCGAGTTCACCTGGACCGGCGCCGACACCGGGCGCCTTGTGGCAAGCCTCGCGGCGGTGCAGGGCGCGGGCTGGTCGCTGCTCGTCACCCCCTCGCCGCGCAGCGATCCGGCGGTCATCGCGCAGCTGCGCGCGGCGCTGTCCGCGTCGGGCTGCTGGATCTGGGACGGGCAAGGCACGAACCCCTACCCGGCCCTGCTCGGCCTTGCCGACGCGGTGCTGGTGACCGAAGATTCGGTCAACATGGTCTCGGAGGCCGCCACCAGCGGCCTGCCGGTGCACGCCTTCCGGCTGACCGGGCGCGTGGCGAAGATGGACCGGTTCTACCAGGCGATCGAGGCGCAGGGCGCAGTGCGCGGCTTCCAGGGCACGATCGGGCGCTGGAGCTACCCGCCGCTCGACGAGACCGCCCGCATCGCCGCGATCCTCGGCAGCCGCCACCTGCGCTGAGCGCCCCGCCGCGGGCGGCGTTTTCAAATAGTCTCACAACAATTCGCCGCCACGCTTGCGCCATTCCCCGGGCCGCGACGCGGCCGTGTCACCCCCAAGGCCGAAACGCGGCCATCCCACCCCCAGGCCGCGAAGCGGCCGTCCCACCTCAAGGCGCCCCGCAGGGCAGCCCGTTCCCGAACGCGCCGGCCCCCATGGCCCGGCCGAAGGCCCCCCTGTGCCGCGCGCCCCTCCCCGAGGAGACCGCCCCATGCCCGCAGAGACCCGGACCGCGCAATTGCAGCTGAGGACGGTGCCCCAAGGCTTCTACCGCGGGTTCAACCCGGCCGTGTCGATCACCGCCAAGGCGCTCATCGTCGCGCTCATGCTGCTGATCCTGCTGGCGCCGGGACCGGCCACGGGCGAGCTGCAGGCGCTGAAGGACCTGGTGCTCACCCGCTTTGCCGGCTGGTACATCTACCTGCTGGCGGGCTTCGTGCTCTTCAACCTCGTGGTGATCTGCCTGCCGGTCTCGGGACGGCTGCGGCTCGGCCCGCCGGGCGCGCGGCCCGAGATCGGCACCTTCTCGTGGCTGGCGATGATGTTCTGCGCGGGGATCGGCATCGGCATCCTCGTCTTTTCCGTGAGCGAGCCGGTGTCCGACTTCCTCGCCAATCCCGACATCCTCGCCGGTGAGCTGCCCGCCGCCCGGCCCGAGACGCTGACCTCCGCCATGCGCTTCGTGTTTTTCCACTGGGGGCTCTCGGCCTGGAGCAGCTACGTCATCGTCGGGCTGGCGCTCGGGCTCGCCTGCCACCGCAACGGCCACCCGCTCACCATGCGCTCGGCGCTCGAGCCGCTGGTCGGCAAGCGGCTCGAGGGGCGGCTCGGCGACGTGATCGACGTGCTGGCCATCCTCGCGACGGTCTCGGGCATCGCGACCACGATCGTGCTCGGGCTCGAACACATCTGCTCGGGCCTCTCGGAGCTGACCGGCAGCGCGTTCTTCGCCGACCAGGCCGGCAACCCGCCGCTGGTCGCGCTGCTGACCGCGCTGGTCCTCGCCCTCGCCGCGACCATCGCCTCGATCTGCTCGGGGATGGAGCGCGGGGTGAAATGGACCTCGCATTGCGGCATCGCGCTGGCCTTCGTGGTGCTGGCGGTCTTCGTGGTCTGCGGCGGCGGCACCGGGGTGATCCGCGTCTTCGCCGAGAGCCTCTGGCACTACGCCGCAACGCTGCCGCGCCAGATGGTGACGCTCTACGACCCGGTCGCCGAGCGCGCCGAGCACCTCTGGCAGGGCGACTGGACGATCTTCTACTGGGCATGGTGGATCGCCTTCGCCCCCTTCGTCGGGCTCTTCCTCGTGCGCATCTCGAGGGGGCGGACGGTGCGCGAGTTCATCCTCGGCGCGATGCTCGGCCCGTCGCTCATGTGCTTTGCCTGGTTCTCGGGCACCGGCGGCTCGGCGCTGCTGATGGAGATCGACGGCCGCGCCGGCGGCACGATCCTCGGGGCCGAGCACGCCTACCGGCTGGTCGCGGCGGTGAACGTGATGCTGGGGCCGACCGGGGCGGCGCTGATGACCGGCGTTCTGACCCTGCTCTTCGTGGTGCTGATCATGGCCTCCTCGACCGCCGCGATCATCGCCATCAAGTCGATCGGCGCGGCGGGCAGCCCGCTGGGCGAGACGCCGCTGCACTCGATGCTCTGGGCCGTGGCGATCGCCGCGCTGACCGGGGCGATCATTGCTGCGGGCGGGATCGGGGCAATCCGCGACGCCATGCTGGTGATGACGCTGCCCTTCTCGCTGGTGCTGGCGGCGATGTTCCTCGCGGTGCTCCGGCAGCTGCTGCGCGGGGCCTGAGCCCCGACGATACCCGGCCTCTGCGGAGTGACTTCGCGGCACATCCCCTCCCGGCACCTTGAAAATGACCGGCGGTCACAATATTCCTGACCGCTGGTCATTTTCGGACAGCGCCACCTCTCTCGAAGCCGCAGACGGGGTCGCACGCGCTCCGACAAGCAGAAGGCTGGCCGAGGGGTGCAGGACACAACCGTCACGCAAGGCAGGACCGCGCGCCGCGAAACGCGCGCCGATCCCGCTTGCCGAGGGGGCTCGCCCCGTTGGCCCGGCGCCGCGTCCGCTCCCTTGCGGGCAGCGCCATCCGTCCGTTCCGCGCGCGCCGGCGCGCTCTTCCTCATCCTTGAAACCATGGGAGAATCCCTGTGACCGAGGTCGCAAAACGCCCCCGTCCGTCCGCCCTGCTCTGGGCCTTCGGACTTCTTCTCGCCGTCGTCGGGCTCGTGCTTGCCGCCGGCGGCATCTACCTCATCAGCCTTGGCGGGTCGTGGTACTACGGTATCGCGGGCCTGCTCATGCTCGTCTCCGCCGTCCTGACCTTCCGGGGCCGGGCCGCGGGGCTCACGCTCTTCCTCGCGCTCTTCGCGGGCACCGTGGTCTGGTCGTTCTGGGAGGCCGGGCTTGACTTCTGGGCCCTGGTGCCGCGCCTCGTCGCGCCGGTCTTCATGGCGGCGCTGGCGCTGCTGCTGCTGCCCGCCGCCCGTCGCCACGAAGGCAAGCCCGCCTGCGCCCTCGGCCTGCGGCTCGGCGGCCTTGGCATGCTGGCCGTCTTCGCCGGCTTCCTCGGCCTGATGTTCGTGCCGCACAACGTGGTGCAGAACGACCTGCCGATCGTGCCGGGCGAGGTTTCGGCCGCGACCGAGACCTCCGGCGAGAGCTGGCTCTCCTGGGGTAAGACCACCGAGGGCACGCGCTTCTCGACCGCCGGGCAGATCACCCCGGAGAACGTTGGCGAGCTCGAGGTCGCCTGGACCGCGCACACCGGCTTCGTCGCCGACCAGAGCAAGGATCTGCAGGACCAGAACACCCCGCTCTACGTCGACGGCACGCTCTACCAGTGCGCCGCCGCCTCGCAGGTCACCGCGCTTGACGGCACCACCGGCGAGATCAAGTGGCAGTTCGACCCCGAGGGCGCCTCGCCGCTGTGGAAGCGCTGCCGGACCATGGGCTATTACGAGCCGCCCGCCGGCGACGACTGCGGCCCGCGCATCGTGATGACCACCACCGACATGCGCCTCATCTCGCTCAAGGCCGAGACCGGCGAGGTGTGCGAGAGCTTCGGCGAGGGCGGCACGGTCGACCTTGCCGAGGGGATGACCCAGCTGACGCCGCAGAGCGATCTCGACGGCGCCGCCGAGGTCTCGCCGCTGCCGGGCTTCCTCGCCCAGACCACCGGGCCGTTCATCGGCCGGGGCAAGATCGTGCTCGGCGGCTGGGTCGCCGACAACATCAGCCGCGGCGAGCCCTCGGGCGTCGTGCGCGCCTTCAACGCGCTCACCGGCGAGCTCGAATGGGCCTGGGACCTCGGCAATCCCGAGATCACCAAGCTGCCGCCGGAAGGCGAAGGCTACACCAAGGGCACGCCCAACGTCTGGAGCGGCATCGCCATCGACGAGGAACTGGGCATGGTCTACCTGCCCATGGGCAACGCCACGCCGGACTACTACGGCGGCGCGCGGCGCGACATCGACGACGAGTATGGCGCGGCGCTGGTGGCGCTCAACCTCGACGACGGCCGCGAAGCCTGGCACTTCAGCACCGTGCACCATGACATCTGGGACTACGACCTGCCGGCGCAGCCCGCGCTCGCGGACATCCCCGACGGCAAGGGCGGCACCGACAAGGCGATCATCCAGGTCACCAAGCGCGGCCAGATCTTCGTGCTCGACCGGCGCACCGGCACGCCGCTGAAGAAGGTCGTCGAGAAACCCGTGCCCGCCTCGGACGGCAAGATCGAGGGCGAGTACTACTCGGAGACCCAGCCCTATTCGGTCGAGATGCCCACCATCGCGGCGGATCACCTGACCGAGGCCTCGATGTGGGGCGCGACGCCGATCGACCAGATGCTCTGCCGCATCATGTTCAGGAGCTACCGCTACGAGGGCGAGTTCACCACGCAGTCGACCGACAAGACGCTGATGAACCCGGGCAACGGCGGCGGCTTCAACTGGGCCTCGGTCTCCTACGACCAGACGCGCAACCGCATGATGGTCGTCGACATGCGCATGCCCACGGTGAACTGGCTGATCCCGCGCGACGAGTACGGCGACACCAGCGAGCTGGTGATGAACTCGCACGGCCGCTCGCCGCAGTTCGGCCTGCCCTACGGCCACGACCTGCACAACTTCATGTCGCCGCTCGGCGTGCCCTGCATCACCCCGCCCTGGGGCATGGTCTCGGCCATCGACCTCGCGACCGGGCAGATCGCCTGGCAGCAGCCGGCGGGCACCTCCGAGGACACGCCGCTCGGCACCCTCGGCAAGAGCCCCCTCAAGGCGCAGATCGGCATGCCGGGCATGGCGGGCCTCGTCTCGACCAAGTCGGGCCTGTCGTTCCACTCGGGCACCCAGGACTACTACCTGCGCGCCTATGACACCGAGACCGGTGACATCCTGTGGAAGGGCCGCCTGCCCTCGGGCTCGCAGGCCGCGCCGATGACCTACATCGGCAAGGACGGCCGGCAGTACGTGGTGCTGACCGCCGGGGGCGCGCGGTACAACCCGTTCGACCAGTCGGACTGGATCATCGCCTACGCCCTGCCGAAGAAGTGAGACAACGACCCCCGCGCCACCCGGCGCGGGGGTTTTCGCATGGGCTGTGGCGCTCTCAGGCCCCGGCCTTCTCCGCGCGCCGCTGCAGCGCCTGCCGCCGCAGCGAGGCGACATGGCCGACGACAAGCGCGAGGATCGCCAGCCCGAGGAAGGCCGCGACCGGGCGCTCGAAGAAATCGGTGAAGACCTCGACCCGCGCCATCGCCGGGCGGAACTTCGTCTCCATGATCCCGCCCAGCACCAGCCCGAGGATGATCGGCACCGGCGGCAGGTCCTGCCGCTTCAGCACCAGCCCGATCCAGCCGAAGACCGCCGCGAGCACGCAGTCGGTGATCGAGTTGCGCAGGCTGTAGACCCCGACGAAGCTCATCGTCAGGATCATCACCCCGAGGAAGCGCGTCGGGATGCGGATGATCTTCAGCAGAAGGTTGGACGAGACCATCATGAAGAGCACGACGATCACGTTGAGCAGGATCATCGCGGCGTAAAGCGCGTAGACGAAGTCGATCTGCCCCTGGAAGAGCTGCGGGCCGGGGATCACGTTGTGCACGTAGAAGACCGAGAGCATCATCGCGGTCAGCGCCTCGCCCGGGATGCCGAGCGCAAGGAGCGGGATCATCGCGGCGGCGGGCACGGCGTTGTTGGCCGACTCCGAGGCGACGAGCCCCTCTGGGCTGCCCTTGCCGAAGGCGTCCGGGTCCTTCGAGGTCTTCTGCGCGTAGGTGTAGCTGAGGAATTGCGCGGTGAACTCGCCCACGCCGGGGATCATCCCCATCAGCACGCCGAAGCCAGAGCCCACCGCGACGATCCGCTTGTAGCGGAAGGTGCCCAGCATCGCCCGCCCCATCGAGCCGCGGATCGGCTTCGCCTCGGGGGCCTCGTCGGGGCCGGAAAGCAGCACGAAGGCCTGGCTCAGCGCGAAGAGCCCCAGCACCACGACGATGAGATCGAAGCCCGAGGCGAGCCACGGCTGGTCGAAGGTGAAGCGCTGGGTGTACTTGAGCGGCTCGAGCCCGACGGTTCCGAGGAACACGCCGAAGCCCGCCAGCATCCCGGCGGCAAGGCTCTGGCCCCGGTGCGCGATCACCACCAGCACGAGGCCGAGCAGCGCCGCGAGGAAGATCTCCTTCGAGCCGAACATGGGCGCCACCTTCGCCAGCACCGGCGAGAGCAGGATCAGCGCGAGGATCGACAGGATGCCGCTGCCGAACGAGGCGCCATAGGCCAGCCCCAGCGCCCTCAACGCCTCGCCGCGCTTGGTCATCGGGTGGCCGTCATAGGTGGTGAGCGCGTTGACCGCGGTGCCCGGCGTGTTGATCAGGATCGCCGGCAGCGCGCCGCCGAACATCGACGAGCCGTAGATACCGAGCAGCATGACCAGCCCGACCAGCGGCGGCAGAGCGAAGGTCGCGGGCAACAGGATGGCGATCGCCACCGCCGGGCCGACCCCGGGGATGGCGCCGATGATCACCCCGCCGACCGAGCCGATCAGCAGGGCCATCAGCACGTCGAGATGCATCAGCATGCCGATGCCGGAAAGAAGCATGTCCATGTCGGGCCCTCAGAAACGGGTCATCAGGAACGAGCGGAAACCGCCCGGCGGAAGCAGCTCGTAGATCGCGCCCGAGGGGATGTTGACGCCGAGCAGGCTGCGGAACACCAGCACCACGCAGAGCGCGAAGAGCAGCGCGATCCCCATCCAGCGCGCCGAGCGGTAGCCCAGCCGCCAGCCGAGCGCAGAGGTAAAGCCGAGCGTCGACAGGAGGTACCCGGCCCATGGCACCAGTTGCACGTAGGCCAGGAACCACAGCGCGAATTCCAGCGGCCGCAGCCAGCCCAGCAGCTCCTGCCGCAGACCGCCGGCGGGCCGCGCCGCAAGGGCGCGCAGCAGGTGCCCGCCGGAGAAGACCAGCATCGTCAGGATCGCCACCGCCGGCCAGAAGCGCGGCTGCACGAAGGGCTTGGTGCGCGGCAGCCACTCGGTCTGCCAGGGCAGCAGCAGCAAAAGCAGCAGCGACAGGCCGAAGAAGGCGGCGGCGAAGACCACCTCTCCGGGCCCGGCGTCGCGGCGGCCGGTGACGTCGCGCATCCGGATCGTGCGGATCACGCGCTGGAAGCGGCTGCCGATGCGCTGCCCCGGGCGTGGAGGGATGTCCACGCCCGGCACCGGTTTGGTCATGCTCTCACTCATCGAGCAGCTCGGCGATCTTGGCCCGCGCCGCCATGTCGGCCTGGAGCTGCGCCTCGGCCTCCGCCGCGTCCTGCCAGTAGATCAGCGCGCCGGTGTCGGCGGCGAGCTTCTTGGCCGCGTCCGAGGCCATGACCTTCTCGGCCACCGCGGCGATCTTGTCGCGCGCCTCCAGCGGCACGTCCGACTTGACGAAAAGCCCGTTCCAGAGCGCGAGGTTCAGCTCGGGCAGCACCTCGCCGACGGTCGGCGTCTCGGGGGTCAGCGGGATGCGCTCCGAGCCGATCGAGGCCAGCACCTTGATGTCGCCGAGGCAGGGGAAGACCTGCTGCAGCGTGGTGTTCATCACGTCGACGTCGCCCGAGGCGAGCGTGTTGCAGTCGAGCGCGTCGAAGGCGCTCTCGTAGGCGAAGTCGAAGCCCTTGGCCTTGGCCACGGCGAAGGTGATCTGCGTCGGCGTCAGCATGGCGCCGAAATGGCCGAGCGCGACGTCGTTCTCCCTGGCGTAGTCCGCCAGCTCGTCGAGCGAGGAATAGGGCGCGTCACCCGAGGTGGCGATGACGAAGGGATAGGTGACGAAGATGCCGACCGGCTCGAACGGGTTCGGCGACAGCTGCGGGATGCCGATCTCGGGACCGGAAAGCGGCACGTCCGACACGAAGGAGCCGATGGTGTAGCCGTCCGCCGGGGCGCCGGCCACCTCGACCGCGCCGGGGAACGGGCCGCCGCCGCCGCCGGGCTTGTTCACCACCGCCGCGGCGACGCCGTAGTCCTTCTGGAACTCGTCGGCGATCATCCGGGTCAGGATGTCCTCGAGGTCGCCGGGCGGGAAGGGAATGACGAACTCGACCGGCTTCTCCGGGTAGTCCGCCAGCGCGGCCAGCGGAAGGGCCGCAAGGACGCCAGTGAGGGCGAGCGGGGCAATGCGTGTCATGGTCAGTCTCCTGTTGGGTTTGTTGGTCTTCTTGTTGTTCTTCAGGTGAGGCCCACGCCCATTCCGGCGGTGGCCAGCGTCATCGGCGCGATCTCGCCCAGCCGGGCGAAGTCTCCGCGCCAGAGCGCGCGCAGGCAGAGCAGCAGTCCGAACCCGGCGTAGAGCGCCAGCGCCAGCGCCGCGCCCTGCAAATAGAAGTCCGGCCCCGGCATCGGCAGTCGGGTGAGCCCCTGCACCGTGAGCAGCGGGATCGCGCCGCTGGCGCAGAGCGCGCTGCCGTTGAGGACGAAGAGCGCCCCCAGCACCAGCGCCATCACGAGGTTCGACGCCGCCCGGTTCGCGCAGAGCGCCGGGGCAGACCCCCGCGCGGCAAGAGGCACCAGCGCCAGCAGCGCCCCCGCCCCCAGCACCAGACCGGCCGCCCCCCCGGCCATGGCAACCGCCATGGCCAGAAGCGAGGCCAGCGCCGCCCCGCGCTGCGCCCGACCTGCCCCGGCCATGCAGCCGAAGGTGCCAAGCGCCGCGAGGGCCAGCAGGGTCAGGTGCCAGCCGGACACGGGCTATTCCGCCGCGACCTTGTTCGACCGGCAGCACTTGGCGCCGTTCGGGTCCTTCGGCACGTCCAGCGTCGGGTTGCGGTCGAAGAAGTTCTCGGGGCGCAGCTTGAAGCCCGCGTAGTCCACCGGCATCACCGGCCAGTCCTCGGTGCGCGGGAAATGCGTCAGCCCGAAGGTGTGCCAGACCACGATGTCCTCGCCGTCGACCGAGCGGTTCGCCGCGGCATAGGCCGGAAGCCCCGCGCCGCCCGGGTGCTGGTTCGGCGTGTAGCCCGCTGCCCACATCTCGTCGCGGTCGAAGCGGGTGACCCAGAGCGATCTGGTGGCAAAGCCCGCGCGCTTGCTGATCGAGGCCGCGTCATCCGCCAGCAGCAGCGGCAGCCCCTCGGGGGCCAGCACGTAGGCCGTGGGCTCGCCGAGGTAGTTGGTCGCCTCGGCCGAGGAGATGCGCCAGACCCGGCCCAGCTCGTTCCGCGCGACGCGCTGCGCGTCGCCTTCGGTTTCCAGCCGGGTGATCTGCCGGGTGAAGGCGTTGCCCACCGGGTTGCCCGGCCCCATCGGCACGCGCTTCACGTCGATCTCGTCGACGCGGTTCCTCAGCCCGTCGATGGCAAAGTCGAGCCGCGCCGAGAACATGTGCTGGTGCTGCGGCGCGCCGAGCTGCGGGGCAAGCTCGGTCGCCCATTCATACTCGCCCTCGGGACGCCCCGAGGTGAAGACGATGCCCGTCGCCTTGCACTCGAGCTCGATCTTCCCGTCGAGATAGAAGTACCAGTAGAAGCCGTAGTCGTAGTTGCCGACGGTGACGAAGAAGGACACCACAAGGCGGCGCTGGCGGCGCACGTCGGAGCGGCCGGTGAAGATATCGGTGTGCTTCCAGAGCGTGCCGAAATCCTCCTCGTGGATACAGACGGCGTTCCGGATCTCGATCGGGTTGCAGAAGTCGTCTACCACGGTGGCGTCGACGTAATGGATCTCGCCAAGGCAGTCGCAGCCCAGCACCAGCGAATTCGCCAGCCGCCCGAATTGGTACTCGCCCGCATCGAAGTAGTTCTGCCATTCATGCGTCGGCTGCGGCTCGCCGTAGGGCACCACCATCTCCGACACCGAGGCGCGGTTGAGGATCGACCGCTCGCGGCCGCCGTCGTTGAAGCGGATGTCATGCAGGGTCAGCCCCTCGCGACCGTTGAAGCCGACGCGGACGGACCAGTTCTCCCAGCTGAGCACGTTGTCCTTCATACTGAAGGAGCCGCCCTGCGGCTGGGTGATGTTGAGCGGCTTCATCGTCCGGCGCATCTCGATCGCCGGGTCGAGGTAGTTGTCCTTCTGCTGCGGGACATGGGTGAAGCCGGTGTCGACGAAGCGCAGCACCTTGCGCTCGGTCAGATCGACGTGGCAGACGACGCCCTCGATCGGATGGGCCCAGAGCGCGTGGATGGCATCGGCGCTCGGCGCCTGGAAGCTGAGCACGCGAAGCATGCGGCGGCCCTTCTCCTCCTCGAAGCCGAAGACCCCGGCCGAGAGAGGGCAGCAGAAGACGCTGTCCAGATCGGTGATGCCGCGCTTGGCCAGCGCCTCGACGAAGCGCGGGTCGGCCTTGGCGATCTGCTCGGCGGCGACGTAATCCTCGTCGAGCACCGGGCCCCAGCCGTCGGTCCTGGGATCGAGGCTGCGCTGGCTGATGATCTTCCGCGCCGGGATGTCGACGACGATCTCGGTCAGCGCGCCGGCGGCAAGGTCGGTGACCAGCACGCCGATCTCGCGCGGGACCGGGGCGCCGGGCACGAAGCGCGCCAGCGTCTCGCGGGCCGGCTCGCGCAGCATGACGTAGGAGTAGCGGGTGCTCTCGCCGGCGAAGCCCGCCGCTTCGAGCACGGCCTTCAGCGTGGTGATCTCGGCGGCGCAAATGGGGTCGAGCGGGTGCTTGACGGCTTGCGTGGCGGCGGCCTCGGCGGGCGGGGTCTGGGTGATGGTGTCGCTCATCTCGTCCTCTCGGGTGTCGCGGTTTCCCAAAGGCTGAAGAGAGGCGGCGGGTGCATCTATTGCGAGATGCGCCATAAATTCGATAATTTGCGCCAACTACGCCGCAAAATGCCGATTGGGGCGGTCCGAAGGCGCCGAATAGCCCGGTCTCGCCGCGAAGCTGTCTTCGATTTGCATGTTTGGCGGGCATTTTGTCGCACCCGAAGGGCACCGCGCCCGCAGGGCGCAAAGCCCGCCCGGTCCCGCACGGGGTGAGTCGCCTAGTCCCGGCTGCGCGAGGGCGCCTCTCCGGTCCAGCTGCGCCAGGCGCGCCAGAACACCGTCTCGTCGGAATAGCCGAGCGTCGCCGCCACCGCCTTCAGCCGCGTGCCGGGCCGGGCCAGCTGCGCCTCGGCGATCTGCCGGCGCTCGGCCTGCACCAGCGCGCGCAGCGAGGTGCCCTCCTGCGCGAGGTGGCGCTGCAGGCTGCGCGGCGCCATGCCGAGCGCGGCGGCGATGGCACCAAGGTCCACCGGCGCGCGCCCGAGGTTGCGGCTGACCACCAGCTGCACCCGGTCCGAGACGCTCATCTCGGGATCCTGCGCGCGCACGAGGTCCGAGACATGCCGCTCGATCACCGCGATCAGCCCGGCATCCTCGGTCCGGCGCGGCGTGTCGAGCCCCTCCTCGCCGAAGAGCACCCGGTTGGCGCTCTGCTCGAAGCGCACCGGCGCGCCGAAGAGCCGTTCCAGCAGGTCGGGCCGGCGTGAATGGGCATGGGCGAAATGCACCTCGGCGGGGGACCAGCCCCGGTCGAAGCACTGGCGCAGCAACTGGCAGAGCGACGAGAGCGAGAACTCGGCATCCTGCGCGCCGGAGGCCTTGGCCGCGCCGCGGATCTGGTAGCTGATGCCGAGCCAGCCGGTCTCGTCCGGCTGCTCGGTGAAGGTCATCTCGGTGGCGCTCTGCAGCGCCGCGAGCGCGCCGAGGAACCGGGTGATCCCCAGCCGCAGCGTCGCCGACTGCGCCAGCAAGAGGCCCGTGGGTCCGAGGTCGGCGGGGGTGATCGCCCGGCCGAGCCGCGCCCCCAGCACCGGGTCATGCGCGGCGCGGGCGGCGGCCTCGAAAAGGCGCAGGTAGGCGGCGAGGGGGATTTCCTCGTAGGGATCGCGCAGCGCGCCCGCCGCCAACCCCTCGGCCGCGAGGATCTCCGCCAGTTCTGCCTCGCGCCCCTCGAAATGGCGCAGCACCGGGGCGAGCGCGGTGGCACGCACGAAGGGCCGGTCATCGGGCAGGCGTTTCGGGAAGGTCATGCGGCAAGGGTCATGCGGCGGGGCGGGCTCCGGTCGGAACGGTCGCTGCCACTATCCTCCGCGTCCTTCCGCAGGGCAAGCCTGCGCCCCGGCGCGCCGCGAGGACGCGCCGGGGTGTGCCCGTCAGATCAGGCTCTCGGGGTGGATCGGGAAGCGCGTCGGCTGGATGCCGGTGGCGTGCCAGACCGCGTTGCCGATGGCCCCGACGGTGCCGGTGACGCCGATCTCGCCGACGCCCTTGATGCCGAGCGCGTTCACGTAGGGGTCGTCCTCGTGCACGGTCAGCGCCTCGATCATCGGCACGTCGGCATTGACCGGCACGTGGTAGCCCGCAAGGTCGGCATTGGTCAGCCGCCCGCTGCGCACGTCATGCACCGCCTCTTCCTGCAGCGCCATGCCGATGCCCCAGATCATCCCGCCCAGCAGCTGGCTGCGCGCCAGCCGCGGGTTGACGATCCGCCCCGCCGCGAAGGCGCCGATCAGGCGGCTGACCCGCACCTGCCCGAGATCGGGATCGACCAGCACCTCGGCGAACACCGCCCCGTGCGAGAACATCGCCCGCTCCGGCTCGCCCTCGCGCGCACCCTTGCCCTCGCCGCGGATGAGCTCGAGCCCGGCCCGCGCGAGGATGTCCTCGTAGGCCTCGGACCGCTCGTCGTCGTTGCGCCAGAGCCGTCCTGCGCGCGCCGTGACCCCGGCATTGCCCGCGCCGAAGAGCGGCGAGGCGGGATCCTTGGTGGCAAGGTCGGCCAGCTGCCGCACCGCGTCCGCGCCGGCGTTGAAGAGCGCCGTGCCGGCAGTGGCGGTGTGGCCAGAGCCGCCCGCGACACCCGCGTCGGGCAGATCGGAATGGCCCGAGCGGAACTCGACCTTGTCGATGTCGATGCCCAACCCGTCGGCGGCGATCTGCGCCAGCGCGGTCCATGCCCCCTGCCCCATATCGGCGGCCGAGGTCTCGACCACCGCGGTGCCGTCGGCGCGCAGCGAGGCATGGGCCGCGGCCTGGAACATCGGGCAGGGAAACTGCGCCGTGCCCATGCCCCAGCCCTTCAGCAGCCGCCCCTCGCGCAGGCTGCGCGGCTCGGCGGGGCGGCCCGCCCAGCCGAAGAGCTTCGCGGCCTCGGCGTAGCACTCGCGCAGGCCCTTCGAGGAAAACACCTGCCCGGTCGAGGGATCGTGCTCGGCGTAGTTCCTCAGGCGGAACTCCAGCGGGTCCATGCCGGCGGCCCGCGCCGCCGCGTCCATGGCGATCTCGAGCGCGGCCGAGCCCGGCGCCTCGCCCGGTGCGCGCATCGGCCCCGGCGTGCCCACATCCGCCCGCCGCCCGTGGTGCGAGGTGCGCAGGTTCGGCGCGGCATAGAGGCTGTGCGAGGCGTTGGACGCGCTCTCGAGGAACTGGTCGAAGCTCGAGGTCAGCGTCACCGTGTCATGTTCGAGCGCGGAGATGTTGCCGCCCTCGTCGAGGTCGATCTGCAGCGCCTGCCGGGTCGGCGCGCGGTGCCCGACCGGCCCGTACATCTGGTCGCGCCGCAGCACCAGCTTCACCGGGCGGCCAAGCTCGCGCGCGGCGAGGATCGCCAGCAGCTGCCCGCCGTAGAGGATCGCCTTGGACCCGAAGCCGCCGCCGATGAACGGGCTGCGCAGCAGGATCTGCGACGGGTCGATCCCGAGGAAGGCGGCGAAGGTCTGCTTCGAGAGGCCGATCGCCTGGTTGGGCGTGTCGAGCTCCAGCCGGTCGCCGTCCCAGCGGGCGGTGATGGCGTGGGGCTCGATGGCGTTGTGGTACTGTTGCGAGGTCTCGACCGTGGCGCTGACGTGATGCGCCGCCCCCGCGCGCGCCGCATCGACGTCGCCCGAGCTGTGCATCGCGGGCCTGCCAAAGACCGTGGTGTCGGTCTCGAAGGGCTCGGCATCGTCGAGCGTCACCCTGTGGGTCTCGGCCTCGTAGCGCGGGGCGAGCAGCCGCGCGCCCTCGGTCGCCGCCTCGAGCGTCTCGGCCAGCACCAGCGCCACCGGCTGCCCGGCATAGCGCACCCGGTCGTCGGTCAGCGTCTCCATCCGCCAGACGAAGAAGTGGATCTTCTCGTCCGGGCTGATCGCGAGCTTCGGCGCGTTGGCATGGGTGTAGACCTTGACCACGCCCGGATGCGCCTCGGCCGCCGCCACGTCGAGATGCGTGACCCGTCCCCTGGCGATGCCTGCGGTGGCGAGCACCGCGTGCAGCAGCCCCTCGGGGCGGTTGTCGGCGGCATAGGTGGCGGCGCCGGTCACCTTGAGGACCCCGTCGCGCCGTGTCAGCGCCTGCCCGGCGCTCGAGCCGAGGCGGACGTGGCCCTGCCCCTGCATGTTCATCAGGTCATCCATTGTCATCTCCTGCAAAGACGGAGGCGGGAAGCGCGGGCAGCCGGTCCGGCGTGCCGGCGGCGGCGCGGTCCAGCGCGCGCAGGGCAATGCGCTGCGCGAGGGGGATCTTGGCGGCGTTGTCGCCCGAGGGGCGCGCGCCCTCGGTGGCAAGCTCGGCGGCGCGGGCAAGGTTCTCGGGCGTGGCGGGCAGACCCTTCAGCGCCGCCTCGGCCTTGCGGCAGCGCCACGGGCGCGCGGCGACACCGCCGAGCGCCAGCCGGGCCTCGGTGATGGTGCCGTCCTCGATCGCCAGCGCAGCGGCGGCCGAGACGATGGCGAAGGCGAAGGAGGTGCGCTCGCGCAGCTTCACGTAGCGCGCATGGCGCGCCAGCGGCCCGGGATCGGGAAGGCGGATGTGGGTGATGATCTCGCCCGGCATGAGCGGCGGCGTTCCGGCCCCTTCGGCATCGGGCAGCGGGTGGAACTCCTCCATCGCCACCTCGCGCAGCCCGCCCGGCCCGGTGATCTCGACCACCGCGTCATAGGCGGCGAGCGCCACGCACATGTCCGACGGGTGCACGGCGATGCAGCCCTCGGTCCAGCCGAGCACCGCGTGGTTCCGCGTCACGCCGCCAAGCGCGCCGCAGCCGCTGCCCGGCTCGCGCCGGTTGCAGGGGGAAAGCGGGTCCTGGAAGTAGCTGCAGCGGGTGGCCTGCATGACGTTGCCGCCGGTGGTCGCAGCGTTGCGCAGCTGCGCCGAGGCCCCCGAGAGCAGCGCCTCGGCCAGCGCGGGATAGCGCGCCAGCACCTGCGCATCGCGCGCGATGTCGGAATTGCGCACCATGGCGCCGATGCGCAGCCCGCCGCCGCTTTCCTCGATCCGGTCGAGCGGCAGATGCGAGATGTCGACAAGACGCTCCGGCGTCGCGACGCCGATCTTCATCAGGTCGAGCAGGTTGGTGCCCCCGGCAAGGAAGGCCCCCTCCGCCCCGACGGCGGCGCCGAGCGTCTCGGCCCGGATGTAGTCGAAGCGGTTCATGCGGTTTCCCTTTCCCCGGTTCCCGCCGCGATCTCGCGGGTGGCCTCGAGCACGGCCTCGGTGATCCCGGCATAGGCGGCGCAGCGGCAGAGGTTGCCGCTCATCCCCTCGCGCACCCGCTCGGGGTCGAGCCCGGCCTCGCCCTCGGCGATGAGCCCGACGGCGGACATGATCTGGCCCGGCGTGCAGTAGCCGCACTGGAAGCCGTCATGGGCGATGAAGGCGGCCTGCACCGGGTGCAGCGTCTCGCCGCGGGCGAGGCCCTCGATGGTGGTGATCTCGGCGCCGTCATGGGAGAGCGCCAGCGCGAGGCAGGAGTTCATCCGCCGCCCGTCGATCAGCACCGTGCAGGCGCCGCACTGGCCGCGGTCGCAGCCCTTCTTGGTGCCGGTGAGGCCGATCCGCTCGCGCAGCACGTCGAGCAGCGTGGCGCGCGGATCGTCGAGGGCGATCTGCTGCGGCACTCCGTTTATTGTGAGATTGAGTGTCGGTGTCATCTTTCCCTCTCTTGCAATAAGCTGGTTGGGAAGCCGGAAGACCCGGCCGTGGATGATTAAATACGGAGGCACCCTCCGTTTTCAAGTGGGTTGACCTATGGAAAGCGAAATAGGCCAGGAAAAGCCGAAGGCGAGGAAGCCGCGGGCCGACACGCTGCGCAACCGCGAGCGGCTGCTGGACGCGGCGCGCGAGGTATTCCGCGAGGAAGGCGGCAGCCTCGAGGCGGTGGCGCGCGAGGCCGGCGTCGGAATCGGCACGCTTTACCGGCACTTCCCGTCTCGCGAGGCGCTGTTCCAGGCGGTCTATGCGCGCGAAGTCGAGACGCTCGAACGCCGCGCCAAGGAGGACGAGCTCGAGGAGTGGATGCGCGGCGCCTTGCGGCTCATGGCCACCAAGAAGGGCATGGTCGCGGCGCTTTCGCCGGTGTTCGAGCCCGACTCGACCTTCTTCGGCGAGCAGTCCCAGCGCCTGCGCGGCGCGGTGGCGGCACTGCACGCGCGCGCCGTCGCGGCCGGCCGGTTGCGCGAGGACGTGACCGCCGAAGACCTGCTGCGCGTGCTGCTCGGCCTCAACTACGGGCCCGGCGCCGACCCCGAGCGCTCGGGCGTGCTGCTCGACGTGTTCCTCGACGGGCTGCGGCCGCGGTAGCGGCGCGTCCCCGCTTGATGCTGTCCCCGCGGGGACAGGCATTTTCGCCTGGCGCCATGACCCCCGAAAGACGAACCACCCGCCCGGACTTCTCCGGGCGGGTGGCGCTTGGGCTTGCGGGCCGCGCGCGGTCAGACCGCGAGAAGCTCGTCGATGTAGACATACTCCAGGAAGTCGATGCGCAGTGGCTCGCCGGCGTTCGGGGTGCCCGACAGTTCCAGCACGTCGCCGGTCTCGATCGCGATCCCGGTGATCTCGCGCTCGGCATAGGAGGTGGCGTTGACGATCGCCGCCCCGGCATCCGCGTCCCAGATGAAGTCGTCGATCACCTCGCCGTTGAGCAACACCGAAAGCTGCGACTGCCCGTCGGACTCGTCGTAGTAGCCGAGCTTGAGGGTGTAGACCCCCGACGCCGCGGTGAAGCCGAAGCTTGCCACATGCGCCCCCGACCCGGTCGCCTGGACGAACTGCCCCCCAGAGGCGTGGCCGTTGTTCGTCACCTGCAGGCCGGTGAGGTCCATGGACTCGGCCTCGACCCGCACCGGCTCGGCATCCGGCGGCGGCGTGACCGGGACCGCGACGGTGAAGCCGGTGAGCGCCCCGTTCGCCGCAACCGCATTGCCGTTCGTGTCGAAGACCTGGTTGCCGAGCAGCGCGACGCTGTAGCTGCCGTTGTCGCCCGCATCCCAGCTGCCGCCCGGCGCTGCGACCGTATAGGTTGCGCTTCGCGGCGTGCCGTCGCCTCCGATGTCGAGCGTCACCCCGGTCACCGTCAGCGCCCCGCCCGGGCCGCTGACCGAGATGTCGGCGGTGCCGATGGTCGAGGCGTCCACCGCCACGTTGTCGGCATAGGTGACCGTCACCGTGGTCGAGACGCCGCCGCCGGAGGCGATGCCCGCGGCGCTGGCCGAGGCCACCGTGGGTGCCTGCAGATCCTCGACCGGCCCGCCGCCCGAGGTCGGCGTGAAGTCGAGGTAGTCGATCCGCAGCGGCTCGCCGCCGTCCGGCGCGCCGGCAAAGGCCACCACGTCGCCCGCCGACAGTGCCACGCCGGCAAAGGTGTACTCGGCGAAGGACGAGGCGTTGACGATGGCGTCCCCGGCGTTCTTGTTCCAGGTGAAGGTCTCGCGCACCGCGCCGTTGACCAGCAGGCTGAGCACCGCGTTGCCGTCGGATTCGTCGAAATGCCCGACGGTGATCTCGTAGGTGCCCGCCGTCTCGGCGAAGGTCATCGACGCGACGTGCGCCCCCGACCCCGTCGCCTGGATGAGCTGCCTGCCCGAGGCATGGGCATTGTTGCTCACCTGGAAGCCCTCGAGCGCGAGGTCCTCGGCCTCGACCCGGAACGGATCGCCCGTCGGCGGCGGCGTGGTCGGCACCGCGACGCTGAAGCTGGTCAGCGCGACGTTCGCCGCCACCGGGTTGCCGCTGGTGTCGACCACCTGCCCGCCCAGAAGCGCAACCGTGTAGGTGCCGTTGTCGCCGGTGTCCCAGCTGCCGCCGGGAGCCGCCACGGTGTAGGTCGCGCTGCGCGGCGTGCCGTCGCTGCCGACGCTGAGGCTCACCCCGGTCACCACCAGCGCGCCGCCCGGGCCGCTGACGGTGATGTCGTTCACCCCTATGCTCGAGGCGTCGATGGCCACGTTGTCGGCATAGGTGACCGTCACCGTGGTCGAGCTGCCGCCGGCGCTGGCGATGCTGGCCGCGCTGGCCGCGCTGACCGTCGGCGCCTGCAGGTCCTCGGGATCGCCGCCGCCCGAGGTCGGCGTGAAGTCGAGGTAGTCGACCCGCAGCGGCTCGCCACCGTTCGGCGTGCCCGAGACCGAGACCCTGTCCCCCGCCGCGAGGGTGATCGCGTCGAAGGTGAACTCGGAGAAGGAGGAGGCGTCGGCGATGGCGCCGCCCGCGTCCCTGTTCCAGACAAAGCTCTGCATCACCTCGCCGTTGCGCAGCAGGCTCAGCACCGACTGGCCGTCGGATTCGTCGAAGTGCCCGACGGTGATCGCGTAGGCGCCCGCCGCGGCGGCGAAGGTCATGCCCGCCTCGTGCGTGCCGCTGCCCGTGGCCTGGATGAACCGGTCGCCCGAGGCCTGGCCGTTGTTGACCACCTGGAAGCCCTGCAGGTCGAGGGTCTCGGCCTCGATGCGGAACGGATCGCCGGCGGGTGGCGGGGTGTCCGGCACCGAGACGTTGAAGCTGGCCAGCGCGGCGTTCGCCGCGACCGGGTTGCCGCTGGTGTCGGTCACCTGGCCTCCGAGCAGCGCGACCGTGTAGGCGCCGTTGTCGGCGCTGTCCCAGCTGCCGCCGGGCGCGGCGAGGGTATAGGTCACGCTGCGCGGGCTGCCGTTGCCCGCCGCGCTCAGGCTGAAGCCAGTCACCTGGAGCGCGCCGTTCGGACCGGTCACCGAGATGTCGCCGGTGCCGAAGCTCGAGGCGTCGAGCGCCACGTCGTCGCTGAAGGTGATGGTGACCGTGGCGCTTGCCCCGCCCGCGGCGGTGATGTCCGCCGCGACCACCGCCCCCACGAGCGGTGCGACCGTGTCCCCCGGTTCGGGATCAACCGTGACCTGCTCGAGCGTGAAGGAACGGAAGTCGAGGATGTAGCCGTTCGACGCCGGCGCCCCGTCGAAGGTGAAGCGCAGCGTCTGCAGCCCCGCCCCGAGCGTGACGGTGGTTGCCGCCGTCGCGGCGAAGACCGTGCCGTTGAACGAGGTCGAGCTGCCGTTGCTGTCGGGCAGCGCGAAGGTGGCGAGCGGCGTGCCGTCCTCCAGCGTCGCGGTGACCGTGTTGCCGCCGATCGGGGTCTTGGCGTTGACGCTGAGCGCGTAGCTGCCCGCCTGCGCCACGTCGATCGTGTACTCGACCCATTCGCCGGGCTGCACGTAGCCGATGTCGTTGCTCGAGCCGACCAGCTCGACATCGGTGTCGGCGCGCAGCGGGTGCGAGCCGTCGCGGCCCGGGTCGTCGTTCCACGACACGTCCTGCCCGCCGTTGTCGAAATTCGCGGCGAGCACGGTCAGGCTGTCTTCCAGCACCGGCGCCGCGGGGCCCGGATAGGGCGTCTGCACCGGGGCCGGCGTGTTGTCCTGGTCGAAGAAGTCCGGCGTGCCGTCGCCGTCGCTGTCGGTCTGCAGCGCGTCGTTGATCCCGTCGGCATTCGCGTCCTCGGCGGCAGAGAGGTCGTAGCCCTGCACGTTGGTCACGAGGAACATGTGGTCGTTGTAGTCGAAGTTCGACCCGCCGGGGTAATCCTGGATGCCGATGAAGGTGCCCTCGATGACGTTGCCCGCGGCGTCCTTCGCCTGGAAGAAGCGGATGTAGTGGCCCTCGTTCGGCGGCGTGATGCCGTAGGTGTCATCCGCCACGTTGGCATCGGGATCGCTCCAGGCCGAGTAGGTCGGCTGGCCGTCCACCGTGACCCGGAGCCCGAAGGCCCCGTCGCGGTCGATGCTTGCCCGCGCCACGCCCGGCTGCGCGCCCGGCCCCGCGACCAGCCCGTCCGGCAGGAGGGTCTGGTACTGGTTGTCGTCCTGCGCGTAGAGCTCGGTGAGCGCGCCGCTCGAGACGTCGTGCAGGCTCAGTCGGCTGGTGCCCGCGCTGAGGTAGGCGGCAAGCTGGATCACCTCGATCGGCCGGCTGTCGTCGAGCCGCTGCAGGTAGGGCAGCAGCACCTCGTCGCCCACCGTCTCGACGATGCCGCCGTTCGAGAGCAACCCCTGCGCCACGTCGGTCGAATAGCCGAAGGCCTGCACGATCTGCGCCACGGTCGGCTCCTCGCCGCCCTCGGACTGGATCTGCGCCAGACCGGCGAGCGCGATCTCGCGGGTCCCGGCAGAGCTGCCGATGGTCAGCGTGCCCTCGTAGGCGGTGGCCTGGTTGTCGTCGGCGGGGTCGATGCCGATGAAGGTGACGGTCAGCTGCGCCGAGGCGCCGGGGGCGATCACCTGCCCCTCGGCAAGGCCGCTGATGGTGAAGGCCCCGGTGACCTCGAGATCGTCGATGCTGAGCCCGGCGATGCCGTCGTTGGTGATGGTGATCACCGCGCTGTCGCGGAAGGCCTGGTTGCCGTTCGCGGGGTTGTCGATACGCGAGAAGACCAGCCGGTCGTCGGCCGCGGCATCGTCGAGCCCCTCGATGGTGGCAACCGCGCCGTAATAGACCGGAGCGACGCCCTCGATGACGAACATGTTGTCGTTGTAGTCGTAGTTGATCCCCGTGTAGTCCATCACGCCGAGGAAGACGTTCTCGATGATCGCGCCATCCTCGTCCACGGCCTGGTACATCCGCACGGTGTAGCCGTCCGAGACCTCGTTGCCCTCGGGGTCGTAGACCTGCCCGTTCACCACCGTGTAGCCGGGGAACCGCGCGTCGAGGTCGGCCTGCGTCGGCGTGCCGGCGCCGGTCGGGTTGAGCCGCGGGTCGGTCGACTGGTTGTTGATCTCGATGCCGAAGAGATCGTTGCCCGCCCAGCCATCGGGAATGTCGGCCGCGGTGAACACCCGCGTCGCGAAGCTGTTGCTGCTGGCCAGCGGCAGCAGCGTCTGGTTGTTCGAGCTGATGTGGGTGGTCATGCCGACGTCGATGCCGCTGTCACCCGGCGCGTGGAAGCGGATCCCCGCCCCGGAGGGGCTGTGGAAGGCCGCGATCTGCGTGATCCGCGCCTCGGTCACCCCGTCGGCGATCCGCCAGTAGGGAGACAGCACCTCGGTCTCGTCCGAGGGGATGTAGAGGTCGTAGAAGTCCAGCACGCTGCCGCCGCCGCCCGAGGAATAGCTCAGCCCCTCGATCCGGTTGCCGAAGCCGAAGACCTCCCAGACCTCGTTGAGGTTGGGCTCCTGCCCGCCCTCGTCCTGCGACTGCCAGAAGCCCGCGAGGTCGACCGTGGCGACCGGGGTGTCGGCATCGTTGCTGCGGATGTCGAGCGCGCCCTTGAAGACGCCGCTGACGTTGCCGCTGCCCGAGGTATAGGCGGCGCGGTCGAAGAGCACCTGAACGTTGATCGACTGTCCCGCCGCCAGCGTCAGCCCGTAGAAGACGTCGGGATCGGCCAGTTCGAAGGGTCCGGTGATCGTCGCCTCGAGCACCTCGAGCGGCTCGGTGCCGGAGTTCGAGATGGTGACGGTGGCGCTCTCCTTGTAGTCGCGCGGGGTGCCGGCCACCGCGTCGGGATCGTCGATCCACGAGAAGTGCAGGCGGTTGTCGAAATAGGCCGGATCGTTGCTGCGGATCTCGATGTCGGCATTGTCGTTGCCCGGCGCCGGGCGCACGTCGAGATAGTCGAGCGCGCTGGCCCCGGCGGCGTCGGAGATCACCGTCAGCTTGTACTGCACGCCTGCGGCCAGTTCGACATAGGCGGTGGTCTCGCCCGCGTCGCCCTGCCCCGGGAAGCCGATGTCGCCGATCTCGACCGGCTGCGCGCCGTTGGCGCTGAGATAGACCGTCAGGCCCGCGCCATCGGGTGCCCCGGCGTTGGCCGCGAGGTCGAGCGCGTAGGTGTCGTCCGCCGCGACGGTGAAGTAGAACTCCACCTGCGTCGCGCCGAGCGTGCGGGTGGTGTCGTCGGTGGCCTCGAGCTCGATCCGCCCCTCGCCGTCGATCGCGGCATAGGCGGGTACGAAGCTGTCCACCGGCGCCTGCGAGACGCGCAGGTAGTCGATGTTGGCGCCGTTGGCGTCGGGCACGCTGATCGAGATCGTGTTGAGCCCGGCGGAAAGCGAGACCTGCGCGCTCTGCGGGCCCCAGACGTTCTCGGCCGCGGTGCTGTTCGGCTCGAAGGCGAGGATGCCCTGGTCGATGCCGTTGACGAAGAGCGAGGCGGGACGCGCGGCCTTGGTGGTGGCGAGCGCATAGAGGATGTCCATGCCGTAGATGCCCGCCTCGGTGACCGAGACCGTCCAGGTGATGCTCTGCGTGCCGGTGCCGTCGAAGTCGACAAACTCGCCGCCGCTCTGGTTGCGCTCGTCGGTGGCGATCACCGCGCCGTCGAGCACCGCGTGTTCCGCCTCGTACCTGGTGTAGGTGACGCCGCCGACGGACTCGCTGCCGTCGTTCGGCGCGGTGGGCAGGTTGGGCACCACGGCGACGCTGTCGATGTTGGGCCCGCCCGCCGCGGCAAGCTGCTCGATGATCACCGTGTTCGGCCCCTCGACGAGGTCGAGGGTGATCTCGAAGCTCTGCCAGGTGGCGAAGCTGCCGGTGTCGGTCGAGGCGATCTGCACGGTCTGGATGCCCGCGTGGATGGCGACGGGCCGCGGCGTGCCGGAGCCGTTCGCCATGCGGAAGCTCAGCGTGTAGGACCCCGCGCTCGGCGCGTCGTAGACGAAGGACGCCTTGTCCTCGGCCCCGCCGTTCATGTCGAGATAG